>DATJNC010000017.1:0-41663 GCA_035508395.1 Terriglobales bacterium | reverse complement strand
ATCCACCAGAACCGCGCCGAAGAGATGCTGAACTGGGTCAACGTCTACCCGGGCGAGATGATCTATGTGGCAGGCGGGACCGTCCATACCATGGGCCCAGGCTCGGTGCTGGTTGAGACACAGCAGCAGTCGGATACGACGTACCGGCTTTACGATTATGGGCGACCGCGACCGCTTCATCTGGAGCGCGGGCTCGCTTCGGTGAAGGAGCGAGTCGCCTCGGGCAAGGTGATCCGGCCGGCTCCGGTCAGCTTGAGCGGCGGAAATCGAAACTCGTCAACTTCGGACGCGTTAAATCGACGATCGTCGATGGTTGCCGCGCCCTACTTCGTCGTAGATCTCTTGGAACTGCAGGGGCCGTACGAGTTTGGGACGGCAGACGAGTCCGGCAAGAATTCGGCTCAAATCCTGGTTGTGCTGGAGGGATGCGGAATCGTGGAGGCGCCGGGGCTTGCTCCGGTTACCTTCGCCAAGGGAGACGCGGTGGTGATTCCGGCGAGTTTGACCCGATTTGGGATCCTCCCGCAATGGTCCATTGAGTTCCTGAAAGCGTACGTGCCAGGAGCGGATCTCCCCGAGCCCCCGACGCGCATGTGAGTCTGTGCCTGACAGCGGAGTCCGATTAAAAGTTTGCTTACAAATCAATAAGATAGAAGGATCTATATCTTGGTCTTTCGCCAGAATCTCCGCCCCTAGCCAAAAGCCATGGCCTGCGGAACTATGCCGACCCCTCCCCCGATTGCCTCGGGAGGGTCTCTCAGCTAGACTGGAGGTGTCTTTCGCCCCGTGGGCGGGCCCCCTCCATGAGTATCGACCACGTTTTCCACATCGGCGACAAGGTCGTCTATCCCAATCATGGTGTTGGAATCGTCGAACAGATAGCCAGCCTGACGATCGGTTCTCAGATTCAGAAGTTCTACGTACTTAGCATTTCTGCCAGCAACCTGAAGGTCAGGGTACCCTTCCACAATGTCGTCAGCGTGGGAATCCGCCCGGTTGTGCGCAACGGCGAGGTGCAAAAGATTGTTGAGTATTTGTCTTCGGGCGAATGCGCCAGTGCGGCCGACTGGAAGGACCGGTTCAAAGAGAACTCCGAGCGCATGCGCACCGGAGCGCTCGCAGACGTTGCCATGGTGCTGAAAAGCCTGCTGGTACTGGCGCAGGAAAAATCGTTGTCCTTCCGGGAAAAAAAGATGCTGGAACGCGCCCGCTATCTATTGGTGAGCGAAATGGCGATCTCGCGGAACTGCGCAGAGAGCCTGATTGAACAGGCATTGAGCAAGGCCCTCACCAAGTGCAACCTTCGGCTGCCCGAAATCGGCGAACTAGCCTCGTAACCCAAGCCGAAAGTCAGAAGTCAGATTGAAGAAGTAAAACCGGTCTGCTCCGCGACTCCCCTAATCTGTGTTTTCGCTCGGCCCCGTCTGGTGAGCTTCCAGCCACGACTGCAGAATCAGAACGGCAGCCATGCGATCGACGGCCTTGGCGCGTTTTTCGATGGAGAGATTTGTTTCCCGAAGCAGGCGGTTGGCTTCGGTTGAGGTCCAGCGTTCGTCCCACAGATGGACGGGTACTCCAAGATGCGCTTTGAGTTCGTCGGCAAAGTGGCGCATTTTTTCGGATTGCGTTCCCTCGGCCCCGCTCAGTCGGAGAGGCAGGCCGACCACGATCTCACCAACTTCGTAACGCCTTGCGACATCAGCCAATGCCACCAAGTCGCGCCGCTTGTTCTGTCGCTGGATGGTGTCGAGGCCCTGTGCGGTGATGCCGAGCGGGTCCGAGACCGCGACCCCGATTCGCTTCGAGCCTACATCGAGGGCGAGCACACGCCGCATGGGCTGCATGCAGCGATCATTGCGAAGGTAGAAGCCAGAAGTCAAATCAAGGCAAGAGTTAGAAGTCAGAAGGCGGGATCGGCATCGTGATTACTCTTACGTCGAATTTGTGAGGTTTTACTTCTCCAATCTGACTTCGGCGCTCTGACTCAACCAGATCCTTCGACTCGCTACGCTTGCTCAGGATTGGCTCCCGTAGTCTCGCTCGCTCGACTGACCCACGCCCGCAGAACGACTCAACTTCTTCAATCTGACTTCTGACTTCTACATCTCCCTCGTTTCCTTGGTGCAATTCGGGGATGGCTGATGCAGAATGATGACCAGTAGCCGGATGGAGACGACTACGCAAACCCGGCCCCACCACTGGTCGCTGACCCTGCTTGGCGTTTTCCTGATTATTCTGTTCGCATATTACGGCGAGCTGGTTTTCGCCGTGTTGTTCTTCGGCATTCTGCTCAGTTTCATGCTGTCTCCGGTGGTGCAGGCGCTTGAGAGCATGCGAATGCCCCGTGGCCTGGCGGCTTTCAGCAGCATGGCTCTGTTCCTGGCGGTGCTCTATGGGATCACCGCCGTCTCCTACACCGAGGCCTTTGTCTTTGCCGACACGGTTCCGAAGTACTCGGAGAAGATCCGCTCCATGCTGCAGCCATTTCGCCAGCAGGCCGAGAAGATTGAGAAGACGGGGGAGGCGGTCGAGGAGCCCGAACCGGAAGGGACAAAGGTTGTTCCGGTGCGGCAGGTGAGCAGCTGGTCTGACGTTCTTACCCACGGCGCCGGCACACTGACCGACATTCTTCTCGCCGCTTCGTTCGTTCCGTTTCTGGCATATTTTCTGCTGACATGGCACAGCCATGCTCGATCGGCGACCGTCATGTTGTTTCCGTTGCACCATCGCCATATTGCGTTTGTCACATTGGGGCTGATCGGAAAGATGTTGCAAAGCTTTATCGTGGGGAACTTGTTGATCGGCCTGCTGATTTCAGCGATCAGCGTGGGTGTTTTCGGCTTGCTGCATGTGCCGTTCTTCTACTTCGTCGGTTTCCTGAGCGGATTTTTGAGCCTTGTGCCCTACCTCGGTGTGGTTCTCGCGATGATTCCTCCAGTGATGGTCGGCATTGGCCAGCTGGAAGCTGGGGACCTGATTCTCGTCGTACTTAGCGTACTGGTGCTGCATCTGATCGCACTGAACGTCCTGTATCCGAAGCTGCTGGGAAAGCGCCTGAGATTGAATCCGCTGGCGGTGACGATTGCGTTGCTTTTCTGGGGGGCGCTATGGGGCGCGGTCGGGCTAGTGCTGGCAATCCCAATCACCGGCGCAATCAAGATTGTTTTCGACCACGTCGAGTCGATGAAGCCCTATGCCGATTGGCTGGGAGAATAGAAAGGCAAGTCAGAAGTCAAAAGTCAGATTGAAGAAGTTGAGGCGTTTTGCGGGCGTGAGTCAGTCGAGCGAAGCGAGACTACGGCCTGCAGCCGAATCCTGAGCAAGCGTAGGCGAGCCGAAGGATCTGGTTGAGCTAGAGCGCCAAGATTGGAGAAGTAAAACCTCCCAAATAAGGCAGAAGTCAGATTGCAGATTGGGGAAGTAGAAATCAGATTGCAGAAGTACGACCACTCGGCGCAAACGACCCGCTTTGGGGTCTGGATCAGTTTTTACTTTGCGTTCTGACTTCTGACTTCCCGTTACCCTCGTCAGCTTCCCTCCGTACGTGCTTTGCTGCATTCTGGAGCGAGCATCTAAACTAAGCCTTGCGTTTTCTGATCACAATTGTCCTTTTGGTGGCAGTTGCCGCGGCGGGATTTGCGGCCTGGCAGGTGTATGTTCCAGTGCAACCCGCCGGGCAGAAATTCGTCATGTTGCGGCCTGGATATTCCACTCGCCGGATCGCTTCCGAGTTGAAAAAAGCAGGCGTGATTCGCAGCGAGCTGATTTTCCGCATCTGGAACTCCACCCACCGCAGGCACAAGCTGAAAGCGGGCGAATACCTCTTCGAACATGAAGCCACGATGCCACAGGTCTATGGCCGGATTGCCGCCGGTGACATCTACTTCCACTCGGTCACGATTCCGGAAGGGTTCACGATGTTTGACATCGCCAAGGCGATGGAAGACGCGGGCTTGTGCTCGGCCGCTGATTTTCTCCACATAGCAGAAAGCAAAACGGAACTGATCTCCGACGTCGCTCCCAACGCCACATCGCTTGAGGGCTATCTGTTCCCCAACACCTACCAGTTCACCCGCACCCAGAGCCTGGAGGAAATGGCCGGAATGATGGTGCAGCAATTCCGCCAGGTAGCGCACGAAATCGGCCTGCTGCCGTTAGGCTTAAATGTGGATGTGCCCAAGATCGTCACCATGGCCTCGATCGTCGAGAAAGAAACAGCAGCGCCTGAGGAGAGGGCCCGAGTGGCGAGCGTCTACTACAATCGACTGGCTCATGGAATGGCCCTCGATGCCGACCCCAGCGTCATCTATGCCGAGCAGTTGACCGGAACCTATCAGGGGAGTTTGCACCATGCAGACCTGGGGGTGAACTCTCGCTACAACACGTATCGGTTCCCCGGTTTGCCACCCGGGCCGATCGCTAATCCGGGGCGAAGCGCACTGCAGGCCGCGTTGCATCCAGAGGAGACCAAGTTTCTTTATTTTGTTAGCGATGGCAATGGACACCATCGTTTTGCCACCACTCTGGAGGAGCATAATCGCAATGTGGTGGCTTATCGGCATGCGCTCGGCCTGCGTTAATCCTCTGCAACCTTGGCTGCCGTATACTAATCACATAGCTTATTGCCGACTCTTCCAGGTCTCAGGATAGGAATGCTTCGTCTTCATTTTCGGTGGTTTGCGTCAGTTTGCCTGCTGGCCTTCACAATTCCGCTCGGAGGGTGCCTGTTCCGTACCCGGCAGTCTGACCGGCAATTTTCGAACGCCCCTCTCAAGTCAGAGAGCCAACAGGAGCTTGTCGCCTACATCAACAGCCAGGCGGAAAAGATCCGGTCCATGCAGGCTACGGTGGATATCAACGCCTCGGCTGGTGATCCTAAAACTGGCCGCATTACCGACTACACGGCGATCCGAGGCTACGTACTGGCGCGCAAGCCTGACATGCTCCGCATGAGGGGTCTGATGCCGGTGGTTCGAAATACCGCATTCGACATGGTGAGTGACGGCAAAGAATTCAAACTGTGGATTCCGCCCAAGAATAAGTTCTTCGTCGGCCCCGATAACGAGACGAGCTATCAGCCGGACAAGCGAATGGAAAATATGCGGCCGAAGTATGTGTATGAGGCTTTGTTGCCGCGCGAAATCGGTCCCGACTGTCCCGTCCAACCCGTCTGCGAAATTCCTGTGCTGGACAATGGATATGAGGTTGTACTGGATTCGAAAAGGCGGAGGGTTGAGCAGCCCGACTACGAAATCCTGGTCATCGAATGTCAGGCTCAGGCTTGTCACCTGGACCGGCGTATCGAGTTCAGCCGGACCGATCTGCTCCCGCACCGCGTTCGCATCTACGATCTGCAAGGGAATGTCGCCACGGATGCTCATTACCAGAACTATAAGGACTTCAATGGCACCCAGTTCCCCTCGACCATTGAAATCGAGCGCCCCCGCGAGAACTATGACGTCACGCTCAACATTCTTAAGCTGGACCTGAACGTTCCTCTCACCAACGACCAATTCTCGCTGGAACAGCCAGCCGGAGCCGAGATCGTTCATTTAAGCTCGAAACACCCGGGGATTTCAGGCGCGGACGTGGCCAGCGCGACACCGGAATCGAGCAACTAGTTTCGCGGTGTGGCACGATAGGCTAACAACATGATGAATCAGATGATCGTCGGAAACCTGGTGCATCGGCCGATCCGCTCCGCGATCAGTATTGTGGCCGTTGCGCTCGAAGTCACGTTGATCCTGCTGATTGTGGGTCTGTCGCTTGGCCAGGTCGAGCATTCACGCTCAGCTTCCGCCGGAATCGGAGCAGACGTCATCGTTCTGCCGCCTGGATCGTCGTTCATATCGGGACTGACCAGCGCCCCCATGCCGATCAAGATCGGAGACGTGCTGGGCAAGTTGCCCCACGTCACGGGCGTTGCCCCGGTTCTGACTCAGATTGCCACCAGTGGCTCGATCGAGATTGTCGCTGGCATCGACCTGCCGAGCTATCAAGGCCTCTCCGGCCCCTTTCACTATGTGGAAGGAGGGCCTTTCAAGGGTCCGAACGAGGCCCTAGTGGATGACCTTTACGCTCGCTACAAGCACGTTAAGGTGGGAGATACAATCGACATCCTCAATACGAAGTTTCGCGTCTCGGGCATTGTCGAGCATGGCAAGGGCGGACGCAAGTTCATTCCTATCAGCACATTACAGGATCTCACCGGCGCCAAGGATCGGGCCTCGATTTTCTACCTCAAGCTCGACAATCCGGCCAATGCCGAGACGGTGGTGAATGAAATCAAGGCATTGCCCGGCATGGAGCGTTATGTCGTGCAGCCGATGGAAGCCTATTTAGGAATGATGACGCCGAGCAATTATCCCGGCCTCTCCAGCTTTATCGACGTCGTGGTTGGAATCTCGGTGATTGTCGGTTTCATCGTGATCTTTCAGGCGATGTATACGGCGGTCATGGAGCGGACCCGCGAGATTGGCATTCTGAAGGCCATGGGTGCCTCGAAGCTGTACATCGTTAACGTAGTGCTTCGAGAAACCCTGGTGCTTGCGCTCGCTGGAATCGTCCTGGGAATCGCTGTGAGCCTCATCGCGCGACAGGGAATCACCCATAAATTGCCATTGCTGCCGGTCATTGTTGATGCTGGCTGGATTGCCAAAGCCACACTGATCGCCATCCTGGGAGCCATCGCCGGCGCACTCTATCCCGCAGTCAAAGCCGCCCAGAAGGATCCGATTGACGCTCTCGCGTATGAATAACATCCTTTTCTGAGCCATATATGCTCGGCATCGATTTTCTTGTTCCCGGCGATGGCGGGCTTTGGCAAAGAGGGATCGAGCAAGCTATTTGTTTGCGGCGTCTCGCGACCGAATGACAGGGCGAGCGCAAATGCGGCATCGTTTTCGGCTCGCTGCCACTTCTGCTATCCGCCTTCTTACTTCTGCAATCGATTTCCTTTCGCTTTTGGTTCTCTCCCACTTTTCTCATTTTGCGAGCTCTTTGCGCCGGCGCGATATGAATTTGCTCGCAAATCTCGGGAGAATGCATGATACTGCCCGTGAAACTGCCATGCTATAATCGCCCGCCGTTACGTAGAGCAGGGACGTTTCGCAAGTTGTCCTAATTCCCTGGCCGACGCGTCAATTCTCGCGCCTGGCCCACAATCCGCAGGAGGAGATATGCGTTTCGAAGACCCCACGTTATACGGTCGAGATGATGAGACCGATGAGTACGGTGACAGCAGCGCCTTCGGCGAATCGGTTGAGGAAGACTTCGACGAGGAAGAAGAGGAAGAAGAAGAACCGACCGTCGTGGTAGAGGAAGAAGAGGACGAACTTTCCGAGCCGGAGCCTGAGCCGGAGCCAGAGCCGATGAGCGCGGGTGGTGGTGGAAGCGCTCCGCCGCCGAAGAAAGCCGCTGCCAAGCCGAAGAAAGCCGCAGCCAAGCCGAAGAAGAAAGCGCCTGCCAAAAAGAAAGCAGCGAAGAAAAAAGCGGCCAAAAAACCAGCCAAGAAAAAGGCGGCCAAGAAAGCTTCAAAGAAGCCAGCCAAAAAAGCTTCGAAGAAAAAGGCGGCGAAGAAGAAAAAACGCCACTAGTCGGCCCTATGGATCATCGGCGGGAGCACGGTCATACCACCTGCTCCCGCTATCATTTGCTCGGAACGAGGATCACTAACTCCCGGGCCACCCTACTCGACGATTGCCTCCGCCTCAATTTCAACCAACATCTCTGGAGAAACCAAGGCGCTAATTCCTAGCATGCTAGTCGCGGGACGAATTTCTCCGAAGAACTCGCCATGCGCCTTGCCGACCTTTTCCCAATCGGCGATGTTGATGACAAACATACGCGTGCGCACGACGTCTTTGAGCGAGGCGCCCGCGCGAGCGAGCACAGCCTCGATATTCTTCAGCGTTTGCACGGCTTGTGCGTAGGCGTCGCCCCCGATCAGTTTGCCGTCGGGGCCGGTTGCGGTTGTCCCAGAAACGTAAATGTGTGATCCCAGTTTTACCGCACGCGAGTAACCAACGACGGGCTCCCATGGTGTTCCGCTGGAGAAGTTTGTCCGTTCCATGTTTCTATGCCTCCTTTTCCCGCTGCTTTCATCTGAGCGCGCCTACCAGGAAGTCGATGAAAAATTTAAATGCCTCCCATCGCCTTGACTAATGGAAGGTGAGTACATTAGCAGCCAATCATATCGATTGCCAATAAAACACGCGAAACGCCGCATCCATGGCTGTGTTCTAAGTAATGACAGGGGCACGATAGTGACTTGTATGAGTTTTGGAAGTGCGGTATCTAATTTGCTCAATGGCGTGCTCCGATAGGATAAGAGACACGCAGAAGCGACGTTGATGCGAGGAAGTGGGGGGCCCATGATTCCGGAAACACATCCGCTGCGAAAGCTGTTCCTAGAACTGGTTGGGCGGCATTACGCGCAAGAGATTGGCATTCGCGATCCCGAAGTAATTGGTTACGTCGCGCAGCTGCTTTCGGAGTTCTGCGACGCGGATCAGCTTTTGAAGATCCGCAATGCCGCGGGGAAACCGCTGGGCGACGTCGGCGAGATGCTCCTGGAATCCGATCCTATCTACGGTCCAGCGCCATCTTTTGATCGTGAGCGACAGGTCCGCAAACACATCGGCGATTACACGCTGTTTTTTGCCGGCATGTTCCCGGAGAGCATCAACCATCATCGCCTGCGCCGGCAGCGCCTGGAAAATTATGTCGAGTGGGTGAAGGCTGGAAAAGAAAGTTACTACATCGTTTCCAAGTTCGAATTCTTTGAGTATGCCAAAGTAGCGCCGCTTTTTGCCCAGCTCTCACAAAAATTTGAAGAGTGCGTGTACGGCTTGAACCTGGTGAAGAACGAACTCGAAGTCATGCAGCACCCGATCGCGAGGCAGGCGAATGAGCTGATTATGTAAGGTGCGTCAGGTCTGATTTTTGACTTTGTTTTGCGCCAAGCCTTCGCCCGACGATCTCAAACTTCCCCTCCAGCACAATCCTGATCGCTTCGCTATACGCGATGTGTTCTTGTTCAAGGATTCTCTCAGCGAGCGTGTGTTCGTCGTCGGAGTCGAGGACTTCGACTGCCTTCTGCACGATGATGGGACCGTGATCGAGTTCCTCGTCCACAAAATGCACGGTGCAACCACTGACCTTGACTCCATAAGCCAAGGCTTGCTCTTGAGCTTCCAGACCGGGAAATGCGGGAAGCAGAGAAGGATGGATGTTCAGAATTCGCCGTGGAAACTGCCGCACAAACCAGGGCGAGAGCAGTCGCATGTATCCGGCAAGGCAGATCAAGTCAACATTGTGCTCTTTCAACGCGGTTACAACTTCGCGATCATGCCCTTCGCGATCTTTGCCCTTGGAAGGAATGACGAGCGCCGTTAGTCCTCGCTTCCGGGCGGTTTGGATGCCCGGCGCATCGGGGCGATTCGAAATCACCACAGCGATATGAGCGCCGGGAATTTGTTTGGCGTCGACGGCGTCTGCGATCGCGACAAAATTTGTTCCCCGGCCGGAGAGAAGAATGCCCAGATTCTTCATGGCCCCCGCTTTATTCCGTAATGATGTGGTCGGCCCATTCAACCAACGATACAAAGATAGTCGGATTCCCGAACTTCGCGCCGTAGTTGCTCAAGTCGGCTTCGGTGACGGCTCGGGCACGCGAACACGCGCCACAGGCATAAATCTGAACATGTTTTGCCGCCAGTTTATCCAGTGTGTCCCCAATTACCGGCCATCCAACGGGAGTCACAGATTGCGCCACAGCCTTTCGCATCAGCACTACGGCTTCGCCGAGCAAAAAAATCTGAACCTGATGTCCAGCCTCGGTGAGAGCGAGACCATGCGAAAAAGGAAACGCCGCTTTTGTTGGATCGTCCGATCCCCAGGCGCTCTTCATGAGAATTTTCAGCGAGCGACGTGTAGGCTGAGCCTGCATTGAAGTTGCGGCGGACACAATGGGTAGCGCCGCCAGCTGAGCCATTCGTGATAAGAATTCTCGTCGTGCCATAGTCTCTCCCCACGAGGAATTACCTGGAACATGGTCCGGAACAATCGGCCGTAATGATCGCTAGTTGTAGATGACCTTTCGCTCGCCCTTCACGATGCGGCCGATGCTGTAATACTTCTCGCCAGCTCGCTCCAGCAGCGTCTGCGCCTTCTTGAATTTCTTGGCGGGAATCACCGCCAGCATTCCCACTCCCATATTGAAGGTGCGCAGCATCTCTTCCTGCTCGACATTGCCGAGATGCTGAAGGTGTTCGAAGATGGGCAATATGGGCCATGTCCCCAGCTCTATGACTGCGGAGGTTCCTTTCGGCAGAACCCTCGGCAGATTCTCCGTGATGCCGCCACCGGTGATGTGGGCGAGAGCTGCAACACATTCATTAGCGACCAACTTGCGAACGATCGGCCAGTAGCTGCGGTGGGTGCGTATCAATTCGTTGCCGACCTTGTTCTTGATCTCGCTGACGAATGTGTCGGTGGAATAACCGGCTACCTCAAACAGGAGTTTACGGGCGAGCGAATATCCATTGGTATGAAGCCCGTTCGAAGGCAGGGCTAAGACGCAATCGCCCACCTGCACGTCTTTGCCGCTAATGATTTTGTCGCGTTCGACAACGCCCACGATGAATCCGGCAAGGTCGTACTCCCCTTTCGGGTAAAAGCCAGGCATCTCGGCCGTCTCGCCGCCGATAAGAGCGCAACCATTGTGCTTGCAGGCTTCGGCTAGTCCGCCGACGATCTTTTCCGCGACTTCGGGCTCCAAAACCCCGGTTGCCAGATAGTCCATGAAGAACAAGGGCGCCGCACCTTGAACGGCGATGTCGTTGACGCAATGGTTGACGAGATCACCGCCCACGGTATGGTGCACGTTCATTTCGAATGCGACCTTGAGCTTGGTACCGACCCCGTCAACGCTTGAGACCAGGACCGGATCGACGTATTTCTTGTCGACGGAGAACAAGCCGCCAAAGCCGCCGATTTCGCTCAGCACACTCTTGGTGAAGGTTTTGTGGGCCAGATATTTGATGCGCTGCTTGGTGCGATTGGCCCGCTCGATGTTCACCCCGGCGTCCGCGTAGGAAACCGATGTGCCGGGGGCGATTGGATTCTGGGCCATGTGTGTTGTCCGTCGCTATCGGATGGAGAGGTCGAGCGTGCTTAGCACCGGAGAATCATCTTAAGCGCACCAAATTTTAGCATGATCAGCAGTGGACTCGCGGCCCAGACTCGAACGGCGCGAGTTCCGGCCCGAGCCCCCTGCTCCGGTGTCTCGCGTCACATCCCGAAAAACGGAAACCGGGTTAGACTAACGCTCCATGGGTGTCACGAAGATGAGCGTCACCAAGACAGGAAAGGTGGGCAAACGGCGTCCAACCCAGGATAAAGCGCACGATGTACTGCGCACCGAAGGCCATCCGCTGGATGCGATCTTTGCGCCGCACAGCGTCGCCCTCATCGGCGCCACGGATCGACCGGGCAGTGTGGGCAGGGCCGTGCTTTGGAGCCTGCTGAGTTCGCCGTTCGGGGGCACGGTTTATCCCGTCAGCGACAAGCGCTCGAGCGTTCTCGGCATCACGGCATATCGCGACATCCAGCAGATTCCAGAAACCGTGGATCTCGCGGTAATCGTGACCCCCGCCGAATCCGTTCCCGGGATCATCGCGCAGTGTGTAGTCGCCGGCGTACGCGGCGCGATCGTCATTTCCGCTGGATTCAAAGAGCACGGCGAACGAGGCAA
Source organism: Terriglobales bacterium (assembly GCA_035508395.1). GTDB lineage: Bacteria > Acidobacteriota > Terriglobia > Terriglobales > Acidobacteriaceae > Acidiflorens. The sequence continues at coordinate 29,908 of DATJNC010000017.1, read as the reverse complement.
AGAACTGGAGCGCCAGATTCTGGAGCAGATCGGCGACAGCGGCCTGCGTTTGATTGGCCCGAACTGTCTGGGCGTGATGAATCCGATCAGCGGCCTGAACGCAACCTTCGCCTCGAACATGGCCCGGCCGGGTAATGTTGCTTTCATCAGTCAGAGCGGCGCATTGTGCACGGCGATTCTCGACTGGGCACAGAAGGAAGTGGTTGGCTTCAGCGCGTTTGTTTCAATTGGCTCGATGCTGGACGTGGACTGGGGCGATTTAATCGATTATCTAGGCAACGACTCGAGAACGCATTCGATCGTCATGTACATGGAGTCGGTGGGCAACGCGCGATCATTTCTTTCCGCCGCCCGCGAAGTTTCGCTCAGCAAACCCATCATCGTGATCAAGGCGGGACGCAGTGAGGCTGCCGCCCACGCGGCCGCGTCGCACACGGGTACGATGGCCGGCAGTGATGAGGTGCTGGAGGCGGCTTTTCGGCGATGTGGCGTGCTACGCGTGAACACGATTGCCGATCTTTTCTACATGGCGGAAACGCTCAGCAAACAGCCACGGCCGAAAGGACCGCGGCTCGCGGTGGTGACGAACGCGGGCGGACCGGGAGTTCTGGCCGCGGACTCCATTATCGGTGCGGGAGGCGAATTGGCGCAGCTATCCCCTGAAACGCTCGAGCAATTGAACCAAACGCTCCCTCCGCACTGGAGCCACAACAACCCGGTCGATGTTCTTGGCGATGCCCTTCCCGATCGCTATGCCAAGGTTGTCGAGACTGTGGTCGCCGACCCGAATAATGACGGATTGCTGGCGGTGTTGTGTCCGCAAGGAATGTCTCATCCCACGGTCACTGCGGAGCGTCTTGTACCGCTGGCCAAGGGCACCGGCAAACCGGTCCTCGCCTGCTGGATGGGGGGCACGGAGATGAGCGCCGGAATCGAGATCCTGAATAAGGCTGGAATTCCCACGTTTAATTATCCCGACGCGGCCTCGCGAATTTTTTATTACATGTGGCGTTACAGCTATTTGCTGCGCGGGCTTTATGAAACGCCAATGTTGCCGCATGGGGAAGAGGGTCCGAATCGCGCGCGCGCAGAGTGGATTATCGAAAACGTTCGCCAGAGTGGACGCACCCTGCTTTCCGAAGCCGAATCAAAAGAACTGCTCTCGTGCTATCAGATTCCGACGTCACCCACATTCGAAGCGCATGGTGTCGATGAAGCCGTCGCCAAGGCCGATGAGCTTGGGTATCCCGTCGTCGTGAAATTGTTCTCCCACACGATCACGCACAAGAGCGACGTCGATGGAGTGAAGCTCAACCTTTCTACGCCGGAGGCCGTGCGTGATGCGTGGTGGCAAATCGAGGCCTCGGTGCGCGAGAAGGCCGGAGCCGAGCATTTTCTGGGCGTAACCGTACAGCCATTTTTTCGTTCGGACGGTTATGAGCTGATCGTTGGCAGCACGGTCGATGCTCAGTTCGGCCCCGTCATGCTCTTTGGAACGGGAGGGCTGTTGGTGGAAGTCTTCGGCGATCGCGCCCTTGCACTGCCCCCGCTGACCTCAACCCTCGCTCGACGCATGATGGAGCAAACCAAGATTTTCAAGGCGCTGCAGGGGGTGCGTGGGCGCAAGCCGGTCAATCTGAATGAACTCGAGGCGCTGCTTGTGCGATTCAGTCAGCTCATTGTGGAGCAGCGCTGGATCAAAGAAATCGATATCAATCCGTTGCTGGCGTCGTCAGATCGCCTGATTGCGCTCGATGCGCGAATCATGGTGTATCCGCAGGGCACGAAAAAAGAGGACCTGCCGCGGCTCGGGATTCGTCCTTATCCGCAGCGCTATGTGCGGCCGGCGACGATGAAAAATGGCGTAGAGGTTCTGGTGCGGCCGATGCGGCCGGAAGACGAGCCTCTCCTTATTAAGCTGCATCGGGTGCTATCGGAAAGAACGGTCTACCTGCGTTATTTTCAACCATTGAAGCTGAGCCAGCGCACGGCGCACGAGAGATTGCAGCGCATCTGCTTTCTTGACTATGACCGCGAGATGGCGCTTGCGGTCGAGCACAAGAAAGAAGATGGCGAGCCTGAGATCATTGCGATTGGACGATTGAGCCGCCTGCGCGGAAAAGACGAAGGAGAAATGGCCGTGCTGGTCGACGATCGCTTCCAGCACCAGGGGCTGGGCACGCTGCTCTATCAGCGGCTCATTGAAATTGCCCGTGAAGAGCATCTCAAGGCCGTTCATTCGACGATCCTCTCGGAAAATCGCGAAATGCAGGCCATCTGCAAGAAGCTGGGGTTCCATCTTCAGGCTGATATCGAGGATGGGACCGTGCAGGCAGAGCTGAAGCTGTAGTTCGCGTTCCGCGACCATCGCGTCCGCAATCGAGCAGCCCCGTTGCCACCAAGGGCAACCTGTTATCATTTCGTGCCAATTCTTTTCTCGTGGGGAGATACGAATGAAAGCTGTTGCAGCTTTTCTTTTTGCCGTTTTGATGATCGCACTGGCGTCCGCCCAGCAGCAGGACCAAACCACCGAATCAACGCCTGATACCAGCAAGCAGACAGCTCAGAAGAACAAAAACAAGAAGGAACCGGGCACGCCCGACAAATCAGCAGAGACCGCAAAGACGCCGGAGCCGAAGCCCGCCGAGGCCGCGAAATCCGAAGAAGCCACTGATAAAGAAGAGCACTATGACGTCTCGGAAGTGCCGCCGGTTGTGACGCATCACCAGATTTCTCTGAATGGCAAGACGCTGGCATACACAGCGACGGCGGGACGGCTTCCACTGAAGCGCGGCGACGGGAAGATTGAAGCCGAGATGTTCTTCGTGGCCTATACGCTTGACGGGCAGGATTCGAGCAAGCGCCCGCTTACCTTTGCTTTCAACGGCGGTCCCGGGTCGGCCTCGGTTTGGCTGCACATGGGAGCACTCGGGCCGAAGACGGTCGTGCTGCAGCCAAATGGATTCATGCCGGCTGCGCCGTATCGAACCGAGGATAATCCGGACACGCTGCTGGATCGCAGCGACATCGTGATGGTGGATGCGATGTCCACCGGATATTCGCGCGCGGCCAATGCCGAACTCACGCACAAATTCCTGGGCGTTAAGGGAGACGTGCAGGCGTTTGGCGAGTTCATCCGCCTTTATCTCTCACGCTACGAGCGCTGGAGTTCGCCATTGTTCCTGCTGGGCGAAAGTTATGGAACAACACGAGCCGCCGGTATTTCAGGATATCTGGCCGGTCACGGCATCGCTTTTAACGGCGTCACGCTGCTTTCGATGGCCGTGGATTTTCAGACACTGGAATGGAATAACTCGAACGACTTGCCCTACCCGCTACTGGTGCCGACCTTCACCATGATCGCGGCCTATCACCACAAACTTTCGGGTGATCTGACGGCTGACCTGGCGAAGACGCGCGATGAAGTTGTGCGCTGGTCGCTGAACGACTACACGCTGGCGCTCGGCAAAGGCGACGCCTTGACTCCCGACGAGCATCGCAAGATTGTCGAGCAGTTGGCACGCTACACCGGCCTCCGGACAGATGTGATCGAGGCTCACAATTTGCGCATTGATGTGCCAATCTTCACCCGCGAGTTGCTGCTCGATCAAAAATTAGTAACGGGGCGGCTTGACGGGCGATTCACCAGCCCAAATCCGGGGAATGAGCGGTACTACGATCCGACGGGCTCTGCCATCCTGCCCCCGTATACCTCGGCGTTCTACAACTATCTGCGCACGGAACTGAATTACAAAATCGATATGCCGTATCGCGTATTTGCGTATGACCAACCCGAATTCGAGAAATGGGATTGGGGCAACGCCGAAGAGGGCTTTCCCAGCACAGCCGGCGGACTGCGCGCTGCCATGATCAAGAACCCGTACATGAAGGTTCTGGTGATGGAAGGCTACTACGACCTGGCCACGCCTTTCGCCGCCGCCAATTGGACCATGGATCACCTCGATCTCGATACGAAGTACCGGCAAAGCATTTCATACGCCACCTACAGCGCAGGGCACATGGTTTACATCGATCGAGCCGAGCACGACAAGATGAAGAAGGATCTGGTGGAGTTTATGGAGAAGTGCTTGAAGTAGACGCGGCGCTCGGCTGTGGGCTTTTGGCTTTCGGTACTATCGTTGTGGCATCGCTACAGAGTCAGTGGCGTTAGGCCGAAGCCTGGAGCCTAACGCCCAAAGCCTATTTGCATGCGCGCCGCTGCCATCTTTGGCTTGGGAACCTCACCGGGAGACCTCGATATCTTCCGGGCTGGATGTTCGACAAACTGGATTGAAGGTTTGCCCGCGTCCGCAATTGAAGCGGACGCCGTCTTGATCTTCGGCGGTGACGGCACCATCCATCGGCATTTGAGAGCGCTCGTCCGGTTGGGACTTCCGGTGCTGGTTGTTCCTGCAGGCAGCGGCAACGATTTCGCAAGGGCGCTGAAGTTGCGCTCGGTGCATAACTCGCTTGAGGTCTGGCGAAATTTCGAATCTGGAAAGCTGCAACCGCGCAAGATTGATCTCGGCATAATTCGGCGAACGACTTCGCCGCTGATTGAACGATATTTTTGCTGCGTGGCTGGGTGCGGAGTCGATGGCATCGTGACGCATCGCGCCAACCGGATGCCGCGCTGGTTGCGCAGTCATGGAGGCTATGCGCTGGCCTTCATGCCGGCACTGTTTCGGCTTCCCGCATATCCGATGAAGTTGAGGAGTTGGGGAAGATCAGAACAACCGGAGCAGGGCACAGAGGAAAAGTTTCGGCCGACACTGCTGGCAGCCTTCGCCAACACGCAATTCTACGGAGATGGGATGAGGATCGCGCCGAAGGCGGACTTCACTGACGGTGAACTCGATATCTGCCGCATCTGGACGATGCATCCTTTTCAATTGTTCTGCATGTTCCCGACGGTTTACTTCGGACAGCACTTGATCTCCTCTAGAGTTGAGTATTCGCGCGCAAAGCGTGTCCTGGTGGAAACGGAAGCGCCGCTTGAGATCTTTGCGGACGGAGAATTCGTCTGCGAAACGCCGGCGGAGATCTCGATTGCGGCGGGCGTGCTAACAGTGATTGCTTGAAATGCAGGTGTGTTTGGACAGGTTTCGGACGTCGGTTATCGGACCTCAGCCGCTAAAGCCGGACATTGGATGGGACCTCTATCGCAGTGCTGAAAGCGCTGCCCCACCAAAACCGGTGCACTATTTCGTTGTCGTGGGAAAGCGCCGGTCGAGGGCGAGGTTCAATTCCAGGACATTCACGCGCGGATCGCCGAGAAATCCCCATTGCCGGCTTTCTGTATGTTCCGATACCAATTGTTCAATCTCGGCTTCAGTCGCTTTGCGTTCGGCGGCAACCCTCTTGACTTGAAATTGGGCCGCTGCAGGCGTGATGTCCGGGTCGAGCCCGGAGCCAGATGTAGTAACCAGATCGACAGGAACCGGAACGCCAGGATTTTCCGCCTGCAGCCGAGTGACGTCACCGTTGACTCGGGTAACCAGCTGGTTGTTCGTAGGTCCGAGATTCGAGCCGCCGGAAGCAGTCGCATCGTATCCGTTGGTTCCCGCAGCCGACGGCCGCGAATGAAAATAGCCCAGGCCGTTAAATGGCTGGCCGATCAGGTGCGATCCAATGAGGACCTTATTGCGGTGGATCAGTTCTCCGTTCGCCTGCCGTGGAAAGATCAGTTGCGCAAGACCGGTTACGACGAGCGGGTAGACGATACCGAGCAGCACCGTCGTGGCAAGCGTCATCAGAATGGCATTTAAGAAATGTTTTTTCATGGCGTCTAACTCAGTTCGTTATATCAGTCTCACTCCGGTGATCAGCATATCGATTAACTTGATACCGATAAATGGAACGATCAGCCCACCGAAGCCATAGATCAGCAGGTTGCGTCGCAAGAGGGCTTCGGCGCTCATAGGACGATACTTCACTCCCCGCAGCGCCAGCGGGATCAGCGCCACAATAATCAGCGCATTGAAAATGACGGCCGAAAGCACCGCCGATTGCGGCGTCTGCAGGTGCATGACGTTCAACGCGTTGAGCACGGGGAACGTTCCCGCAAACATGGCCGGAATGATTGCAAAGTACTTCGCCACATCGTTGGCGATCGAAAATGTTGTCAGCGCGCCGCGCGTCATCAGTAACTGCTTGCCGATGGCGACGACTTCAATCAGCTTGGTGGGATTCGAATCGAGGTCCACCATGTTGCCGGCTTCTTTCGCGGCCTGTGTGCCAGTATTCATCGCGACGCCGACATCCGCCTGAGCCAGCGCGGGCGCGTCGTTGGTGCCATCGCCGGTCATCGCCACGAGCTTTCCTGCCGATTGTTCGCGGCGAATCAGATCCATCTTGTCTTTTGGAGTCGCTTCGGCCAGGAAATCATCCACTCCGGCTTCACGCGCGATGGCCGCCGCTGTGAGCGGATTATCGCCGGTGATCATCACCGTCTTGATGCCCATGGAACGCAGCTGTTTGAAGCGATCGCTCATGCCTCCCTTGACGATGTCTTTGAGGTAGATGACGCCGAGCGCACGCTGATTTTCCGCGACCACAAGAGGCGTGCCGCCAGACCGGGCGATCTGTTCGACACTCGCCTGAATTTCGCGCGGCAATGAAGTGCCGAACTGGTTCAAATATTTCGAGATCGAGTCGACCGCGCCCTTACGAATTTCGCGCCCGTCGAGATTCACGCCCGACATGCGTGTTTGCGCTGTGAACGGAACGAAGACAGCTTCGTGCGCAGCGAGTTCGCGACCACGTAGGCCATAACGCTCTTTCGCGAGCACAACGATCGATCGTCCTTCGGGCGTTTCGTCGGCGAGGGAAGAAAGCTGCGCCGCATCGGCCATCTCGGCATCGGTAATTCCAGGCGCTGGGATAAACTCGGCCGCTTGCCTATTGCCTAGCGTTATCGTCCCCGTCTTATCGAGCAGCAAAGTATTCACGTCACCAGCGGCTTCCACCGCGCGTCCTGACATCGCAAGCACATTGTGCTGTACAAGTCGATCCATGCCGGCAATGCCAATGGCGGAGAGCAGCCCGCCGATGGTCGTCGGAATCAGGCAAACAAGGAGTGATACCAGAACGAACACAGTTTGCGGCGATCCGGAATAGATGGCGAAGGGCTGCAGCGTAACCACCGCCAGGAGAAAGATGATGGTCAGCCCGGAAAGCAGGATATTGAGTGCGATCTCGTTGGGAGTCTTCTGGCGCTCTGCACCTTCCACCAGCGCAATCATGCGATCAAGGAACGTTTCACCAGGATTCGACGTGATGCGCACCTTGATCTGGTCCGAAAGCACGCGCGTGCCGCCGGTTACGGCCGAACGATCGCCTCCTGCTTCGCGGATTACGGGCGCAGATTCCCCGGTAATGGCAGACTCATCCACCGAAGCGACACCCTGGATGACTTCGCCATCGCCAGGAATGAACTCCGAGGCCGACACAAGGACGACATCATTCGAGCGCAGCTTCGAACTGGGGACGATCTCCTCGTTGCCATTAACGAGCAGGCGGCGGGCCTGCGTTTCCGACCGTGCCTTGCGCAGCGTGTCTGCCTGAGCTTTTCCGCGGCCTTCGGCCATGGCCTCGGCGAAGTTCGCAAACAGCACAGTGAACCAAAGCCACAAAGTAATTTGCAAGTTGAACCCGAAAGCCCTCTTGTCGCCAAACAGGAGCAGGGTCGTGACCACGCTGCCAACCTCGACCACGAACATGACGGGATTCTTCATCATGGTGCGCGGATCGAGTTTGACGATCGAATCGAACAGGGCTCGCCGAATAATCTTCGCGTCCCACAAACTTTTGCTTTTTTCTGCCATATCTGTTTAGAAGGACTTTCCTGCCATCATCAGCAGGTGCTCCAACACAGGGCCCAGACTAAGGGCCGGGAAAAATGTGAGTGCGCCAACAATGACGATGACCGAAACCAGCAGCACGGAAAATAGTGGCGTGGTCACAGGAAAAGTTCCTGCCGACGGCGGTATGGCTTTCTTCTTCGCCAGATTGCCGGCAATGGCCAGCATCGGAATAATCATGAAGAAGCGCCCGATCAGCATCGTCATCGCACCGGATGTGTTGTACCAGAGTGTGTTTCCGTTCAGACCCGCGAATGCGGAACCGTTATTACCTGCTTGCGACGTGTACGAATAGAGAATCTGAGTTAGCCCGTGGGGCCCGGCATTCGAGATGCTGGATGTCCCAAAACTTTCAACCGAAGAGATACCAGTGAGGACGAGGATCACGAAAGGAAAAACCAACGTGACCAGCATCGCCATCTTTACGTCGTAGGCTTCGATCTTCTTGCCGAGATACTCTGGCGTTCTTCCCACCATGAGGCCGGCAATGAAGACCGAGAGGACGACATAAATGAGGATTCCGTAGAGACCGGCTCCGACGCCTCCAAAGACGGTTTCACTGAGCATAATGTTTGCCAATGGCACCATGCCGCCCAGTGGCGTATAGGAGTCGTGCACGCTGTTGACCGCGCCACAACTGGCATCGGTAGTGACGGTGGCGAAGAGCGCGGACTCGGCGATGCCAAAGCGAACTTCCTTGCCTTCCATGTTGCCGCCGGGCTGAAGGGCTGTGTTGCGCTGATCGGCGGCGTGTAACAGCGGATTGCCACGCGCCTCTGCCCAATACGCGGTCCAGACGCCGCAGTAAAACAGGATCGCCATGGCTCCCCACACAGCCCAGCCATGGCGATGCGAGCCGGTCATCCTGCCGAGGGTGTAAGTAAGCCCGGCGGGAATGGCAAAGATCGAAACGATCTGGAGATAGTTACTGAGTGGCGTCGGATTTTCGAAGGGATGGGTGCTATTGGCATTGAAGAAGCCGCCGCCGTTCGTGCCCAGCATCTTGATGGCTTCCTGCGAGGCCACTGGGCCTTGCGCGATGACCTGATCGGTCACGGTATCCATGACCGGTTTACCGTCGGGGCCAGTGACCGGTTTGCCGTCCGCACCGACTCTTGGAACCTGCTGCGTCTCAATTAGTTTTGCAGTGTCATATTGCTTGAGGTTCTGAACCACCCCCTGCGAAACCAGCAGCAACGCATAGATCACGCACATGGGAAGCAACACCCAGAGCGTTGCGCGCGTCATGTCGACCCAAAAGTTGCCGAGCGTTTCCTTCTCTTTGCGGGCAATGCCGCGAATAAAGGCGATGGCCAGCGATATGCCAACTGCGGCAGAAGCGAAATTGTGATAGGCGAGTCCGGCCATTTGCGTGAGGTAACTCATCGTGCTCTCGCCCGCATAGTTCTGCCAATTCGTGTTGGTGGTAAATGAGGAAGCAGTATTGAAAGCCAAGGCGGGCAGCACATTTGCGAAATGCCGCGGATTCAAAGGCAAGATCAACTGCACACGTTCGATCAGATACAGCAGCAGCATGGAGGCGCCGCTGAACAGGAGCATCGTGAAGGCATACTCCGTCCACGCCATCTCATGTTTTTCGTCGACGGCAGTGACGCGATAGAGCAGCCGCTCAATTGGGCGCAGGACAGGATCGAGAAATGTGCGTTCGCCGCTGAAGACCCTCGCCATAAAAACACCCAGCGGCTTGGTGATCGCCAGGATAATAGCGAGGAACAGCACGATTTGGAACCACCCATTGGCAGTCATTTCAGAACTTCTCCGGCCGCAGCAGCGCGTAGAGCAGATAAACCATCAATCCGGCGCTGATGACCAGCATCACTATGGATTCGGCGTTCATCGTATTACCTTCATCGAATGCGATCGCAGAATTTAACGTACGCGACTGAGAGCGCAAAAAATGCAATTGTTACCGCAACAAAGATGACGTCTTGCAAGTCGTACCTCCAATTAAAAGGCCCCATTTGACTTCACCGGCGAGTCTACGATCAGAACTTCACCATGATATCTATGTCGATCAAATTCTCGCTTCGTCGCAAATCCGGGAACCACACGCTGCTTCCCTGACCACCGCAAACTGCCTGGGCGGCAGTAAGTCCCAATTGCAACGACGAATTCCCGTTGTTACAGGCAAAGTACTCAGGAGATCCGTTGTTCGTGTAAGGCACGCCGCCAGGACCGGGCGGCGTAATTCCGCCACGACCGCTCCAATACGGCACATTTGCATGGCGAAAGTCATACTCCCAGCGAAAAGTGAGCCACTGCCTCGGCATGTAGTCGTAAGTAAATGACGTGTCCCACGCCTTAAAGGGATCGGACGGATTCTCAGTGAAGTAGGGCGAGTTGATAGAGGCGGTTGCCGCCGTTTCACCGTTAATCGGAGGCAGGAGGACGAGATATCGTCCGGGATTATTGATCCGGCCGCCGCCAATCGTTATGGCGTAGGTATCCTTCTTGAACCAGGCGCGATCATAGAGCATGAACCCGATGAAGCTCTGCTTGGGATTGATGCCCGGTGCGAAATGATCTCCACCGAGTGAGAGGGGATCGCGCTTGTTGCCGAAGCAACCGACGCCTTGTTCATAGATGCCCGCCGACGAGGTTTTGCTCGGACCAAACTCGCAACCCAAATCGCCGGTAAAGCTGAAGGCCATCTTGTCGATGAATTTCTCAGGTTTGTCATAATATTTGATTTCGACACTATCATCGGTGTGGATACGCGCGCGATCGGGAAGGTAAAGATCGTCGTGGCCCAGGCCATAGTTGTTGGAAATAACGTTCACCCAGGACCGCGGTGTCCATTTGATCTGCCCGCCAAGTCCCTTGCGAGAGTTAGCTGAAGCGTAGGATTGCCATCCATTAATAATCCAGGGTTCAATCTTCAGGTGCGGATTGGGAAAGATCTGCACACGCAGTCCTTCGAAAAACCATGGCGTATTGGAAGACACGTACGACGGCTGATAAGCCCAATTATCGAAGTTGTAGTAACTGAACAGACCGATGTAAGACAGGAAAATGCCCGCGTCGATGTTGATGCCATCCAATGCGTTGAGGTGATAGCCGCCATACGCCTCGGCTAACTGACGATGGGCTTCATTAAGATTCCATTGTCCTTTGCCCCAACTGGGGTCGTTGCGCACAGTGGTCGTGGAGTACATGCCAAACTGAGTCATGAACCGGGCGCGAACGTTATCGTAATGAAAATCGCCACCGATGCCGAGTTGTTCCAGTTGAATTTCATTGGAGCGGAATATCTCGCTTGAGCCCCCGATCGAATTATCGATGGGCTTGTTGAAGTCATAGTTGTAGGTGACGTCGGCGCGAATCTCGGGGGTGAAGAACTTCGAATCGAAAGCCACATCCTTGTTTCGCGGATTCCCGTTCAGCCATGTCCAGTCCCAGTCGGAAAAGGGCGGGACCTTTTCTTTTTGCCCCGGCGCAGTCATCGGCTCGGTTTGGGAGGGCGCGACGGCAGCCAACGTCGGAACGGTTTGAGACGGAACGATCGCCTTTTCCGCCTGCACAGTCGCGTTCGGCTGCTCAGCCGCTTCGCGCTCCTTGAGTTGTTTTTCCAGTTGCTCAACCCGCTTGGTCAAGGCTTCGATTTGCTGCATGACCTCGGGTGCAACGGACGGGACGGAACTCGATGATTCCTGGGCCAAGACTGGCAACGTAAATACCCACGCGCTGAAGGTGAATACGGCCGCGCGTCTGAATGTCTTCTGTCTGCCATTGGCCTTCAATTTCATCGCGGAAATTGTCTCCACTTTTTACTCCTTCGTCTGAGCGCAAACTATCCAGACGCTCGTCAGGCGGCCCGTACTGCATTTCTCTGGTTAGAGAGTAGATGAACCGGAGCAGGAAGAGTTCACACAGCGTGGACACTGCGAGCACGAGTAATGTCATGCCAGCCTGCGAGCGCGCAACTGATTAGACAGCCCGGACCATAAGGGCAAGATAAAGACTTCATAAGGAAGTCATAAGGAGCGCCGTGATTGCCACAAGTGTAAGGTTCAGCAGCCCCATTCCGCTTCGCCCGGCTTGGCGAAGTATCGTCTTGATTGGCGTTCGCTGGGCAATAGTTCCACCTCGAGCAATGCCATGCGGGCGGCAGCAATCAGCAGAGTCTTTTCCGAGGCGGGCACATCACACCAGGCACTCTTCGCACCCTCCTGCATGGGATTGCCATCATTCGCCAGTGCGTGTTGGTATTGATGGAAGAGCTGCGCAAACCTTTCCGCGGATACTTCTTGGATCGACATGAACTTTGTTCCCCTTAGGCCGGTCCCACGTCACCGGCTCTGAGATATTTGATTCGAGCGATCGTAAAGTGGGCGTAAATTGAAAATAAGGAAAACGTAAGGGTTGGTTCTTCACTGTTCACTGTTCGCTGTTCGCAAATGCGGGAAGCCTTTGGGACTTTCGCAAATCGCATCATCCTGGTTGCTGAATTCTTGGGAGCATCGAACGCGAAACGCTTGTTTGACTATGTTCCGGGGTCGAAACGATAGCCTACCCATGGGTCCGTCAGAATGTAGCGTGGAGAGTCGGGCGTGGGCTCCAGTTTCTTGCGTAGCTGTCCGACAAACACTCTCAGATATTCGACCTGCTCCGTGCTCTCTCCTCCCCACACCGCCGCAAGCAGTGCGCGGTGCGTGATGACTTTGCCCGGGTGGCGCGCCAGGTAAAGAAGCAAATCGAACTCCTTGGGTGTGAGGTGGATTGAGCGATCTTTGACCATAACGGTGCGGGCATCGGGATCGATGCGGAAGTCTCCAGTCACAATGGGCGCTGATTCCGAATCGTCTGTACGGCCGCGCCGCAGGTTGGCGCGTACCCGGGCGAGCAACTCTTCCATGCCGAATGGTTTCGTAACGTAGTCGTCCGCGCCGGCATCGAGGGCTTTCACTTTGGTACGTTCTTCGCCACGCACCGAAAGAACGATGATGGGGACCTGCGTCTTCGTGCGCAAGCGTCGGCACAATTCCAGTCCATCCATGTTGGGCATGCCCAAATCGGTGATGACAAGATCGGGAACCCAATCCTTCATGATCTCCAGTGCAGTCTCGCCGTCGTTCGCTACCCGGATATCGTAACCATGCGTGGAAAGAGCGGTGCGCAGGACGCGTGTGATCTGCGACTCATCATCCACAATCAGAATGTGTTTATGTTCGGTCACGAGATCAGCTCGGCTCCTGCGTCACAATGTGTACATCGACGGCCGGCGCATCCCGTAAGAACTGGTGAATGGCCGAAAGATAGAAATAGCGTTTCCATCCCCGCGTCGCCGATCGTCCAAAGACGACTTGCGTGATGTGCTTTTCATTGACGAAACGCGCAACTGCTTCCGCGACGCTCTTGCCTTGCAGGCGATGAACGGACGCGCCGACATTTTCGGCAAAACGGATGTTCGCGCCCAGAGTGCGTTGGTTTTCCTCGCTCTTGTCCTGCCCAAGATCCGTATAAACGACGAGCAGTTCGGCATTCATGGCTTGTGCCATGCGTGCGCCGCGCGCAATCAGATATTGCGCCGCCGGGTTTGAACTGATACACACAGCGATGCGCTCGCGGATCGGGACGCTACTCCGATTATTCTCGAGCACTTCGCGGCGTTGTTCCAAGCTCTGGTCGACTGCCTGCGCCACCTGGCGCAGCGCCAGTTCGCGCAGGGCGATGAGGTTGGTTTCGCGGAAGAAGTTCTGCAGCGCACGTCCCACCCGCTCCGGCGGATAAACATCGCCGCGCTTCATGCGATTCTGCAACGCTTCTGGCGTCAGGTCGATCATTACAACTTCGTTGACCCTTTGCAGCACCCAGTCGGGAACCGTTTCCCGAACCTGAATGCCCGTCACTCCTTGCACCGTGGGGGTCACGCTCTCGAGATGCTGGATGTTCATGGTCGAAAGCACGTCGATGCCGGCATCGAGCAACTCAAACACATCTTCATAACGTTTGCGATGCTTACTGCCTTCGATATTCGTGTGAGCCAACTCATCGACGAGGGTGACCCGGGGATTGCGGGCAAGGATGGCATCGACATCCATCTCCTCGAAGGTCGCGCCTTTATATTCGATCGACTTGCGCGGGACGGTTTCAAGTTGCCCGACGAGTTCCGAGATACCTTTGCGCCCGTGCGTCTCCACCACCCCGATTACAACGTCCTGCCCGCGGCTGTGGCGCCGGATCGCTTCGGTCAGCATCGTGTACGTCTTGCCCACCCCGGGGGCGTACCCGAGAAAGAGTTTGAAGGCGCCGGCTTTTTTCGCCGGCTCAGTTTCCTCGAGCCACTGTTCAGGAGTTTTCGCCATCGCGCCTTATTGTCGTCGAGAACTTCCGCTTTTGTCGATCTCGATAGAAACGTCAGTTACAATCGGCACGTGAAATTTCTTGGCCGATTCACGGCAGGATTTGTCGTCGCGACACTGATTGTCGCATTCATCACCTTCGTCGGCTTCCATTGGTTGCATCTGAACGCCACGACCATAGCGCTAGCCTTTCTACTGGGAGTTCTCATCGTCTCTGCTTTCTACGGATTGCCCCAGGCGATCTACATGGCCTTAGTGTCTACCGTCGCGTTCAATTTTTACTTTCTTCCCCCCATCGGCACTTTGACCATTGCAGATCCGCAGAATTGGGTTGCGTTGTTTGCGTTTGTTGCGACCGGAATTGCCGTCAGCGAAATGTCGGCACGGGCGCAGCGAGGCCAGCGCATTGCAAATGAGCGCCGTCGCGAAGTCGAGCGACTCTACTCGTTCAGCCAGCTCCTGCTGTCAAGCGAGAACGCCGCCGAGCTGCTCAACCTGATTCCTCGCTTCATTGTCGAGTCATTCGGGGTCCGGTCGGCGGCCGTGGCCCTTTCAAGCCGCTCGGATGTATATCGATCCGGCCCAGAGATTGACGGCCTTGATTCGCATCACTTACAGCTGGTGGCCTTGCGCGGTGAACCTCGCTTTGAACCGGGTGGGCTTGCGTTTATGCCGCTACGCATCGGCATGCGAGTGGTCGGCAGCCTGGGAGTTTCCGGTTCGAATCTCTCGCGCCAAACATTGGAGGCCATTGGAAGCCAGGTCGCGATTGCTATCGAACGCGCCGCTTCTTTCGACAAACTAAGCCGCGCCGAAGCTGCCCGCGAAAGCGAGCAGCTTCGCTCCGTTCTCCTCGATTCCGTTACCCACGAATTCCGCACCCCCCTTACCGCCATCAAAGCATCAGCGACATCGCTTCTCGGAAACTCCACGCACACCTCGGAAGAGAAGCACGAGTTGCTCACTATCATCAATGAAGAAAGCGATCGTCTTAATCGTCTGATTGGTGAGGCAGCGGAGATGGCGCAACTCGACGCCAACAAGGTCGAGTTCCGCTTCGAACCTGCGCCGGTCCGCCCGACCGTGGATGAAGCTCTGGATGAATTGAAACAGCTTCTTGCGCAACACCCGGTCGAAGAGCGAATCCCTGACGATCTCCCTTACGTACGGATGGACGCTGCGCACATTAAGGAAGTGCTCGTGCACCTTCTCGAAAACGCCGCCAAGTACTCGCCGGCTTGGGCGCCGATTCGGATCACCGCGGAAGCGAAGGATCACGTCGTTACCATCAGCATCGCCGATCGTGGCCCCGGAATCGATGATTTCGAGCAATCGCTGGTATTCGAAAAGTTCTACCGTGGACGGAATCAGAGGGTACAGGTCCACGGCACAGGCATGGGTCTGGCGATCTGCAGGGCCATCATCGAAGCGCACGGGGGCGTGCTGGGGTTAACCAGTCAGTTGGGGCATGGCTCAGTTTTCTATTTCAGCCTGCCGCTGGCGTGAAGGCGGGCCTTCCCCGGAGAACTCGTCGCATCAACTCTCAAGCTCTGCAAGTCTCTCGTTTGAGGCGCCTGCCAGATCGGACAGCGCGAGCCGTAAATTTCCGGGATTCGTCGCGTAGGCAAGCCCCGTATCGACGTCAACAAGTCCTGCGCGAACAAGTTTTTCTATCTCGCCGTCGAAGTGTTGCATGCCTTCGGTGTCTCCATCGTGCATTGCCTCGAGCAGAGTCTTTCCTTCCTGCTCTCCTCGTTCGAGATATTCGCGTGTCCGCAGTGTTGACTTCAAAATTTCAACAATGGCAACACGGCCTTGGCCGTCCTTACGGGGAATCAAGCGTTGCGAAACAATAAAACGAAAGGTTTTCGCCAGCCGGTTGCGAATGATGTGCTGTTCCGCCAGCGGGAAAACGCCAATAATCCGTTCAACGGTCTTCGAGGCATCGATCGTGTGCAAGGTGGAAAGCACTAGGTGGCCAGTCTCTGCTGCTTCAAGCGCGATCTCGATCGTTTCTTTGTCTCGCATCTCACCAACCAGGATCACTTTGGGCGCTTGCCGTAATGCCGCTCTCAGCGCCAGCGCAAAGCTGGGAGTATCACTATGAAGCTCACGCTGATGAACGATCGACCGTTTGTGCCGATGCATGAACTCGATGGGATCCTCGATGGTCAGAATATGGTATGCGTGCGTGTCATTGATGCGATCCAACACGGCTGCCAGAGTAGAGGATTTACCCGATCCAGTAGGCCCAGTGACCAGAACGACGCCATTTCGTAATTCCGCAATTTCGGCAAGTTGCGGCGGAAGGTTGAGTTCCGCCAGGTTGGGAATGCTTTGCGGGATAACGCGCATCACGATAGCCACGCTGCCGCGTTGTTGGAAGATGTTCACTCGAAATCGACACTGGCCGGGAAGACGATAGGAAACGTCGCAGGAACCCATGTTCTGCAATGAGTCCAGCGCTTGTTTGTTGCCGCCGATTATTTCAGAGGCAATGCGGCGCGTGTCCTCAGGGCTCAATGGCGCCATTCCGGAAAGCTTGATCGGAACCAGCTTGCCTGATTGTTCCACCGCAGGATAAGTACCGGGTGACAGCACCAAGTCACTTACCTTCGCCGCCGTTCTTAGCATCGTCAACAAAAGCGCCGGCGTTGGTACAGGCTTCGGCTCAGACGAGGGGGATATCTGGGCGATTTTTGCCGCAGTCTCCACTTATAAAGTCTCCTTATCCATTTGGTCAACGAAGTAGCTTGGCTAAGCCGGCCTTTTGCGCGTCATTGCTGCAGTTCCAAAAAGCCAAGACCAAGTTGCGCCGTATCGGTCTCGATGGCGACGCAACGCGTCCCATCCACGACGTAGTATGCGAAACCATCCTGATTCGTCTCCGATGCGGCATCAAGGCCCGTGATCGTTCCGGACAACACCTGGTTCGAACCGCTGGCAGTTCCTGAAAGCGTGACGTCCGTAGTTTGTGGGCCCCCGAGCGTCCCAATGTCCGTGAACCCGGTAAGGTTGCCGCTACCATCGGCAGAAATAATGCCAACCGCACTCCACGGTACATTGCTATCGGAGAGAGGGGCCCAGGGCTGCGTGCTTTCGGTCGGCGGCGAGGTGCCATCGGCGGATATTGAATAGGAAGAAGCCGTCAGCGAGGCTCCCACCGTTTGCTGGAAGGAAGAACCGGCCGTTACTTCGGATGAGTCCATCGATACTGTCAGCGCGTTTCCATTGCCATCGAGATAGAGTCGAAGACTAGCCGGACCTAGAGCGCCAGCTGTCAAGCCAGTAATAGTGACGCGGCCCGTTGCATCAACAGAATAAGTTCCACTCGTCACATTGGTGGTAACAACCTGGCCGGCCAGATCATTGAATGTGATATTGCCAGCCATGCTGCCACCTGATGCGTTGAAAGTGAGCGCTCCAGCGAGTTGGAGCGGGCCGTTAGTATCGACCCCTTCGGCACTAACTACGTAAGTCGCGCCAGCAACACTGCCATTTCCAAAGTTTCCCGTGTTGCTGCTTTGACCGAGTAGGGTGCCACCTATGTCTCCCATGAAGTCATCCATGCCCTCGACAACCTGAATGGTTGTGCCGTCGACCACGTAGCCGGTGAGGGTAAGGCTCGGTATTCCCGCATTAGCGCTGGGAACCAGGTTGAATTGAACGCGTCCGAAGGCATCCGGCACGGTCACTGTGCTTGGCTCGAAAGTCTGATTCTGGGTAATGACCCCGCCATCGTTAATATCAAGCACGCTGCCGTTCCCAGAAATCGTGCCGCTTCCGTCGACGTTAATAACACCTCCCAAACCCAGGGGAATTGCGGCCTGGTCAAGACCGGAGACAAAGAAGGCGTACCCGAGAG
Organism: Terriglobales bacterium; assembly: GCA_035508395.1. Taxonomy (GTDB): domain Bacteria; phylum Acidobacteriota; class Terriglobia; order Terriglobales; family Acidobacteriaceae; genus Acidiflorens. The sequence continues at coordinate 11,858 of DATJNC010000017.1, read as the reverse complement.
ATGGCGTGGCTGGTGAACCGGCTTGCCGGTCCAAAGTGCCCGTGCTGGAACCGAAGCTGTCGAACTCGCTGATTAAGGCGCTGGAACTACTCACCACGGAAGCATTGATTGTTTCAACGCCATTAACTCCGACGCTCCAGTCGGGGCCCACCGTACTAAGCACAATCTGCAGGTTGCCATCTGCCGTACTTTGAATGCTGCTGCTAGCCGGGTCGAAGGTGTCGGTGGCAGAATCGTAATAGTCGACAAAATCCTGCTCTCCACCCGTGATTGAACCTCCGGCAATTGTGAAAGCCCCGGCCACATAATAGTTGGAAATGCCGTTGATGACGTTGGAATCTACGCCACTCAGATGAAAGACGTATGTTCCGTCGGATAATGACGTTGCCGCCTCGCCGATGTTAATAGTGGCGGAGGCCGAAGTGGAATTGCCCGTTACCGGGGTTGCGGCGATGGTTACCGTCCCCCCGGCCGGCACCACAGTTGGAGCACGAAAGCTTGTGGATGCTGCATCCGCCGTTACTGAAGGAGTGAATGTTCCACATTGAGAGCTCTTGCAGGAAACGGACCAGCTGATATCCGCTCCGCTGGTATCCGTAGCGGCCAAGGTAATGGTGCCGCCGGCTTTCATAGATGTGGGCGGGTTGGTGCCCGCTGTGAAGGCCGCTGAATTCTGTGGAGGCGCTAACGAGTTGTGGGGCTGTACGCTGCCACATGCCGAGAGTAACAGCCCGAGCCCTCCGACCAGGATTAGATAGCAATAGCGATTCATATTCACCGGGTCGCTCCCTTCTCCCGTGGCTTCTTTCCCCTATGGGGGGCGGACACCTTCATAGGCTAGGCCATCAGATATCGTCTAGTGACTTTATGAACCCGTCTCGAGTTCTGTGATCGGCGACTAAGTCAATACATACGCCGGGTGTGCGACATCGTCAGCCCGTCTTATCGTTGCTTTATTTTGATGGCGGTGGCTGCTCCGTGTAGAGCAGTCCTAGCTGTGTTGAATCGGTCTCAATTCCGAATGCCCGTTGGAAATCTATGATGTAGTAAGTGAATCGATCCGACGCCGTACTTGATGCGACGCCCAGTCCAGCGAGGTTGCCCGTCAAAATCTGGCTTGACCCATTGGTGGCCCCAACCAGGTTGACATCCGCTGTTGGAGACTGCGATAGCACGTCAAAATCGGTAAACCCTGTGACATTAAGATTGCCATCGACAAATATCTGACCACTGGCGTTCCAAGGAACTGGAGAGATGCCCCTGCCATTCGTTGTCGGAGCGAACCCCTGAGCACTTACGGCATAGTTCCCGCTAAAGGAGGCGTACGGGTTTTGTTGGTAGCCATAGCCGGCGGTAACATCTGACGCATCCATAGAAAGCGCGAACGCATTGCCGTTGCCGTCCAAATAGAGCTGTACCGTTGCGTCGTTGAAGGCCTGACCGTTTAAACCTGACAGAGTCACACGACCGGAGCTATCGACTGCGTAGGTTCCGGAATTGATGGCCCCGGAAAGCTGATTAGCTATGTCGTTGAATGTCGCGCTGCCCGACACGTTGTTAGTCGCCGAGTCGAAGTTAAGGGCGCCGGCCAGTTGGAGTGGGCCATTGGAATCGACACCGTTCGCGCCCATAACGAATGTTGAGCCGGAGACGTTATTGCTGCTAAACGCCCCAACGTTGCCGCCCTGGCTGAGGGCTGTTCCGCCTGTGGTACCGCCGAGGTCATCGATCGTTTCAATCAGCTGTATCGTGTTGTAGTCAACGATATAACCAATCAATGTGATGGATCCAAGTGTGTTATTGGCTGGATTGAGAACAAACACGACGCGTCCGAACGAGTCGGGGGTCGGAGATCCTCCAGGTCCCTGTACGGTGCTCGGAGAGAAGCTCTGATTTTGCAAAACGGTGCTCGAGAAAGCGTCGTTGAGGTCAAAGACACTGCCGGAGCCAGAGATGGACCCTGAACCATCGACATTGAGCACGCCTCCGAAACCGATTGGTGTGGCGCTGCTGTCAATTCCGCTTGCGAAGAACGCATATCCGCCCGCGGGTGCGGATTGGCTGGTTTGCATGTCAAGCGTTCCGGTGCCGCTGGCAAAGGTATCCGTCTCCGCAATCAGTGCGCGCACGTTGCTGACCGGTGACGCCGTTATAGTCTCAACTCCGTTCACTCCGACGAAGGAATCGCCGGTATCGAGAACGATTTGCAAGTTTCCGTCAGGAGTGTTGGTAATGTAACTGGTGTCGGTTGAGATCTGATCGGTTGGCGGAGCATCGTAATAGTCAACGAAGTCCTGCTCACCAGCCGTAATCGCCCCGCTGGCGACCGTGAAGGCGCCTACCACGTGATAGTTAGATTCTCCGTTTTGATTGGTGAAATCTGTGCCGTTGAGGTGGAAGACATAAGTGCCGTCAGGAAGCGTGGGTGCGGCCTGGATTATGGTTACGGTCGCAGAAGCAGACTTGGTGTTATCGGTGACCGAGGTTGCGGTCATGGTCACGGTGTTGCCGGCAGGAATGCTGGAGGGAGCATCGTAGGTGGCGGCGGAGCCGCTGGCCACCGGATTTGCAGTAATAAATGATCCGCAGGACACGTCGGCGCACGAGACAGACCAATTGACACCCGCGTTGTTTGGATCATTCGCAACCACCGCCGTAAATGGCGCCGTGGCGCCTGTGTTGATGTAAGCTCGCGGCGTGGGATTGATTGTGACAGAGATGGGAACTGACTGAGTGATGGTGATGGTAGCCGACGCAGATTTCGTGCTGTCGGTTACCGAGGTTGCAGTCACGGTCACGGTGTTGCCGGCAGGAATACTGGAAGGTGCGTCGTAGGTCGCAGAGGAACCGCTGGCTACTGGATTCGCGGTAGCGAAGGATCCGCACGCTGTACCCGCGCAAGCAACGGACCAGTTAACACCCGCGTTGTTCGAGTCGTTGACGACTACTGCTGTGATGGAAGTCGCCGAGCCAACGTTCACACTGGCAGGCGGTGGAGGAGCGATTGTCACGGAGATAGGGGCTTGCCGCGTGATGGTGACCTTCGTGGAGACGGACTTAGTGCTATCGGCAACCGACGTTGCAGTTATGACAACCGTGTTCCCCCCGGGAATGGCCGAGGGAGCGGTAAATTGCGTGCTGTGCGTGCTCGCGGTTGAGACGGGGCTGAAACTCCCGCACTGGGAATTCTCGCAGGCTACGCTCCACGTGACACCGAGGTTCTTCGAATCATCTGAAACAGTCGCAGCCATGAGCGCTTTGCTACTGGTGTTCATGGAAGCTGGCGGAACGAGACTCGGCGTAAATGCTACTGAGATTCCCGAAGAAGGGTGCGCCGAACTCAATGAACCGCACCCAGAGAGAAGGCATACCATTGCAGCCGCGAATATAAAGAAGGCAACACTATGTGGTTTCATTGAATGCTCCTGGTTTTTACCGTCCCTGCTTCCGCGCTTTACGGGAAGGTTCTGAGCTACGAACCAGGAATCCGCGTTCATTGCGCACCGTCACTAATCGACCATTAAAAATTATTTGCCGCGCAAGTAAGAGGTCCTTGCCGTGAACACTCTCGTTAACACCAACCACTTGCACTAACTGGCCAGGTTTGAGCGCCTGCCGGTTGTCGTTGGAAATATAAGGTCCGATATGAGCGTCTATTAAACTTCCTCCGGCGGAGATAAGCAGGTGCGTGCCAACGGGGCCGCCTCCGGCAGATCGAGCGACTTGTCGATTGACGGTGCCGATCACCGTGATCTCTTTTGCTGAGTCATAAGCAAACCCGAACCCACGTCCTGCTTCGGGCGCGGGCGCAGTGGCGGCAATACAGAAACTGCCCAGACTGACAACCAGATATGTCAATCGCATAAAGGTGTTCAGTAGCTGATGCCGACTCATAGATCATTCCTCCGTGCAGCCTTCTCGCATATCGACGCAATCGATGGCACAACCTGCCTCCCGCATTTCGTAAGTCCACCCATGCAGAAGCAATTGCGTCGCCGTCATGGCCCCCACCGCTATGCATATCAAAACGATGAGGGTTGATATGGCGACGCTGCGTTCGCGCCCTTATTGGCCTGATTGATAATTGGAAATATGTACGAATTCCAAACACAGGGGGCTTCATCGCGCCTGTAGCAGCGGATATGCGGGGAAAACCAGCTGGCGACGGTGATTTAGTGCTGCGGGATTTGGGCCAAGAGCTTGGGAACGTTCAGCTCTGAGCGATGGAGCATGGCGTATTTAACCGGCAAGAACATCGCGACGCGCAGAAGGCAGCATCACAGACGTCGATAATCGGTTTGAGTTTTCTTTTTGTTACTCAGGCTATTCCAGAGAATTTGGTACCGCGGTCAAACGCCGGCCGACTGGACGCAACATCGTGTCTTTCGATAGAAGTCGCTGGCCGCGGCGGGCAAGCATGTCATATATCGTGGCTCTGCTGACTCCCAGAATTTCCGCCGCTCGCACTTTGTTGCCGTCGACCCGGCTTAGAACATACTGCAGGTGGCGTGTTTGTAACTCTTCGAATGTAATTAAACCCGGATCGGCGACCTGAGGTCGGCTCCTATGTTCCCGGATGCTCTCGGGCAGATCCGATTCCCCGATCACTTCATTTTGCGCCATCATGCAGGCGTTGGCCACCACGTTTTCCAGTTCGCGCACATTGCCCGGCCAGGGATAATGCGCCAGCAGAAGCTGCGCCCGGCGAGAAAAACCACGGATCCGTTTGCCATAACGAACCGAGTATAAGTGGAGGAAGTGCCGCTCCAATAGTTGCAGGTCCTCTTTGCGATCCACTAGCGGCGGAAGATGTACCTCAATCATGGAAAGCCGGTAGAACAGGTCTTCCCTGAATTTGCCTTTTGATGCCAACTCCCGGAGATCGCGATTCGTAGCCGCAATCACGCGCACATCGACCGTCTGCATCGCAGGCGAACCTACACGTTGTAACTCTCTGCTTTGCAGAACCCGCAACAGCTTGGCTTGCGCGGTCAGGGGTAGTTCACCAATCTCATCCAGAAAGAGGGTGCCGTGGTGAGCGTATTCAAATAGACCCGCTTTATCCTGCGAAGCTCCAGTGAACGCTCCCCGTACGTGTCCAAAGAGCTGGCTTTCAAGCAGAGTCTCCACTAGCGCCGAACAATTACAGACGACAAACCTGGCTTGCGCTCGTGGACTTAGATTATGCATCGCGTGAGCGACCAGCTCTTTGCCGGTTCCGGTCGGTCCGGTTATCAGCGCAGTCTGGAACAGGGGCGCGATCCTGCGTACCATTGAAAACACATCGAGCATCGCCGGGCTGCGGCCGACCATGCTCTGGAACTCATATTCCCCGAGAAGTTCATCCTCCAACTCCCGAGTGTGTTGCCGAGTCCCTGCGTGCAGCACAAATGTTGAAACGATCTGGCGCAATCTGTCGGAGTCCAGAGGCTGGGTGAGTACCTCACTGGCACCTCTGGCAGCGGCCTCCTCGGCCTCAATTTGAGTTGACCCGTCAGTCATAAGGACAAAATCGAGCGCACTATCACTTCCAAACAATTGATGCAGAGGAAATCGCCGATCGTCGAGGGAGGTGTTCAAGAACACTACGTTGACAGGAAGTTCGCGGCACCGAATCTTTCCGGAGTGCAGATCTGTTGCCCAGAGCACAGTAATCGGCAGGTGGTCAAGAGCGCGGCGCAGTTCCTCGAATACGGAGTGATCAGGATCAATGACCAGCAAACAAACCGCATTTGACATTAGGCTCACCCAACCGCGACACGACCACGCAGCCATATCGCGACTTGGAACCTGACTTCCCTGCGATGAGCTTGACTGCGATTACGTTTTGACAAAGTTTCGAAGCCACGAGATTAGCTTCGCTGTTAGCGTACGCTGTGGGAATCCGACTTAGACTGAGCGTCAGGCCCCTTCATTGTTTTGCATGTAAAGACCACAGCCGCAGACTGATCACGTCGTTTCCGAATGTTTCATGGCAGCCCCACAATACCCAGCTTAAGAGACGCAGCCCTGTCTGGAATCACTAAATGAAAATTGTTACGGATTCCGAACAGTGCCGGTCGGATATCAGACCAACGTTGCAACGAGAGCACCAAGCGCGGGGGAAAGGAGCTAAATTTGCTGTTTGCTGCCATCCACCACCACGCCAGGAATTCGGATTTGTGATTGCCGGCCCGACCGAAATGACACCCGCTATCCCGAGCCCTAAGGTCGGTTCACAAAACCCACTCGCTGCCAGCGGATTGGACTTAGCCCCGTGAATTCACGGATTAGTTGGTATTAGTCTGACCATTCCGCGGTGAGGAAACCGAGGATCGATCTCGAGCCCTTTGGTCTTCCGCGGGGAGTTCGGCAAGTTCCAGCTTTGCCAGCTCAGCGGCAAGCCACTTCTCAAGCAGGCCAAGATCCTCGTCGGGAACAAATGAGAGACGAATTCCTGCGCGACCGGCAGAATTGACATTCACTATATTGCCAGTTACCCGAATCAGGCTTTCCGTACCCGGAAGCTTAACAGCCAAAGAAACATCGCGACCAAGCGGCAATGGCTCTTTGAAATGGAGCGCCACTCCCGTGACACTCATGTCGCTGATGCGGGCTTCGAAGGTGCCCAGATCTGCGACCCGAGCCAAGACCGGAATGTCGACGGAGACACGTGCTGAGCGTCGCCGCTGTTGAAGCATGGTTCCGTATGCGGCGCGCATGCACTGTCGGGCGTGGTCTAAGTCTACCGGTTTGTGAATCATGAAGTTCGCCCCGACTAAGAGCGCGTGCGTCTCCGAATCTCGATCGACCATTGCAACGATGGTCGAAGTTCTGTTGGCAGAAGATTTGCGGGCATCCCGTACCACGCGAGTTGGGTCGGCGCCGTTCCAATCCACAATGACCGCGTCAAGATGCCGCCGAGTTACGGCATCCAGAGCTACCTTGAGTTCCGAATGCACCTCGGCTTCGATGGAGAAGCTCTTGAGAATGTGGCTCATCACACTAATGACCTTAGCGTCATTGCTAAAGAGCAGCCCGTCGAGTCTGACTTGGTCCTGCATAAGTTCAATGAGCGGATCGCGGCACATCCCCTCCTACTACTGGCACGTTGACGCCCAGACTGAATCTCAATTCCAAACCCTTGCTGTTACCCGGCTTGGACCTGGATCTCTCTCAGGCAAGACGAACACCCGTGTACAAATTCTGGACTGTTGTTCACTGCCCAGACATACGTAACGAGAGTATTAGAGTGTGATGGCCGGCAAGGAGGCGAACCACAACGCATCACAACGCACAAATTGCAGGAGTTGTTCACGGAGACGCAATATTTGAATCGGAAGCGTGGGCCTGGTTCTCTCGAGCGGTGAATGGTGATCAAAGTGCTCGGTTAAGAGAACTGCTGTCAGGAAGAGAATTTGCGCAGATGACAATGGACATGGCATTTGAGTGCTTGCTGGTATCGAAGGATCCAGGCGTTGTGAATACTATGACCAGGCTCCTGGCCAACCTCGCGATCCATACCACGGTTTGTCCAAACTCTGCCGGGGCGTTCAACCAACTCTCCCATAGCGGCATGGATCTGCTGATCATCGACCTGCAGAGAGACTCTCAGGAGTTCTTGCGATCTGTAAACCAAACTAAGCGTCCGCGACGGCCCCCAGTGATCGCTGTCTCGGACCTTCCAGCCAGCGTGCCAGGCGACTGCGCACTTCTTCTTAAGCCGATCAAAGCAGAATTGGGAGCGCAGTTGCTTTGGCAGACGTATTCGAAGCTCTTGGACGACTATCGTCAGCACGCGCGTGTTGCTCTCATGAAACGGGTGGTCGCGACTAATCAATATGGCCGCTCTGTCAACATTAACCTTGTAAACATCGGGGCGGGCGGAGTTGGACTAAGCACCGACGAGTTCCTTTCCCGCGGCGACTTAGTTTCGTTTTCACTAGTGCTGCCCGGCCAGGAAATACCTATCGATATCGAAGCCAGAGTTCTTTGGAGAAGGGAGTATGGAGCAGTCGGGTGTGAGTATACTGCCCTCTCGCAAGACGATCGTCGTCGTCTACAGGATTGGCTCGAGCAGAAGTGCCAGGTCAAAGCGCCGTTGATCGGAAAAGATGACAGGGCCAACTGACTTGGGGGATCGGTTGTTAGAGCCGCGGATCGGTATGCTACCTGGCAAGGAGAACCACTCGTTTAAATGGGTGAAATCTGCCGATCCCGTTCGGCGGATGCGGCAGGTCGAAGACCGAGAGTGGTGGTTGTGGGGATTCGCCGTAGCCGTCACCTTAGTCCTCACCTTCGGAATTCTTTCCCTCACCTTCCCCGGCTTTCACTTACCAACTGATCGAGTCCACACCCTGGATCTAAGGGAGTGGGTGCGAGGTCTTGTAGCGCTCGTCTTGCTGTTTGACGTTTACACAATCTACCAGCATCTGCTTCTGCAGCGTGTGCGGCGTCAACTTTCAGAAAGCGACAAGCTCTTCCAACTCATCACCGAAAATGCCGCTGACATGATCGCTGTGGTGGATACGGATGGCCGTCGTCTCTATAACAGTCCGGCGTATCAGAAGATACTTGGTTACAGTCGAGAGGAGCTTGAGGCGACGCCAGCTACCGACCAGATTCACCCAGACGACAAACCTCGGGTAGCGCAAGCAGCCGAGAAAGCCAAGCTCACCGGAAATGGCGAAAGACTGGAATATCGCATTCGACACAAGGACGGAACCTGGCGCGTACTCGAGTCGACTGCCAGCGCGATGCGCGGTCCGAAAGGCGAGATCCAAGGATTGGTGATCGTGAACCGGGACATCACAGACCGCAAACGTGCCGAAGAATTGCTCGCGCATAACGCCTTTCACGACGGCCTTACCGGCCTCCCCAATCGCTCGCTGTTCTCTGATCGGCTGGGGCGGGCGATTCGCGTGTCGCGGCGTCACGCCGAGTTCAGATTCGCTGTCTTGTTTATCGATATCGACGGATTCAAGATCTTCAACGACAGCCTGGGGCACACGGCAGGAGATGCGTTGCTGATCCAGATCTCGAACCGGTTAAGCGCCTGTCTTCGAAATTCAGACACGATCTCACGAGCCAGGGTCGTTGACGGTATCGAATTGCCGGCCGGCGAGAGCACTCTGTCTCGGCCAGGTGGGGACGAATTTGCAGTCCTCATTGAAGAACTGCGCGACCCGAGCGATGCGGTTCGGGTGGCGGAACGCATTCAAAAGGTCCTGGCTGCGCCGTTTTCCCTGAACAATCACCAGATCGGAATCACAGCCAGTGTTGGCATCGTCTTCAACAGCCACGTGGACTACGAAACGCCAGACGAGCTGCTGCGGGACGCCGAGATCGCAATGTATCGCGCCAAACATGCAGGCAAGGCCCGTTGCGAGGTGTTCGACAATGACATGCACGCGATTGTGCTCAAGCGCCTACAGCTTGAAACTGACATCCGCCGGGCACTCGAACTCGGTGAATTCATCGTTCATTACCAGCCCATAGTGTCGCTTCCCGACGCGCGCATCGTCGGCTTTGAAGCTCTTACCCGATGGCAACGGTCTAACGAAATGGTGATGCCGCGGGAGTTTATAACCATTGCAAATGAGACTGGAGTCATTGTCTCCATCAATCAGCAATTGATGCTCGAATCCTTTCGCCAGCTGCGTCAGTGGCAGGAGCGTTTCCCTTCCCTCTTCGGTTTGGCCATGAGCGTAAACATCGCGCCAACCCAGTTCCAGCTGCCGGACCTGAGTACACAAATCAGCCACATCCTTCAGGAGAGCGGGGTTGATCCGGGCTGCATCAATCTTGAGATCACTGAAACAATAGCAATGGCAGATGCTGAAAAATCCGGCGTTGTCTTGAAACAACTGAAGGATCTGGGCGTATATTTGGAGATCGACGACTTCGGGACTGGCTATTCTTCCCTCAGTCGACTTCAGCGTTTCCCTGTGGACGCATTGAAGATTGACCGTACATTCATTTCACAGATGCATAACGACCCGGAAACCCATGAAATCGTGCGAACCATTCTCATCCTCGCCCAGAATCTCGGCCTCCGAGTGGTGGCTGAGGGAGTCGAAACAGAAAAACAGCGAGACATGCTCAACAGCATGAGTTGTAATTACGCCCAGGGCTACTTGTTCTCAAAACCAATCTCCCCGCAGTCGGTCGAAATCTTGCTTCAATCACACGAGAACGGGGTCGCACGCCGCGGTCAGGGAGCCGCCGCGTCCAGCAATTCATAACAAGCCCGATACTTGGACTGCTAGAGGGCGAACTGGCACTTAAGGCACCACAAAAGTGTTTGGTGGGCCCGCCTGACGTTAAAATCGAAGATTTTCTTGTGGGCTCTGCGCTGCATGTCCGTTTACGTTCTAGTGCGCTAAAGAAGGATACAAACTCACAGCCGTGTCGTGCAGATATGCGTGCGCCATCTCCATCGCTTTCGCCTCGGAGATTTCGCCCGATGAAACCATTTCCGCCAGAGCCGCGGCCAACGCCTGGCGCGCAGAGATGTTCCCCAACCAATAGCTCTCTTCGGCGCCCAGAACATCGTTATAGGGGAAGCAATCGGTTCCAAAAGTGATCTTGTCAGGGAATGTCTCCAGCCACTGCCGCAGCGATTCTTTAAACGCCGCCGGATACATGAAGATTTCCTGCAGCGACGAATCCATGTAAACATTCTTTGCCGCCGCCAGCCAGATCGCCTCGCGCTCCAGCGGATATCCACCGTGAAGCATGACGAATGTGGTGTTCGCATATCGCGGGTCGCGCAAAACATTTTCGAGTTGCATGATGTTGCCCTCGGAAAGATTGAAGTAATCGCCGATTCCGACCGCCGTGTGAATGTGAACCGGCAACTTCAAACGCCCGCCTTCGGTAATTAAATAGCGAAAAACATAGTCCTGAAAAACCCGGTAGTCGGCCTCGCTGGGAACTCCGCCCTTCGAATATTTCTTGTAAATTGCCTCGGCCTGGCTGCGCGGCGGATCGTTAAAATGCAGCGGGCGAAAATACGCGACCTCGAATTTCATCGCGATCCCGCCTTTATTTTTCTGATTATCCTCGAGCACCTGACTAACGAATTTCAGATAGTCATCAAAACTCGCCGGCAGCGCCGAAAGCCTTTCCTGTTGCAGCCACCGCTTCAGCATTTTTTCCTGCAGCGGAATGTAAACTTTCTGGTCAGGATTCCGCGCCGTCTGCTGCGTATTGTCGAACGGCCACATGAACGAATCGACAAAAAACACCCAGGGAAAGCGCTTGGGATCGAGATAGTCGGCCATCATCGCGCGGTTCGCGACGCCCCGATCAAAATTCAGCTTGTCGAGCAGCATGTCGAAATACGCCGTCCCCGGATACTGCTTCTTCACCTCCGCCTTTTTCTCGATCAGCCATTTCGAGTGCTCGGGAGAAAAGTCGTCATACGGATAGCCCCAAAGAGCCTTCGCCGCAGCAACCAGCTCTGGATTTGTCTCTCGTTCCCGGAACGCCGCGCTTCCCGGTGGCGCCGCCATTGCGTCCACGTCGGGATCGTCAGCAAATCCCGGATGCGCGTGATGATCAAACGCCGGAATCTTGTTGATCTCCGCCAGGAATCGCTCGTACGTTTGTGCGAGATCGGGTCCCGGATACGGCCGCGCCTGCGCGCTCGCCACAGAGGAGATTCCGATCAGAATAAGGGTGAAGCAAAGAAAAAAGCAGCATGTCCTCTTAAGAGTCATAGTTCCCATAAGGCATGGCTTATCATGCAAAAACGTTAGCACTAAACTCCAACCCGTTGCCACGCGACCGACGCTTTCTGAATGCGCTCGACCGCTTCTTTCAGCGTGGCCGTGGACGATGCGAATGAGAAACGCACGAAGTTCTTCCCCATCTCG
>DATJNC010000016.1:0-47263 GCA_035508395.1 Terriglobales bacterium | reverse complement strand
CGCATGTTCGAGCAGGTGAAAGCGCCGCTCAAGGCGATCATTGGCCCGTGGAATCACACCTTCCCTAACGATGCCGATCCCGGTCCACAAATCGAATGGCGCGATCAGGCTGTGCGCTGGTGGGATTACTGGCTGAAGAATCGCAATACCGGAATCATGGACGGCGGCGGGGTCGCGATCTATATGCGGTCGTGGCATCCCCCCGATCCGCATCTGAAGAATGTGCCCGGCCGATGGCGGTCAGAGCCGACATGGCCTCCGCAAAACGTCTATAAGACGTCGCTCTATTTGTACGAAGCGGGTGCGCTTTCGACCGATCCGGCCAAAGCGGGTTCGAATCTGCTTCGCAATGTGCCGTCGATCGGAGTTGAGGCCGGTTTCTGGTGGGGCGAGTTGCTGCCCGACCAGCGACCCATTGACGCGTTCAGCCTGACCTATGATTCGGCTCCGCTAAAAGAAGACCTGACGGTTTTGGGACGTCCGCATGCATTGCTGCGGGCCAGTTCGTCCGCTCCGCTGGCAGATTGGTTTGCCCGGCTTTCCGATGTCGCTCCCGACGGAACGACTACGCTGGTAACTGGGGCAGGGTTGAGCGGTGCGCAGCGCGAATCGTCATCAGACCCCAAAGATCTCGAGCCGAACAAAACCTACCCGCTCGATATAGAGATGCACCTGACCACATGGACCTTCCCCAAGGGACATAAAATTCGACTGGCAGTTTCGAACGCGCTCTGGCCGATGATCTGGCCGACACCGTATGCGATGACGACTTCGCTTCAGCTCGGAGGAGGAGAGGGCTCGCGGCTCGTATTGCCGCTTGTGCCGCCTTCGGTTTACGCCGAGCCGCAATTTTCTCCGCCGCAGCCCTCGGAGGAGCGCAAAGATATTCAGGCCGCCGGATTCCCATGGCCGGGCGAGTGGAAAACCGAACGCGACGAGCTAGCGGGAAAGACAACGGTTCGCTGGAACGGCAAGTCGGAAGAAACTTACCCGTGGGGAAAAGAGACAGACTTAGAGGCCTTGACCTACGAAGCTGACGACAATCATCCTGAGTCGAGCATGGTTCATGGCGAAGCCGAAATTGCCATGGCACTCAAAGACAAAACGCTCACCTGGCGGGGCCATCTCACGCTGACGAGCGACGCAAAGAATTTCTATTACAAATACGTTCGCGAGCTATATCAGGATGGCAAGCGGCTGAAGCAGAAAACGTGGGAGGAGACGGTGGCGAGGGATCATCAGTGAGGGATTGCACTCGACAATGAGTGCTCATCGAGTAGAAAGGGAGTGGCTGCGCCAGTGAGGTGCGATCTCCGATGGCACTAAAAACTCACCCTACAAAAATAAACCCCGGAGCGTTCGCCGCCGGGGTGTGAGTTCTGAGCACATTAATCTTCAGTCCATTACAGCGAATTCAGGAAGTTCACAAGATCGGTCACATCTTGCTGGCTGAATCCGATGTTAAACCGGGTATTGTAGAAATTAACCAGGTTCGTCAATGTAGCCGCATTTCCGCCGTGGAAGTACGGTGCACGCGCCGCCACTCCGCGAAGAACAGGTCTCTTCATCTTCCCTAAATCATTGCACTGGCCGGTGATGATCCCGAGGCCCGGGTCCGTCGTTTGATAGATGTCATACGTGTTGGTCGGATCGGGATTGCTGAAGTACTCGATCGTCCCCTTCGGACAATAGAAGGTGAATAGCGGCAGGTCCTGCGAAGGCGGCAAAGAGGTTCCGCAAGGGGCTACCGGCGAGGGATTCGTCACAGGATTTGCCGTCAAGAAGGTCGCATGCTGGCAGAAGTTGTCTCCGATTCCGGTGCGCATTCCCTCCATGCCGGCGTCATCGCCAACATTTACGACGTTGTGGCAGTTCGAGCAGGTTCCGGTGAGCTTGCCGCCGGTTCCCGCGGGGCCTCGGCCGGCTCCTGGGATGTCACTGAATCCGGCAATGCCGGCGATCACGAACTGCCGCGTGTTGAAGATGTTCTGTCCACGTTGGATCGAGGCGCGGATACTGGCCACACTGCCGCTGCCATTAAAGGTGTTAAACAGCGTGAACTCCGACCCATGGTCGAGCACCAGGTTGGGCGTTGGCGGATTCGGTTGCTGTTCTACCAAACCTGCGGTCGGCGCGAGGAAACCAGCAAGATTCACTGGCCCGCCGATTGCCCCGCTGCCGTCGCCGCCCGTCAGGTCTCCCGCGTTCGAAGAACTCTGTGCGGCAAAAATGCTCGATTGAAACGCCACCGCCTGGCACACTGGCGACGTTGCGTTGCTCGGATTCATGGGCGGACAGTTTTCTGGGGCATTCAGCGCCGCCAGGCAAGCGCTCGGAATTGGATCGGGCGCATTAAAGTTCACGCCCAGACAGGCGGCGGGCACTGGATTGGCAAGAGTTCCTTCCAGCTGATTCAGTTGCAACGGAGTCGCCTGAGAGTGAAACGAGTTTGCATCAATGAACTGCGTTTCCAGGCTAGGCTCGCGGGCGTCCCACATGACTGCGAATCCCCCCGTGGTGGCCGAGTCAGTAGGCGTAATATTCACGTTGTTCACTGCAGGCGATACTCCCAGGCAGAAACCGCCGAGATGGCATGGGAAAAAGGCGAGGTCGGGACTGATACCCAGTGGCCCCATGGGATCGAGGAAGCCGACATTGGCGGCCGGCAAGACGCGCCGGTAAACCGATACCTGGTTCGCTGGCAAGCCGTATTTCGGGTCGTTCTCACATCCAGGCGGATCATAGGAAACCGTTAGTTTCGCCCACTGCTGGGTCCCCTGCGGAGGCAAGGTTATCCCGATTCGGAAGTTCGCCTTGGTGAGTACTTGCGCATGCGAGAGGGTGAACAGCATCGGATTCGTGGATGTGGCGCGAGGATCGCTGGGGCATCCGGCAGAATCGATGGCCGCAAACAGCGGCGTATTTCCATGAGTAAGGTTGTAGGTGGCCACGACCGACTGTGGAGTGAGCGCCCAGCCATCTTGCGGTTGATGGCAAGTAAAGCAGGTGCGGCCGTTGGATCCGAGCGACGAGAAGAAGCCGTTGCTGCTGGTCGCGGTGGCTCCATTGGGTTGATAGCTGGTAATGGTGCCCGATGCATTTTGGAATGACAAAGGAGTAGGAATGGTGGTGGGGATTTGCCCGGAGAGAATCTGTTGCAGCAAGGCCGCCGTGCCGCCGGGCCCCTGAGCATGAGCGAATTCCGGGCGTCCAACCCAGAACGCGAATACAGCCACAAAAGCAACTGACAACAGAGCGACTGCAACTCTCCGCTTGCTCATTTTCGTCCTCCTCAGTTTCTAATGAACGTTCGCCAAATGGCCCCCTTAGGTGTGGTCAAAAGTCGTGATCCTCCGGCGTGCAGGTGATGGTTCCCTGGCCGGAGCCTAGCTGCTGCGCGTAGTAGCACAGATTAATATCCGATTCCCATTCCTCAAACGAGAGATTCGAGTCAGCGAGCGGAGCCTCGGTCGTGGAATATGCGCCAGAGGTAGCCGTTGCGCGTTCAATGTGGGTCGCCCACCCGTGCAGCCCTGACTCCTGATAGAACTCGAAGATCTTGATGACACCACGCGTTGGAATCCTGCCCGTCACCGGATTATTCGTGAGTTCGGTCTTCACGTCCTCCGACAGAATGCCGTCTGGACTGACCTGGCAATAACCGCAGGCCTGCAGTTCCTGGCTGTCGTCGAAGACAAAGAAGAAGGGATACAAGAAATCGTCGGTGTCACCGTCATTGACGATGCGCACCGTGGCATCGGGTGCTCCGGTTACGTTGTTGGAAAAGTAGGTAACAAAGTAGACGCTTGCGTCACCCTGCGCTAAGGCATTGCCGGAGAACATCAAAACAACGCCCACGGTGAGAAGCCAAACCAGCCTGCTCATGGGTAACTCCCCCTTGGTCGCCAAGACCGCACGGACCGGGGGAAGGAACGGCTAGTTGGCGCTGGGTCACACTCTGATGCCTTTGACAGATCTTTACAATCACCCAACCGGATTAGTCCTGTGGAAGTTAGGTTCCTGGGCTAGTCCGAATGGATAGGTCGTGGGATCGGCGAGTGATCGCGAGCGCGGGCTTACTTCCGGCACGCCTCGGCGCCCCGCCTGCTTATAGACCTTTCCTTCTTTCATCACGAACTCCACGTTTTCCAGGAGGCTGATATCTTTCAGCGGATCACCGGTGACGGCGACGATGTCGGCCGATTTACCCGCCTTGATCGATCCAATGAGGTCCGTATGTCCAAGTAAGTCGGCGGCACTTGATGTTGCGGCTTGAATCGCCTGCATCGGAGTCATACCGTACTTCACCATAAAGGCAAACTGCTTCGGGCTCGAGCCATAAGGACAGACGCCCAGGTCGGTGCCAAAGGACAACTTCACGCCCGCCTGAACGGCTTTGCGAAAGTTCTGCCGGTGCTTTTCGCCCATCTCACGATCATGCTCCAGAAAATCGGCGGGAAGAATGCCCTTCTTGCCTTCTTCCTGAATGCACTCCTCGTCGTAGATATCCATATCGAGATAAGTGCCGTGCTGCTTGGCGAGCGCGATGCCCTCGTCGTCGATCAAAGTCGCGTGCTCCACCGAAGCCACGCCAGCCAGAATCGCGTTCTTGATTCCCTGGGCGTTGTGCGCGTGCGCGGCGACTTTCAAGCCAAAACTGTGTGCCTCATCAACCGCCGCCTGCAATTCTTCCAGCGTAAACTCGGTCGAACTCGGACTGCTGCCATGGGTCAACACCGCTCCGGTCGAGAGAACCTTGATGTGGTCGACCCCATCATGCGCGAGCAGACGCACTTTCTGCCGCACCTGCCACGGACCATCAGCCTCGCCGTAATGCAGATCCCATGGCAACTGGATATCCGGAGCCTGGCCAGTCATCGCGCCCGCTCCGCCGGTGATCGTAATGTAGGCCCCGGCGACAAACATACGCGGTCCAATGATCTCTTCGCGAGCGATGGCATCGCGCAGAGCAATGTCATTGAGTGCGCGATAAGTACCAACGTCGCGCACGGTCGTAAAACCGGAGAGTAGCGTGGCGCGAGCATTCGGTACCGATTCGAGCACAATGGCCGCTGCCGTCTTCTTCAGGACGTTAAATGGCTCGCCATTCTCGATCGCGTCGCCGTCGGCCAGATGCGTGTGGCAATCGATGAAGCCGGGCAAAACGGTTTTGTCGGAAAGGTCGATCCACTTCGCATCAGCGGGAATGCTTAGCTCTTTGCCGACGGCCGCAATCTTTTTCCCCACGATCATGATTTTTTGATCGGTGAGGACGGTCCCGGAATCCGGATCGACTAGTCGCCCGGCGCGAATGACGGTGACCTGGGCGAAAGCTGACACACTCATCGTGAGTGAGAGGAAAAGCAGCGCTAGCTTCTTCATGAAGACTCCTGAGACAAGATAGACACGCCCTCACGCGTGCCCGCACAAACAGATTGTCTTAAACGAACGCGTTCTCTAGAAATGCTTCGAGACAATTCAATCGGCGGCCGCCGCGTTATTCCCAAGGCCGCTTTTCAGATCCGCCGCCAGCAGTTGATGAAAAAGCTGTTCGCCAGCCTCACGCCTCGCCGAAAGCCGGCCTGCGCCATAGGCCCGCGATTTCAGCCCGCGCTGAACCGCCTCGCAGATTCCCAGGTCTTCATCCTGCACGCGATTGCCGACCGCTACGCTCTGTTCGTTGTACTCACGCGCCGCGTCGCTCACATCGGCAAAATAAAAATCGAAGACCACTCGGCAATGATCGACGTCGATGGGGATCACCAGATTCGTATCCAGATAGCCTTCGTAGCAATTGAACATGAAATTCGGATGCAGCCAGAAATACCACGCCCGATCGCCCCTACGCGTCTGCCCCGTGGCCGCGTCCTCATCCGAACTGACCATGGGACTTGATTGCAGGCAATACCGATCTTCATTCTCGATCGTGTATTTCTTGTAATCCAGCACCGAACTCAGGCCTTTGTGCAAATGCGGCACATGGTATCCGCCATCGAGATAGTTATCGACAAAGACCTTCCAGTTACAGTGAATGTCGTAGGTCTTAGTCGCAAAGTAGTGCAACTTGGTAAGTCCGAGCGGTGCCACGCGTTTGACGAGCCCGCCGAGAAACTCGCCGAGCGGCGCTGCCTCGGGATCAAGATTGACGAAAACGAACTTCTCCCATGTATCAACTTTCACGGGAACCAGCCCGTTATCTTTGCGCTCGAAGTTCTTTACGCCGTCGAACTCGGGCATCCCTTTCAATGAGCCATCAAGACCATAATTCCAGCCATGATACGGGCAGTGCAGAATTGACGCCTGCCCGCAGGGCTCGGTCACCACGGCCGCCGCATGATGTCGGCAGACGTTGTAGAAGGCCCGCAGCACGCCATCAGTCCCGCGCACCGCGACCAGCGGTTCACCGGCGACGGTTGCCGTCACAAACTGACCCGGCTTCTCGACCTGATCGATACGTCCGATGACCTGCCACGTGCGCGAGAAAACACTCAGGCGTTCGAGTTCCGCGATGCGCCCATCCACGTACCACGGCGCCGGAATTGTCCACGCCTCAGTGAGAGGCGCATTCGCATCGTAACTGGCAACGATCTGCTTTAACGTTAACGCGCTGGTCATACCTTTTTCCCCGCAGATTGAACTTTGTCCGATCCAATTGCCCGTCGCAATAACTCCACAAATTGCTCGATGCGCGCTTCCTTGCGCTCTGGAATCGGTCCCGCCTTCCGAAACAGACCCGGGTCCAGCTCTTCGGTGAGCAGCGCATCCTGGAAGCGATCCATCGTCCACTCCAGAATCGAGCCAATCATGTCGACATCCAAGTCGGAGCGCAACTCGCCCCGCTTGACTCCGAAGCTGACGAAGTCGCGCCAGCCATATGGATCCTCCACTACCAGGAAGCGATTGATCTCGCGCCGCAACGCCAGATCTGTCCCATAATTGCCCACCAGATAAATTCGGTAGGAAGCCCAGTTATCGCGCACCATGTTTTCGGTGCGTCCCAGCCAATAACGCAGCATTTCAAAAAACCCGCCGGCCTGCGCCTCAGGCGGAGCCTGCATATACCGCGGAAACGACTGCACTGCTTTTTTGTATGCTTCGAAAAACAATCCGTCCTTGCTTTTGAAATGTTGAAACACGGACCCCTTGGCGATTCCCAGTTGTGCGGCGATGTCTTCCACTCGCGCCGCGCTATACCCCCTCTCGGCAAAATGACGAATCGCCACCTCCACAATGCGACTGCGCTTGGCTTCCGATCGCGGCCGCGGCTTGGCATCGCGCCTCAGTTGCGTCGGTTTGGCCAGACTACTTGTGATTCCCTCCACAAAAGCCCCCCTCGGTTATTTTGTTTTGTTATTTTTGCTTTCGATTGACCCTAGGTCAAGACAAGATATAGCATCGCTCATCATTTTTTCAATGGCTTTTTCCTTGACGTTTCGTTAACGTTCCTCATCCGGGAGCTGTTCCATTTTGACCTTAGGTCAACGGTGGGTTGGCGTGGGGAAATTCGATTTCGACGCGATTGTGATTGGCGCTGGCCACAACGGCCTCACCGCCGCGGCCTATCTTGCACGCGCCGGTTATTCGACCCTCGTGCTCGAGCGCCGCGACATTGTCGGCGGATGCTGTGTGACCGAAGAAATTGCGCCGGGATGTCGCGCCTCGACTACTTCTTACATCGCCAGCATGCTTCGGCCCGAGGTCATCCGCGACCTCAAACTTGCTCAGCATGGGCTGCGCATGATTCCGTGCGATCCCGCGCTGCAAGTTCCCTTTCCCGACGGACAGCTGGTTTCGTGGTGGGCTGATCGCGAACGTGCGGTTGCCGAGCTGCGCAAGATCTGTCCGCGCGATGCGGAGACCTTCGTGCGCATCGATGATCGCCTGAAGAAGCTGGCACGTTATCTCCAGCCATTTTTTCTTGAGCCTCCGCCAGAGCCGGGCACGCAAAACTTTGACGGTTGGAGCGACCTCTATCGCACGGGCAAGCGTTTTCGCGGCATCTCGTCGGCAGAAATCTCTCAGCTGGTCTCATTTCTCACCGGATCGCTGGGCGAATTCCTCGATCGCAATTACGAGTCGGAAAAGGTGAAGACACTGTTCCTGGCCAACAACGTCTACGGCAAACATGGAGGCCCGTACCAACCCGGCAGCGCTCTCGGCCTGCTGTTTCACCTGCTGAGCGGTGGCGAGCATGAACTGCAAGGCTTCTATGGACACGTGGTCGGAGGTATGGGCGCGATCACACAAGCCATGGCGACGGCTGCGCAGGAGTTTGGCGCCAAGATTCGAACCGGTGCGCCGGCACAGCACATCGAATCGCGCGACGGTCGTGTGCGCGGAGTCGTGCTCGAAGATGGAACCGAAATCCGTGCGCGAGTGGTGCTCTCGAATGCCGATCCCAAGCGCACGTTTCTCGGTCTGGTTCCAAAACATGATTTGCCGGAGGACTTCGTTCACGCGATTCGCGGCATCAAGATGGACGGCCCGTGTGCCAAGGTCAATATGGTTCTTTCGGAAGAGCCGCGTTTTGCCGGTACGCCTGCGAGTTATGATCCACAACAACGATCTCTGTTCACGCTGGTTCCCTCGCTCGAATTCGCCGAGCGTTGTTATGACACCGCCAAGTTCGGGGACATTCCCGAGGAGCTTTGGGTCGATTGCGTTGTCGCCTCGAATGCCGATCCGTCGCTCGCGCCTGCAGGCAGGCACATCATGACCTGCTTCGTGCAGTATGTGCCGTATAAGCTTCGGGCTGGCACCTGGGATGAAAAGCGCGAACTTCTGGGCGATCGGGTTGTGAAGAAGATCGCTGAGTACGCGCCGAATGTTCCCGGCTCGATCATTGCCCGCCAGGTTTTGACGCCGCTCGATCTCGAACGAACCTACGGCTTGACCGAGGGCAACATCTTTCATGGCGATCTCAATCTCGAACAGCTCTTCTTCAATCGGCCGGTTCCCGGCTGGTCGCAATATCGCACGCCGATTGCCGGCCTGTATCTTTGCGGTGCGGGCGCGCATCCCGGTGGAGGAGTGACGGGAGCTCCGGGCCACAATGCAGCGCATCAGGTACTACGCGATCTGAAGAAGGGTAAGTTCAAGGAGGCGGTGGCGTGAAGAAACTGGATCTCGGGTCATCTGGTCAGTAGGTCTTATTGCTAGAAGCTGGTGACTAGGAGCTAGTAGCCAAACTGTTGCGCCATCGTTTGGAGAGAACTAAGACAACATCATGACCAAGACTGCCGATTTCATCATCCTTGGCGCGGGTGTGATGGGAACATCGATCGCGTTCCATCTTGCGCGCCGCGCGCCGGGCCGCATCGTGGTGCTCGACAAAGATCACGTTGGCAGCGGCAACAGCAGCCGCTCATCCGCGCTGGTGCGCATGCATTACACGTATCCGGCGGAGGTGCAGCTTGCGCTGGTGAGCCTGAAGGTCTTCCAGCACTGGCGCGAGGTTGTCGGCGAAGGCGGCGAGTTTCGCAATACCGGATTCGTTCGTCTGGTTCATCCGAGCGACACTGACCTGCTGCGCAAGAACGTCGCCATGCAGCAATCGTTAGGAACGCATGTTGAGCTGATCGATCGCACCCAGTTGCGCGAACTCGAGCCAGATTGGCAGGTGGATGAGGTCGAGCTTGCGGCTTACGAGCCAGACTCCGGATACAGCGACGGCAACGTTACGGCCAATGATTTTCTGGCGCGGGCGCGCGAGCTAGGAGTCGCATACCTTCCCAAGACGCGCGCGACCGATTTTGTCATCAATCAAGGCCGCATTCGCGGCGTTCAAACCGAAGCTGACGAAATCCATGCTCCTGTTGTGATCGCGGCAACCGGACCGTGGAGTCGTCCTCTTTTTCAGCCAACCGGATACGATCCGCCCATCGAGACCGAGTTCCATCAGGTTGCGATCCTGAAGAAGCCGGCTGACCTGAAAGGCAAGGGCTGCGCTTGCATTGACTCGGGCACCGTGACTTACTTCCGCCCGGATGGTCCGGATAAATTCCTTGTGGGCGACTTCCACGGCACTCGACCGATCGATCCCGACAACTTTCCGCAGCGTGCTTCGGAAACGGATCTGGAGGAACTGATCGAGCGCGCGGCCCGGCGAATCCCGAAGCTCGAAGACGCGGAAGTGATGCGCGGCACAACTGGCGTATACGACATGACTCCCGACTCGCGGCCGCTGCTGGGCGCGGTTCCAGGAGTGGAGGGACTTTATATCTGCGCTGGCTTTTCCGGGATGGGCTTCAAGATTTCGCCCGCGATCGGTCTCGTCATGTCGGAGTTGCTGCTTGACGGGCGAGCGACGACAATCGACGTCACGCCTTTCCGCCCAACGCGTTTTGCCGAAGGCAAGCCCATCAAGGCGGAATTCGAATACACCGGCGAATAACGGAGGTGTCTGTGAACGAAACGCCGCAGGAATATACGAAGCGAATCCTGTCGCACGCCGAAGGGCAGGAGCCGATGAAGGTGCAAGCGAATACGCCGAAGCGGCTTGAGAAGCTAACTAAAGGAGTCAGGGCGGCGAAGCTGCGGAAGCGTCCAGAGTCGAATAAGTGGTCAGTGGCCGAGATTATCGCCCATCTTGCTGACGTCGAGATTGTGGTTGGCTGGCGGATGCGTTCGATTCTCGGCGCGCCAGGAACTGCGGTTCAGGCATATGACCAGAATGCATGGGTCACGGCGCTGCACTATGACAAGCGCAATCCGCAAGAAGATCTGGCCCAGTTTCGTGTGCTGCGTGAAGCGAATCTTGCCATGCTCAAAACGCTCACTCCTGAACAGTGGAAACACTTCGGCATGCACGCAGAGCGAGGGCAGGAGAGCATTGAGCATTTTGTGCGCCTGATGGCCGGCCACGATCTCAACCACATTCAGCAGATCGAGCGCATTCTTGCACCCAAGGAACGCATGGCGGCTTGATCTGCTAATCGAATCGACAGTTGAAGTAAACAAGATATTCGAAAACAGGAGGGCTTATGGCAAAACGTGGCATTCTCGAGCGGCTCAAAGCTGGTCCCGTGCTGGGCGATGGCGGTTACTTGCTCGAACTGGAGAAGCGTGGATGGGTTCGTCCTGGACCGTTTACTCCGGAAGTTGCGATCGTCTATCCAGACGCGCTGCGCGAACTGCATATCGAGATGCGCGAAGCGGGAGCGGAAGTCCTGCAGGCGCTCACTTTTTATGCCAGTCGCGACAAGCTGGCGACAGTCGGCCTCGAAGATCGCGTGGAAGACATCAATCGCTCGGCGGTTCGCGTGGCCAAGGAAGTTGCGGGCGAGCAATGCCTGGTCGCAGGAAACCTGAGTCTTACCTGGATGTACGAGCCGAATAGTCCGTCGGCCTCTGATCGCGTTCGGCAAACTTTTGATGAGCAGTTGCGCGTGCAGTGCGACGAGGGAGTGGATTTCATTATTGGCGAAACTTTCTCGTGGCTCGGCGAAGCATTGCTGTGCGTTGAGCGCGCGAAAAAAACCGGGCTGCCGGTGATGGTGACCGTCTGCTTCGAAAACAAAGATGAAACCGCCGAGGGCAAGAATGCGGCCGATGCGGCCAAAGCTTTGTTCGATGCCGGCGCAGATATCGTCGGCATGAATTGCCTGCGGCCTCCACAACACATTCTTGGGCCGATGGAACAGATGCGCAAAGCAGTCAGCGGATATCTCGCCTGCCAGCCCGTCGCCTACAACACGCCGAAAGAGAAGCCGGACTTTACCAGCCTGCCCGAGTTTCCTTACGCGCTCGATCCGTTGCAACTGACGCGCAAGCAGATGGGCGACTATGCGAAACGGGCCAAAGAGATCGGCATCAACTACATCGGCTCGTGTTGCGGTTCAGTCGCGATGCACGTCCGCGAAATGGCGCGCGTGCTGGGCAAGCTGCCGGAGGAGTCGCGAATTTGGAAGAAAGGCGGCGCGAAACCGATGTCAGCGTATGAGTATTACGATCATGATCAGATCAGTGTGAAGTGAGGTCACTAGTCGCCTCTCGCTGTTCGCTGTTCTTTTCTAGCTCTTAAGCTCTTTGCCTCCAGCCAACTTCTGGTAGTTGTACGTCGACTCGCCTTCGATGCAAGGGGTACCCCTCCCCCCTCCCCCCGGTCTATTAGAATCATGACTTTAGCGACATTTTCCCGCCAAAGTCCTCAGCCGAAAGGAGTTATAGGTAAAGTCCTCATCGCATTGGACTTACAATCAAGAAACCGCCGTCCAAAACCCGCTTTGCTGGAGCCCTCCAGCAGCTGCCTCCCTTGTCGAGGCCTGCGCCGATCAAAACCCAATTGTCAAAGAACCAAATAGCACTGCGGACTTGACCGCTACTTCCATTCTACTGTGATGAGTCAAGAGAAACTCACTGCTCCGAGTCCGTCTTCGGCGCCTGAGCTGTCTTTTGTGCCGCTTCGACCTCCCGCGCACGGGCCATCAGTTTCTTTAGTTTGCCCTCAATTGCAGCGTCACCGATATGTTCGTCCTGTAGAACTCCGTCGGCGTCAATTGTGAAGGTGTGGGGAATTGCTTTCACATCGAAAAGCCGGGCCATTGGACCCGTGAACCCGCCATCGCGATATTGCGGCCACGACATTTCATTTTTGGAGATGAATTCTTTCCATTTCTGCTCATCATCGTCAAGACTGACACTTAGCACGATCAATGCCTGACCATCGAACTTCTTCGCCAGTTCCTTCATGTGGGGGAGCGCTTCGCGGCAGGGACCACACCAGGTTGCCCAGAAATCCATCAACACTACCTTGCCTCTCAGCTCATCGAGCGAAAGTTTTTGGCCGTCTGTCGTCGTCACGGCAAACGGCGGAGCCATTCGCGCCCGAGCGAGTTCCGGATGAACGGCAAACAACAGTGCCCGTTGCGCATCGACCTCACCAACCGGCTTCATCTTTGCGAACTGTTCAAAGCGGGCTTTGGCCGCATCATCCTGGTTCATGCGCGCCAGAGCGAGCCCGTCGGTATAGATTGCTTCCGGAAAGTTCTGCGCCGCAGCGAGGGCCTTTGTTAGTTCCTCATGGGCACGGGCAAACAGCTCATCCTTCTTCTTATCGATGCCTTCAGACAGGAACACTCTGGCAAGGTGATAGTGAGCAAGCGCCACTTCCCTGTCGCCCTGCGCCTCGGCGACTAACTCACTCGCCGCACTCTCAGCCGGCTTCCAGTCGCGCAGTTCAATGCCGAGCTTGACGATCTTATTCTGACACGCAACACAGTGCCCATCATCCTGTTTGTCAGCTTTCTTGAACGCTTCCAGAGCCCACTCGTGCTGATGCTTCTCTTCAAGCGAGACAGCTTCACGGTAGGTTTTCTGCGCTTTTTCGTTGGTCGGGCCGTGGGATGGTTGTTGGCCGTAGATTGACGAAGCCGCCAGCAGAGGAGTTACTAAGACGAGGCGCCAGTGCATAGTTAACCTTCAACTTAACCCGCAACAATAACTTACATGACTTGGCCGCTTTGGCGAGGAGTTATTGAGACGGTTTGTGCGAGGTTGGCTCCTTACGCGACTAAGCCCTCGCGGCCACAAATGACCAAAACCAATTCGATCGTCACGACGCCCCAATCGCGATCCCCGCGATGAAGACCAGCACTCCTCCCACCACCACCTGAAATGCCGCCGACAGCAGTGGCGTATCCATGTAGCGATTGCGGACCCAGGCAATCACTCCCAGCTCGATAGCGACCACAATTACCGCGGCGATAAAGGCTATGTGAAATTCCGGGATTAAGAACGGCAGCGTATGTCCGATTCCGCCCGCAGCAGTCATGAGACCGGTGACGGCTCCGCGCAGTACGGGGCGGCCGCGGCCGGTGAGAGAACCATCGTCCGACAGAGCTTCGGCGAATGCCATCGAGATGCCCGCGCCGATTGAAGCCGCGAGGCCCACGAGAAATGCGTCGTGGCTGCTCTTCGTCGCGAACGCGGCGGCAAACACTGGCGCCAGCGTCGATACCGACCCATCCATCAATCCAGCCAGACCGGGCTGGACAATTTGCAGCACAAATAGCCGCCGCTGCGCGTCCTCCTCGGTCTTCTCAACATCCGGCGTGATGCGCTCTTCAAGGGCCTCAGCGGCCACCTGGTGTTTGCGCTCGACCTCTTCGAGATCGCCGAGCAGCTTGCGAATCCCGGCATCGCGTACCTGCGTCATTGCTTTCTGATAGAACTGCCGCGTCTCAAGCTCCATGATCTCGGCTTGTTTGCGCACCTCGGCGATCTTGAGCGGACGCGTCAGCCAGAATGGACGACGCTGGATAAATCCTTTGACATCTTCACGACGAATCAGAGGAATGTGATCGCCGAAACGCTTGCGATATTGCTCGAGCAGCGCGGAGCGATGGCCGGATTCCTCCTGCCGCATGTCTTCAAACAGACGGGCGGTAGCCGGGTAGGTTTCGCGCAGGCCATCGGCAAAATCGGCGTAGACGCGGCCATCTTCCTCTTCCAAAGAAATCGCGAGCGCGAGAATCTCGCGCTCAGAAAGATCTTTGAACTTGCGAGCCATTCGGAGAATTACCTCCTGTTTTCGGCTATCGGAATGACCAAGCCTGAGGCCGAGGCATGATGATAGCCGAAGGCGGGATTGTACCGCTTTCATGGCCTGATGCACCGTGATGCGCGAAGAGCCTAATACACGTAGACGTCAGGAATGAAGTTCTGCTCATGCAGCGGAGGGCGGACGTACTTTGACTTGTCGAGTGGCGGGAGTTTCATCGGTTTGGGAGTCAGGTCCTCATAAGGAATCAGCGAGAGCAGGTGGTGAATGACATTCAGCCGAGCGCACTTTTTATTGTCGGCGTTTACTACATACCAGGGAACCTGTTTTGTGTCGGTGTGGGCAAACATTTCATCTTTGGCGCGGGAATATTCCACCCAGTGCGTCCGTGATTGCAGATCCATCGGGCTCAGTTTCCAGCGCTTGGTGACGTCATTCATGCGGTCTTGAAATCGGTGCTCCTGTTCCTCGTCGCTGACGGAGAACCAATATTTGATCAGGATGATTCCTGAGCGCACCAGCATGCGCTCGAATTCAGGACAAGTTTGCAGAAATTCCATGTACTCGTTTTCGGTGCAAAAGCCCATGACGCGCTCGACGCCGGCGCGGTTATACCAACTGCGATCAAAGAGAACCATTTCGCCACCGGACGGAAGTTCAGCGACGTAACGCTGAAAATACCACTGCGATTTTTCTTTTTCTGTCGGAGTGCCCAGGGCGACGACACGACAGATGCGAGGATTGAGCGTCTCGGTGACTCGCTTGATCGCGCCGCCCTTGCCGGCGGCATCGCGACCTTCGAAGATGACCACGACCCTAAGACCTTTGTGCTTGATCCATTCCTGCAGTTTGACCAGCTCAATTTGCAAACGGCGTAATTCCTGGACGTAATCGGAGTCCTGTTTCAGACGAATCGGCTTGGTCGCGCTTTTGTCGCCGTCAGACTTCGGGGGTTGCGCACCAGCCGAACTCTTGTTTGTCATGAAAATCTTCTCCCGGGTTGATCATCGGCAAGGCAGCGGTTTTGCTGAAACCAGGTTTTCTTGGGCTGAAGATGGAGCGCGTACTTCACCCGCATTTTACCGCCCTTCCGCAGGCCACTGCACTTTCGTAACCTATTTGCCGCGGCCGTCAACTCTCTTTAGTAGCGAGAAACGTTCGGGAGGGTTTTGATGAAATACACGCTTGTCTTCGCACTTTTGTGCGGCTCGTTGCTCTTTGCCAAGAATCGTCCGCAGCCTCAGTCTGGTTCAATTCTGCAAATGGATTCCGTGCAATGCGGCACCGACCAAAAAAGCGATAAGAGCTTTGCCGGAGAACTCATCGGCACCGACAACGCGCATCAGAAAATGCACACGCTGCTCTGCCAAGAATATGTCGTGCAGACCGATCGGATCGTATATCGCATTCGACCCCGGGACGACAAGCATCCCGTGCTGCTTCCGGTCGGCGAGCAGGCGCAGTTTTATATCGAAAAGGATTACATGAAGCTGCGGGTCGAGGATCTTGACGGTAAGGAGCGCGAGTATGTCGTCGTCTCCATGACGCCGCGCGCCCAGACCCAAACGGCAGAAAACCACCGATAGCCCCTTCACCCAGATCTGGTTCCGCATCCCGCTCGCGAGAGCTACTCGCGGGCGGGATTTTTTCGCTTTACATTCCAGCTTCGGGTCGCATTGCCGGCGGGCAAGTTCTGCCGGGCTTCTGGCGGCAGCTTCTGCCCGCTGAATGCCCGGGCGTTCGGTCGAACCGGATTCGCTTCCCGACATCGTGCAGAAAAGATGGGGAGTATGCTCCAGCCCGAATTTGGAATCCTGCTTGCTTCTTTTCGATGTTCTCTTTCGATCGCCACGCGCATGGGGGAGAACAGGCGTTTACTTTCCAATTGAGGGGAGCAATATGTCCATCTCAGGAATTCTCGGCAGTGGCCTCAGTAGTCAGATCAGCTCGCAATATAGGCTGACAAATTCGGAATTTCAGCAGTTGGGGCAGGATCTGGCATCGGGGAATCTTTCGGCCTCGCAGTCCGATTTCGCCGCGTTGCAACAGGCTTTCGGGCAAACCTCGTCCGCTTCCTCAACCTCGGCCACATCAACTTCGAACCCGCTCACGCAGGCCTTCCAGCAGCTTTCGAGCGACCTCAAGGCAGGCAATCTGAGCGGGGCGCAGAAGGACTATTCGACGATTCAGCAGGACATGCAAAATCAATTCTCATCTCATCATCTGCACAACCATCACCACATGCGAGTTGGCGCAGGTGGAGGAAACGAATTTAACGACACTAATCAGTTGCTGCAGGCACTGCCGCTGTCGAGTTCGCCGGCGAGTGGTTCTTCCAGCACTTCTACGCAGCAGCAGTATGCCAGCCTGGCACAGCAGCTTCAGCAATTTGCTTTGGGAGATTCGGCAGCAACGAGCGCCAGCGCGACAAATCCTGTCTCGTTCATGGCTTGAAGGCGAGCGAGGAATGCCTCCAACAATAAAAAGGGCGCGAGACTTTGCTCTCGCGCCTGCTTCCGTGAATTCGACTTGCGCTAGTGAGCCATCTTCGAGGCTTCGATAGCCTCATGCAATTCGTGCTCGGCAGCGCGAAGATGCTCTTCCGCCTTGGCCCCATGGCCGGCCATATCGTAGTGATTAGCCGCGCGGGCCCGATCCATCTCCTTTAGGGCTTCGAGCACGTGGTTATGGGCTGCGTCGAGATCTTGCCAGTCACGCACCCTGTCTGCCAGGGCCATGCCAGCACCAAACGACAGGCACACGGATAGAATTGAAACCACAATCGTTTTTTTCATTGATCGTCCCCTCTCAAAGATTGAAAAATAGATTTCCCGAGACGCTTAGTTGCAGTTATTTTCCCGGACGAAGAAATCCAAGTCAAAGGAAACACGCTTGTGGATGCACCTCGGTGTTATCTTGCGCGATTCCTCCCGGGCAGTCGTCTAGAACCCCGTTCACCCAATTAAGTTGCGAGCTGGAAGCCGCACATTCGTTCTCCCGATCACGTTGGCAGGGCCGTGTGCGATGATTTGTCATCTAAATTCCGATGCCCGAGCTTCCTGACATAACCATATACATTGAAGCGCTCGAAAAGCGAATTCTTGGGCAAACTCTGGAGTCCGTGCGAATTGCGAGTCCCTTCTTGCTGCGCACAGTGTCGCCACCGGTTTCAAGCGCCGAGGGGCAACGTGTGCGCGCGCTGCGGCGCGTAGGGAAGCGCATCGCGATCGGCGTCGAAAACGACGTCTGGCTTGTGCTTCATCTAATGATTGCCGGGCGGCTGCACTGGAAAAAACGCGGGGCGAAAGTTTCGCCGCCGCGCGGGTTGGCGGCATTCGACTTTGCAAACGGGACTCTGGTGTGGACCGAAGCGGGCTCGCAGAAACGAGCGTCGTTGCACATTGTCGCGGACGAGGCAGCGCTCAGTGCGCTTGATCCTGGCGGCATTGAAGTGCTGGAGAGCGATCTGGCCAGGTTCGCGAAAATGCTTACATCGCAGAATCATACGCTCAAGCGCGCCTTGACCGACCCGCGTCTCTTCAGCGGAATTGGGAACGCTTACTCGGATGAGATTCTGTTTGAGGCAAAGCTTTCTCCGCTGGCCATGACACAAAAGCTGAAGTCCGAAGAAATCGAGCGGCTTTATCGCGCTACGCGCGAGAGCCTGACTCGGTGGACAGAACGCCTGCGGGAGGAAAGCGGAAAAAACTTTCCGGAAAACGTGACTGCCTTCCGGGAGGGCATGGCCGTTCATGGGCGATATAAAGAAGCTTGCCCGCGCTGCGGCAGCAAGGTGCAGAGAATCCGCTATGCGTCGAACGAAACCAACTACTGCCCCACCTGCCAAACAGCAGGTAGATTGCTTGCCGATCGGTCGTTGTCGCGGTTGCTGCGAGAAGATTGGCCGCGGACTCCCGAGGAGCTGGAAATGCGGACCCGAGAGGCGAAGTAACGACGCGAAAGCGCCTTCCTCGGCAGCGCCCAGACCAGCGCGGATTGCGAGCCCTGTGTGCCGCGTTAGAGTCTCGATCCTCCAT
This sequence comes from Terriglobales bacterium, assembly GCA_035508395.1. Classification (GTDB taxonomy): domain Bacteria; phylum Acidobacteriota; class Terriglobia; order Terriglobales; family Acidobacteriaceae; genus Acidiflorens. The sequence continues at coordinate 28,726 of DATJNC010000016.1, read as the reverse complement.
CGACCGATTCATTCCATCATCGAAGAGAAAGAAGGGCGTTCTGCTACTTCCCAGCGTTTGCGGCGGCTGGAATCGGATTCGCGAGGAGTTTCAATCGGGTCACGATCGTATTCATAGCCTGGTCGAAGTTCTTATCACGATTGCCCAGCAACATTGCTCCCCGCACATACTCGTTCAGGCTCCAGAGAGAGACGTGCGTCTTCGGATCGACGACGACCAGGCGGAGTTGGCCGAGGACCGGGAGTCTCAGGTCCGTTCCAGATGGAGTCCAGCCGATTTCCAGCACCAGATCGGCATCGTTGGGAGAATCGGTGAGTTGGTAATGCCCCCAGGTTTTCATGTCGGCATAAAACTCGTTGTAGGAGCGATCGGGGCCGCCGTCGAAAAGCGTCTCTTCCGTAACGTCTTCAACGCTCGAGCCACCCGCGTTCGACACAAACACCTTTTGCGCTGCCGCGATCTGAGCCGGAATGGGGGCGGGCGCTGGACCTTTGGATGCTTCGGCATGCACAGAGGGAAGAAACTGGAAAAAGGCGGCTACGACGACGAGTTGCAGTTTGAGTGTTTTCAAGGTGTGCCTCGCAAGAAAGTAGTGATTGGTTAGGTTTCGACCGTTCGCCCTCCGGATGCGGATTTGCCTCGGTCGGAGGCAGCTTATCACGCAGCGACGCTCGTCTTCATTGACGGGGTATTACCTACCGAGGGGAAAATGCTCCACGCGGCAAAGGTTAGGAAGGGCCGTGGCGCTCGTGAAGGGGAGGAGGAGCGGAAAAGGCTGAAGCGAGAAAACAGCACAGGGCTAGCGTATGCTATTGGCATAAAAACAGAAACGTTGAACGATGTGGAGGAAATCAATCTGTGGGAGCGTTAACCAAACAGTCGGACTCATTGGACCAGCTTCTAAGAAACTGCATTTCCCGATCTCAATCACGGCTGGAGTTCTGGGCCGACTTCCTGAGAGCAACCGGTGTGCGAAGAATGGCCGAAATCGGGGTTTACCGTGGCGATTTCGCGGCTGGCATACTCCAACGTTGCGGCCAGTTGACGGCATATTACATGATTGACCCATGGAGGCATCTGAGCGACTGGAATAAGCCAGCAAATCATGATGACAGAAAGCTTGAGGAGTTCTTTCGGGAAACGATGGCCAAGACTGAATTCGCCTCTGCCAAGCGAGTCATTCTTCGAGGGAAGACGACAGAGGTGGTCGATGAAATCCCGGATGGATCACTCGATTTTGCCTACATCGATGGCGATCACACACTCAAAGGAATCACTATCGACTTGGTTCGCATATACCCGAAGGTGCGAATTGGCGGTTTTATTGGCGGGGATGACTTCAGTCAAACGATTTGGATGCACAAGACGAGTTTCGAACCGACACTCGTGTTCCCATTCACAGTGTATTTTGCCGAGGCTGTGGGAGCCACGATTTACTCCTTGCCGGACATACAGTTCTGCATACATAAGACGGACAAGGCACAATTCGACTTTGTAGATTTGGTCGGTCAATACAACGACGTGAGTCTTCGCAGCCAACTTCTTCCAAAGAAACTCTTGAAACTTGCGTTCGGCGAGCGATATCCAAGGCTCGCGCGGTTCATCCGGAAGTCGAGAGGATTAATTTCCCAAGCGGGACGCGATTGAAAACCCGGTTCGCGTGTTCGACATGCAGGCTCTAAGAAATGGAACGAGGAGGATTAGTGGCTGCAAAAGCTCGCCCTGCCTTTTTCGTGTTGGGAGCTTTAGAGTGGACGTGACCTAATTAGCCCTTCGCCCTGTCCGGATGCAAGAGCGGTTGCTTTTCGAAGCAAATTTGCGGCAAAGGTTTTATATTCTCGCGCCACCCTGTCGCTGCGGTCTTTGACTTCTTCTAAATACGCGGTAGCCAATGCCGCAGCCGCATCCGATTTTCCAGACAGCAAATAGGCAACTGGCAACCTATAGACGACAGAATCTTTCGTGGTGAAGCGTACTTGTTCAAGATTCTCGATAATTGCCTGAAGCATCTCATTCGATTTCATGAAAGGAATGCCGTAAATGTCAATCGCCTTGACCATCCTTCCGCATTCCGCTTTATAGTCGAAGGGAGGGTGATCAAAGAGCCATTCTTCGTAGTGGCCCGCGGGCGATACGTACCCTAAGGAGATACTAAGTGTCGGCGTCAGTGCCGTTTCTTCTTCCCGAGTGAGTTCGACGAGCATTTTTTCGATGCGACAGTGCCTAATGCCGACGACAGGATTAATTCCCAGCCTCATATCAGTGCGATTGGCGGCCACATTGAGCCCCAACCATCCGCATACGTCCCTTCCCATGGGGTAGATATACACGCCTTTGGTTTTGTGCATCCCCAGCCCCGTCAGCTCGGTGGCAGCAATCTTGAGCACTTCGGCCAGTAAGGTTTTTGTTTGCTTTGACACTAGCTCCTCATCTGTGAGGCTCAGTACTTGAAAATTCGTACGTCGCCAGGCCCAATCGTTGCGGGCAGGCCTGCATTCCTAGCATTTCCACCAACGAGCCGTCCGCCCTCATTCGACAGTGCTTGGAAGACTCGCTGTTGGTTCGGATTGAGAGCAGCGGTTGGACCGTTCTTGGCCTCGCCTAGCACCAAGTTTCCAGATGCGTCTTTATATACAAGGTCAACTCTTGCCCTTCCCGCGGACGTTTCAACTGTGATCTCTCTCCCCAAGACTTGCCCTCCCTCGGATTCGACCTGGGCGACAGCTTTTTCGACTCCTTCGACTCCCTTCAGGACGGGACCGAGTCCGCCACGGGCAACTGACGAGGCGGTGCTCTCTCCCAAGCCTAACAGGGAAGTTAATCCACGAAACAAACTGAATCCGGAGCATTTTCCCCTCGGTAGGTAATACCTCTCGTCTTCATTGACTTGCCTCGCCTCTGGCCCCTAAGATTTTCCGCAGCCTTCCCTCGCCATGATCGGCCAAACCATCTCGCACTACCGCGTCGTCGACAAATTGGGAGGCGGCGGGATGGGCGTGGTCTACAAGGCCGAAGACCTCACGCTTCACCGATACGCCGCGCTCAAATTTCTGCCCGAAGCGGTCGCGCGTGACCCCTATCGCCTGGCTCGCTTTCAGCGCGAGGCGCAAGCCGCCTCCGCGTTGAACCATCCCAATATCTGCACCATCTACGAGATTGGCCAGGATAATGGTGAGCCCTTCATCGCCATGGAATTTCTGGAGGGCTTGACACTGGGCCACCGCATTGGGGGGAAGCCCCTCGATATGCATGATCTGCTCGGGCTGGCGATCGAGATCGCCGACGCGCTCGATGCGGCCCACACGCAAGGGATCGTGCACCGCGACATCAAGCCGGGAAACATTTTTGTCACCAAGCGAGGACATGCCAAAATCCTCGATTTCGGGCTGGCCAAAGTGGCTCCCGTTCCCACCTCGTCGAGTGATATCACGGCGGCTTCGCTAAGAACGGGCGTAATCGACGATTCGCATCTGACCAGTCCGGGCTCGACCATGGGGACGGTCGCTTACATGTCACCGGAGCAGGCGCGGGCGCGCGAACTCGACGCACGCAGCGACCTGTTTTCTTTCGGCGGCGTGCTTTACGAGATGGCAACTGGTACGCAACCGTTTCGCGGCGAAAGCTCGGCGGTTATTTTCAAAGCGATTCTGGATGCGACGCCGACCTCTGCAGTCCGGCTGAATCCTGATGTTCCTCCCGACCTGGAAAGAATCATCAACAAGGCGCTCGAGAAAGATCGCAATCTGCGCTACCAGAGTGCGGCCGAGATGCGCAGCGACCTGCAGCGGCTGAAGCGAGACACCGAATCGCACTCCGCGGCCGCCATTTCAGCCGAGCGCATCGCCGAACGGATTACAGCAGAAAGAACCAGTGAGTTTCGGGCCAACGCTCTGCGGTACATTGCGGCGGGGGCCATCCTTTTGGCGCTCGTCGCCGGTGTGGGAATCTACTATCGCGCGCATCGCGGTCGAGCCTTGACCGAGAAAGATAAGGTCGTGCTCACCGATTTCTCGAACAGCACGGGCGACGCCGTTTTCGATGACACGCTGAAGACCGCGCTCAGCGTTGCGCTCAACCAGTCGCCGTTTCTGAATGTGCTTTCGGAAAACAAAGTCGCCGATACCCTGCAACAGATGACGCGGCCAGCGGGGACGAGGCTGACGCCGGAACTGGCGCGTGAGTTGTGCCAGCGAACTGGCAGCCAGGCTTATATTGCGGGCTCGATCGGCAGCCTGGGGAGCGAGTACGTGCTCGGCCTGAAAGCCGTGAATTGCCGCAGCGGCGATCTGCTGGCTGAAGAGCAGGTGACGGCTCAGAGCAAGGAAAAGGTTCTTGATATGCTCGGGCGTGCCGCTTCCAAATTGCGCGAGCAGTTGGGCGAGTCGCTGGCCACGGTGCAACGATTCGATGCGCCCCTGGCACAGGCAACTACATCGTCGCTCGAAGCGTTGAAGGCGTATAGCCTGGGCCAGAAGGCGGACCGGGAAAAAGGTCCGGCAGCGGCCTTGCCCTACGATCAGCGCGCCATCCAACTCGATCCGAATTTTGCCATGGGATACATGGCGGTCGGCGGCGAGTACTTCAGTCTGGCCGAACCGGGCCGATCGAGCGAATACCTCACCAAGGCTTTCGAGCTGCGCGATCACGCCAGCGAGCGGGAAAAATTGGCCATCACCGCCGAGTACTACCTGAATGTCACCGGCGAACTCTCCAAGGGAGCCCAGGCCTATCAGGAAGAAATCGAGAACTATCCCCAAGATTCGCGCGGTCGCCGGCTGAATCTGGGAGTGATCTTTGCCGAGCAAGGACAGCACGAAAAGTCGGCCGAATTAACCCGCCAGGAACTCCAGATTGAGCCCAATAATGTCGCGCCGTGGGACAACCTGGCAAATGCCTACCTGGCTTTACAGCGCCTTGATGACGCTCGCCAAACGATCCGCGACATGCGGGCGCGTAAGCTCGAAGACTACATCACACACAATGCGCTTTATGCGCTGGCATTTCTGTCGTCGGACTCCTCTGGCATGCTGGAGCAGCGGCAATGGTACGCGGGCAAACCGGAGGAGAACTTCGGAGTTGCGCTCGAGGCCGACACCGAGGGTTACGCTGGACACATCAACAAAGCGCGGGAACTAACGAAACGCGCGGCTGATCTCGCCATTCGCTCCGATAGCAAAGAAAATGCCGCCATCTGGTTTGAGAATGATGCTCTGCGCGAAGCCGCGTATGGCTATCCCGCCGAAGCCCGACAGGGCGCCGAGCAGGGATTGAAGCTTGCTCCTTTGAGCCAGGGAGTGCGAAGCGAGGCGGCCCTGGCATTTGCCATGGCGGGCGACACGGCGCGAGCCGAGTCAATGGCGAAGGAACTAAACGGGCGCTATCCCCTGGATACACAGATGCAGTCGTTGTGGCTACCGGCCATGTGGGCCCAACTCGCGCTCAATCGAAAGAACCCGGGGGAGGCAGTGAGTTTGTTGCAGGCTGCTTCCGATGTCGAGCTAGGCCAGATCACATTCATCAACAATCTGTCGTGCCTCTACGATGTTTACCTCCGCGGCGAGTCGTACCTGGCGAACGGACAATCGACGGCGGCGGCGAATGAATTTCAGAAGGTGCTCGATCACAGCGGACTGGTCTGGAACTGCTGGACTGGCGCGCTGGCGCGCCTGGAGGTGGGCCGGGCAAATGCGCTACAGGCGCGCACGGCCAAGGGCGCGGATTCTGATGCGGCGCGTGTCCGGGCGCTGGCAGCCTATAAGGATTTTCTTGAACTGTGGAAGGATGCCGACCCAGACATTCCTATCCTGAAGCAGGCGAAGACGGAATACGCGAAGCTGCTATAGGGGCCGCCTTCTTCGCGTAAAAATTGCCTCTAGGCTTTCCCGGTTGTCATCCTGAGCGGAGCAAACCGGTCTGCAAAACGGATCGGTTTGAGGAGTCGAAGGATCCCTATTTCCTCAAGATCTTGCCGGGATCAAAGCGCCCTCACCCTACACCACAAAATACTTCGCCCCTGGATGATGAACGACAATCGCGGACGTTGACTGCTCCGGTTCGAGCAAAAAGCCTGAGGTCAGCCGCACGCCGACGTTTTTCTCCGGATCGAGCAACTGGAACAGCTTGGTCTGGTCTTCCAGGTTCGGACAGGCCGGGTATCCGAACGAATAGCGTGAACCGCGATATTTCTGATGAAAGAGGTCGCGGATGTGTGGCGAATCGTCGCTGGCAATGCCAAGCTCTTCGCGCATTTTTTTGTGGTGAAACTCAGCCAGAGCCTCGGCGGTTTCTACGCTCAGCCCGTGTAGATAGAGATAGCGCGTGTACTCTCCGGCTTCGAACAGGCGTTGAGTTTCGATGGTGGCTTTGTGCCCGATTGTCACGAGCGAGAGGCCGATCACGTCCATCTTCCCGGAGCTTTTCGGCGCGAAGAAATCCGAGATGCAGAGCCGACGTCCCTCCCGCTGGCGGGGAAAAGTGAAGCGGAGGAGCTCGCGCGGCTGAAACTTAGGGTCCCTCGACTTCGCAGGATTGTTCGCAAGCGAAGGATCCTGCTCCGCTCGGGATGACAGATTTGAAGAGGCTGGGCTGTAGACGATGATGTCATTCCCTTCCGCCTGCGCCGGGAAATATCCGTAGACAACCTTCGGCTCGAACAGGTCCGCGGCAATCACGTCTTCTTCGAGCTGCTTCTTGATGGGACGATATTTCTCTTCGACAAGGCGGGCGTAATCTTCCTGCGAAGCAGTTTTCAATTGCCACTGGTTCTTGAAGAGAGCCGTGTCATTGATGTAATTGAAAATTTCGCGCAGATCGTAGGCCTCAGGGGCTAAAGCCCCCTTATTGTTTTCTGCCTGATCGGCGCGGCTAAAGCCGCGCCCTTTCAAATCGTCCGGTCGCACAGCTGAGCCCTGCGCACCCGCGATTACCCTCACTCCCCAGAACGGCGGCACAGGAATATTCGGCGCATCAGTTACCACCGGGCTGCGCTCGGCAAATACCGGCCCGGTTTCTTCGTCCACAACCGCAGCCTTTGCGTATTCCTTCACCTTCTTTCCTTCGGAAATGCGCGCGTCGCGCTGGCCGTCCTCGGCGGCGAGGTCCTCCATTACGTGCAAGCCCGCAAACGCATCTTCGGCGTAGAAGACGGCATTTGAATATTCGCGCCGCAGGTCATCTTCAACATACTTCCGGGTGAGCGCGGCGCCTCCGCAGATGACCGGATATTCCAGCTGCTGCCGTTCCAGTTCCTGAATTACGTATTTCATCTCGAGCGTTGATTTCACCAGCAAACCGCTCAGGCCAATGGCATCGGCCTCGTGCTCGGCCGCCGCGTGGATAATCGTATCTCCAGGCTGCTTGATTCCAAGGTTTACTACTTTGTAACCGTTGTTCGAGAGAATAATGTCGACCAGATTCTTGCCAATGTCATGCACGTCGCCCTTCACGGTGGCGAGCACAATCGTTCCCTTTTGCTGGGAGCCGGTTTTCTTCTCCATTTTCGGCTCGAGATAGGCGACGGCCTGCTTCATGACTCCGGCGGAATCGAGAACGGAAGGCAGTTGCATCTTGCGCGCGCCAAACAGGTCGCCCACGGTTTTCATGCCATCGAGCAGGACAGTGTTGATCAGATCAAGCGCCGAATATTGCACGAGAGCTTCTTCAAGTAATTCTTCAAGGGTGCGCTTACTCTTGCCTTCGCCCACCGATTTTTCGCCGTTGATAATGGCGAACTTCAGCTTGTCTTCGACCGAGAGTGCCTCAACATGCGCCGCGCTTTTCGCCTGCGGCTTGCCCTTCACGCCGGCAAAGTGCTGCATGTAGGTCTGAAGCGGATCACCGTTTGAACTGTCGCGGTAAATGAGCTTGCGGGCGAGTTCAACCTCTTCTTGAGGAATCTTGTATAGCGGATAGATCTTTGTGTAATTGACGATGGCGACGTCGAGGCCGTTTTCAACCGCTTCGTGCAGGAAAACCGAGTTCAGTACTCTCCGCGGATAGACATCAAGTCCAAAGCTGATGTTGCTGACGCCGAGGACGGTCTTTACCTCGGGCAGCTCTTCTTTAATACGCTTCACGGCCTTGATGGTCTCGATCCCGGCCGTGCGGTACTCCTCCTGACCGGTCGAAATCGGCAGCGTCAGCGCATCGAAAATCAGATCCACCGGACGAATGCCGTACTTCTTGGTTGCCAGTTCGAAGATGCGGCGCGCGATGGCGACTTTTCGGTCGGCGGTCAGCGCCATGCCCTCTTCGTCAATGGTCAGCGCAATCACGGCGGCGCCGTAGCGCTTGGCCATCGGCAGCACTTTCGACGTTCGCTTTTCTCCATCCTCCAGATTGATCGAATTGATGATCGCTTTGCCTGGAATGCGCTTGAGCGCCTCTTCGATCACGTCAGCTTCGGTGGAATCAACCAGGATGGGCGCGGGCACACGCGTCGCGATCTTCTCCAGAATCGCTGAGATATATCCCTTTTCATCTTCTCCGACGATCGCGCAGCACAGGTCGAGCATATGCGAGCCCTCGTTCGCCAGCTTCTTGGCGAGGGCGAGGATGTCGTCGTATTTTTTCGCCCGCACCAGATTGCGAAAGTGCTCGACGCGCGTCGTCGTATTCATCTCTTCCGCCACGACGAGCGGCTTGGGCTCAAGATCGAGCGGCACAGAAGTGTACGCGCTAGAGGCGGCTCCGGCCGGCTTCACTTCCCTTTTTGCCGGCTGCACATTCGCGACGGCATCCACCACGGCTTTTAAATGTTCGGGTTTGGTGCCACAGCACCCGCCAACAATCCGCACTCCGTAATCGACCACAAAATGCTTGTGATATTTCGCCAGCTCCTCGGGCGTGAGCTTGTAGACGGCGTGTCCACCCTCGTTTTGCGGCAATCCGGCGTTGGGAAGAACCGAAATGTGCTTGGTCGAGTTGAGCCCGAGATAACGGACGGCCTCGTTCATCAGGTCGGGGCCGGTCGAACAGTTCAGCCCGATCACATCAATGTCGTAGGGCTCGAGCGCCGTGAGCGCCGCGCCGATCTCGGTGCCCAGCAGCATGACCCCCGATTCCTGCAGCGTCACTTGCACCGTGACAGGCAGATGCTTGCCAGCTTTGCGCATGGCCTCGAGCACGCCCACAGTAGCGATCTTGGCCTGCAGCAAATCCTGCGCGGTTTCGATCAGCAAAATGTCGACGCCGCCTTCGATCAGCGCGGCCGTCTGCTCCTCATAAACTTCGACCATCGCGTCGAAGGAGATATGGCCGAGCGAGGGCAGCTTGGTGGTCGGCCCGATCGAGCCGGCAACGAAACGCGGCTTCTCTTTGGTGGAGAATTGATCGGCAACTTCCCGCGCCAGCTTTGCGGCAGCGAGGTTGATCTCGCGTACGCGATCGCCCAGCTCGAATTCTCCGAGGACAATCCGCGTAGCGCCAAACGTGTTCGTTTCCAGGACATCGCATCCGACTTCGAGGAAGCTCGCGTGAATCTGGCGAACGATGTCGGGCCGGCTCAGCGCCAGCACCTCGCTGCAATTTTCCTTGCCCCAGAAGTCATCGAGCGTCGGCTGGTGCAGTTGAATGCTCGTGCCCATCGCGCCGTCATACACGATGACGCGCTCACCCGCATGCACGAGTTGGAGGAAGTCAGACATCAGTTCTCAGTTCTCAGTTCTCAGTTCTCAGAAAAGGCAAAAGCATTTCGCGGCCCGAAGCAACTAGTCTTGATTGATCGACGTTAGTACCGTCGATACTGCGCACCACATCTATTAGAGCATTTTGCCAATTAGAGAGGCGATATCCGACCGATTTCCATTGGGTAGCGCTGATGAGGGATTAACTGGGAACCGGGAACTGAGAACTGTTTTTCTAGCTCCCCGGGACAGGCTCTGCCGGAGCGCCCTCGGCGGTTTCTGCAGCATTGAACACGGCATTGGCGCCAAGGTGTGCCGGCGCGCTCGACAGTAGCTGCTCTTTACGGTAGATCAGATTGCTGGCGCTGAACGTGGCCAGTTCGAAGCCGTGGCCGTGCGTGATGGCGTCGGTCGGGCAAGCTTCCACACAATATCCGCAGAAAATGCAGCGGTTGTAGTCGATGTTATAAACCTTGGCGTAGCGCTCAGCGCCCGAGATGCGGTTCTCAGCCGTGTTTTCGGCCGCTTCGATGTAAATGCAGTTCGCCGGGCAGGCCGCAGCACAAAGAAAGCAGGCAACACATTTCTCCAGCCCATTCTCATCGCGCTGCAGAACATGCTGGCCGCGAAAGCGCTCCTGAAACTTGGCGCCTTTCAGCGGGCCGGGGCCGTCGGGATAATTTTCAACGATCGTCGGCTGAAACATCTCCTTGCCGGTGATGATCATTCCCTTGGCGATAGCCGTGATGTTCTTAACGACCGACATATCTTTTTAGTATAACGGAAAGGCTGCGCGGCAGGCTCCAGTCTCGAAGCTCCAAGCTGTAAGTTCTCGCTATTCGCTACTCCCTGTTCGCCTCCTGCGTCCATTCAGATTGGGGATCTACGCCCCTACTTTTGTTCCCACTACTTTCGTAGACGGAAGCCGTGCTAGGGGTCACAGTCCCCACCTCAGATCGTCTAGTAACGTTCGCGCAGGGTGGGCTCCATGTATTTTGCGCGGTCTCGTAAGAACAATTCTTCTGTTCCTTCTCTTTTAGTGGTATTTGTGATCGCAATTATCCTTCCGGCTGTAGTCTTTTGCACGCCTTCGTTCGCCCAAGGTTCCAAACGCGCCTCTACCTACGACGCGGTTGAAGAAAAAGATAAAGACCGTCCCGACCTGCGTGATCGCTGGATGATGCGCGGAAGAAGCGCGCCTCCGGGTCAATCGGCAGCGGCGCTGCGTGTGAAAGCCCATCAGCAAAAAATGGCCATGCGAGCCGAGGCGGCAAAAGAAGCGGCGCGCAGATCGGCGCTCGCCGCGCCAGTCGCCCCCGGCTCGGGTACTCCATGGGTCCCGCTCGGCCCGGCGCCGCTGGTCTCCGATCAGGATTTCTATGGAACCGTGGCCGGCCGTGCCACCGCGGTCGCTGTCGATCCCAGCGACACCACCGGCAACACCGTCTACGTCGCCGCCGCCTCCGGCGGCGTATGGAAGTCGACAAATGCCGCCAGTTCCCCGGCGAGCAACGTCACCTGGACCGCGCTCACTGATCAGCAAGCCTCCCTGGTCAACGGCGCGGTCTCGGTGAAATCGGATGGCAGCGTCGTGCTGGTCGGCACCGGCGAACCCGACAGCGCCATCGACAGCTACTATGGCGTCGGTATCTTGCGCTCCACCAACCACGGCGCGAGCTGGAATCTGATCTCCACTGCCACTGGCAACGACCCCTCTCTCTCGTTCGCCGGTCTCGGCTTCGCCAAATTTGCCTGGAGCACCTCGCCCACAACTACCGTGGTCGCGGCGACCGCAACGACCGCCAAGGGGTCCGATGAGGGCGAAATCACCAGCGCCACCAGTCGCGGCCTCTACTACTCGCCCGACAGCGGCCAAACCTGGACCTTTGAAGTTCCGCAAGATTCCGGCGTGGCGATCAGCCCAGCTTCAATTTCGGCAACCGATGTCCTGTACAACGCCGCAGCGGGAAAATTCTTTGCGGCGATTCGATATCACGGACTCTATTCGTCGACGAACGGCCAGACGTGGAGTCGTCTCACAAACCAGCCGAACCCCCTGCAACTCAGCACAACCAACTGCCCTTCTCTCATTCCGTCGGCCGGCTCGACTTGTCCGCTGTATCGCGGCCAACTCGCCGTGGTGCCGGGTCGCAACGAAATGTATTTCTGGTTCGTCAGCCTTGACACGAGCGATAACGTCATCGATGAAGGCATCTACCAATCGCTCGACGGTGGCAACACCTGGCAACCCATCGATGAGACAGGCATCGCCAACTGCGGCGATCCCGGCAACAACGGATGCGGCGTCGACCAGGGTTATTACAACCTCGAAATTGCCGCGCTTCCCAATGGCGCTGCCACCGATCTCTATGCCGGAGCAGTGAACCTGTTCAAGTGCACGCTCACGGGCGGAGCGATCTGCGCCACCATCGACACCAATTACCCCAATCAGTGGATCAACCTCACCCACGTTTACGGCTGCAGCTCGATCGCGGGCGTACATCCCGACGAGCACGGCCTCGACTTCATCCCCGTCGGCGGTCACGAGATCATGTATTTCTCCAATGACGGCGGTGTGTATCGCACGCTCGACGGCCTCACGAAACTGGTCAGCGGAACCTGCGGCGTGGCGAATGGATTCGACAACCTCAACGCGTCTTCCGTTGCCGGCGGAACGATCGGCTCGCTGACGCAGTTCGTTTCCTTCTCGCAGCATCCATCCGATCAGAACACGATCCTTGGCGGCACGCAGGACAACGGCTCACCGGCCACCAGCTCGGCTCTGGGCAGCACCCAATGGACGACCGTCAACGGCGGCGATGGCGGATATAACGCCATCAGTCCGTCTTCTCCCACGCTTTGGTATACGTCAAATCCTTACGTCAACATTTACAGCTGCGCGAGTGGCATTGATTGCGCTAGCCAGACATTCTCGCTCACGGTGAGCAGCGCCGAAGTTGGAGGTGATTACGGCGCCTTCTACACGCCTTACATTCTCGATCCGCAAAACCCAACTGAAATGCTGGTTGGTACTTGCCGCCTGTGGCGCGGCGCTCCGACCGTCCCGCCCAGTTCTTTCAGCGCGCTCAGCGTTGACTTCGACACGCTTGCTAACTCAACCTGCACCGGCGATGAGATCAACCTGGTCAGCGGCCTCGCCGAAGGCGGCCCTGCGGCTGGCGGACTTTCAACCACCGTCTATGCAACCACGGAAGGGACCGGACCAAACGCTGCTCCACCGTCTGGCGGCGAGGTGTGGGTGACGACAAATGCGGGCATCACGCCCATGTCGAATGTCACCGCATCGATCAATTCTTCGAATTACACCATCTCCTCCGTCGCCATGGACACGAGTGACGCAACCGGAGCCACGGCTTACGTCGGGATCATGGGCTTCAACGTTTCCCACGTGTTCAAAACCACGAATGCCGGCTCCACGTGGAGCGATTGGTCCGGCACCGGTGGTACCGCTCTACCTTCGGCGCCGGTCAATGCGCTTCTTGTCGATTCCTCGGCGGGCACAGTCTATGCCGGCACAGATGTTGGTGTATTCGCCAGTTCAACTTCGAGCGCGAGCTGGTCCGAAGTTGGCACGCCCTCGCAACCGGGAAACTCGGGCTATTTGCCCAACGTCCCCGTCACTGCCATCCACATGTTCAGCTTTGACGGAACCAGGAAGCTGCGCGTTTCAACCTACGGGCGCGGCATCTGGGAATATGCGATCGCTATCGCTCCCGACTACTCGAATGTTGTTTCCAATACCCCGCTGACCACCTTCCCGGGAGAGACAGCCCCCTTCAGTGGCGTGCTCAAGGCACTTGATGGATACTCGAGCGCAGTAAAGCTTACCTGCACGGGCAATCCTCCCACGATATGTAGTTTCAATCCCACACCAGAGACGCCGACGTCCACAGGCGCTTCGTACACGCTGACCACCGGCAGCTCAGTTGGCGATTACAGCTTCAATGCACACGCGGTGGGAACAGATTCCTACGCGATCACGCACGATGCTGCGGTTACTTTGCACGTCGTCGACTTCAACTTGTCGGCGCCAAGCCCGAACACGCTCACAGTCCAGCAAGGCGGAGTCTCGAGTAGTGCGACGTTTCAAGTCTCGGCGTCGGGCTCTTTCTCGGGCACGGTCAGCCTGAGTTGCCCAGCGGGGCTGCCCACCGGCGCAGCCTGCGTTTTTTCTCCCTCAAGCTCGGTAACACCGACCGCGTCAGCTCCGGTTACGGTCACCATGAGCGTTTCTGCAAACGCCAACACTCCCGCTGGGGGACCTGCAACCATCACGCTCGCCGCCAACGTGAGCGGCGCTCCCGCGGCCAAGACTCAGGCCTTCTCGCTGACCGTAACCGCGATTGCCCCCGATTTCTCGCTGGCCGTAACGGCCACGCCGAACTCCACCGTACCTGGACAGAATCTCGTCTGGAGCGGCACTCTGGCCGCCCTCCATGGCTACAGCGGCACCGTCAACCTGAGCTGCACTGGCACACCTCCCGCGACCTGTGTGCCGAATCCATCATCGCTCGCGCCCACAACTGCGGGCGCGGCTTTCAACGTAACGGTAGGAAACGTTTTGCCGGGAGCATTCAGCTTCAACATTCACGGCACCGATGGCACTCTCACGCATAACCAGGCTGTAAGTCTGAGCGTCAACACTGATGTAACCTGGACTGACAGCGGCAACAGCTCTGTAACCGTCTTGGCCGGACAGAGCGCGACCTACACGTTCTCGGCCGCTCCCGTCGGTGGCTCCACGTTCACCGGCGTGGTGAACTTTGCCTGCTCGAACCTTCCGGCCCTCACCAGTTGCACCTTCAATCCGGCATCGATCTCTCCCGGCGCAGGAGCCACGAATGTCACGCTGACCATTGCGACAACAGGGCCCAATCAGGGGACGGAATCGACCGAGCGGAAACGCGGCCGCAGTGCCGCGTTCCAAGAAATGCATGACCATACGAAGCCGCCGACACTCAACACACCTGCGATTCGAGGCATTACGCTGGCCTGGTGGTTGACGATTCCCGTCGCGGGCGCGCTGTTCGCCGGCATCGCTCGACGCAAGCCCTCACGTAAGAATTCAATTGCTTCCTGCGCCTTGGCCCTTGCCTGGCTGTCGCTACTCGCGGCGTGCAGCCTTGGTGGCAGCAGCAGCACGGGAGGCGCCACCGTCGTCGTCAGCCCGACCAGCGCAGTGGTTCCCGTGGGGGCGCCGCCCGAATCGCAATTGCAATTTTCGGCAACGGTCATCAACGGCAGCAGCCAAGCCGTGACTTGGGCTGTGAACGGAGCAGGCTCGATCAATGCGAACGGTCTTTACACCGCTCCCACAACTCTTCCCGGTTCAGCCAGTGTGACGATCACGGCAACCTCCTCGCTGGCTTCGACTCCAGGAACGGCTACGGTTACTCTCACAGGGCCATTGATCGAGGTGACGGTCAGTCCAACGGCCGCAACGATATACGCGAACGAAGCGGGCAACTTATGGCCGCCGTCGGCAACGCAGCAGCAATTTTCGGCGACCCTCAGTAATTCGACGGACCAGACCGTCACCTGGGCGGTGTTGGGCGCACCGGCAAATGGCACCATCGATTCCAATGGGCTCTATTCGGCTCCCGCCGCTGTACCCAACCCCTCGTCCATCACCGTCACCGCCAGTTCCGCGCAGGTCGCGAACGCAGGGACGGCAATCGTCAGCATCGTTCCTGCGACGCCCGTGGGGACTTATTCGAACATTCAGGTTTCGGCAACGGCCGCCGGAGGCACTGCACACTCAGACCCAGTGACGCTGACGGTGGAATGACACCCATGGAGTGCCGCTAACCTGAAGCTGTCGCAATCAAATCCTTATTTCTCAAAGATTTATTGCAAAACAAGGTCCAAAGTCTCCGCAACTGATTGATTTTAAATAATTTACCAGCAACCCATTATTTCTCAAAGATCTAGCGGCCAAAGCGCTCTAAATCTTTGATTCCAAAAGATCGAGCACAGGGGGATATCATTACTTCCTGGTAAACACCGGCGAACATTTCGCTCGCCGATCACTTATCGGAATTGATCGTCTCAGCTACTATCACGGGTTGGAGTCTCTCGTTCAACTCTGCTGCCCTCAATGAATACTGATTCTTCTCCTTATGACATCGCAGTAATTGGCGGCGGAATCGTCGGCCTCTCTTTCGCTATGCAGGCGGCCGAAGCCTTTCCATCGGCTCGGATCGTCGTCCTCGAGAAAGAAGATGGTTTGGCGCGCCACCAGACCGGCCACAACAGCGGAGTCATCCACAGCGGCGTGTATTACAAGGCAGGATCGCTGAAGGCTCGCCTTTGCGTCGCAGGCGCGCGCGAGATGGTCGAGTTTTGCGCCCAGCATGAGATTCCCTATGAGGTCTGCGGGAAACTGATCGTCGCCACCAGGCCGGAAGAAGTCCCGCGCCTCGACGATCTGCACGCACGCGGCATCGCGAATGGACTGACCGGCCTGCGGATCGTGGAAGGCGCGGCCATGCGCGAGATTGAGCCGCATGTCGGCGGATTGCGCGCGCTCAAAGTACCTGCGACGGGAATTACGGATTATGCACTCGTCACCGCCAAATACGGAGACATCGCGCGCGCGCGCGGCGTAACGGTCAAGACAGGTGCGGGCGTCGTCGGATTCGGCCGCGCCGGAGCCGAGGCTGTGGTTCATTCGCGCGCCGGAGAATTCGCCACGCGCTATGTGGTCAATTGCGCCGGCCTGTACAGCGACCGCATTGCGCGGCTGGCCGGTCACGATCCGGGGTTGATGCTGGTTCCGTTCCGTGGCGAATACTATGATCTCGCTCCGGCGCGAACATCATTGGTGAAGGCGCTGATTTATCCTGTGCCCGATCCCGCCTATCCCTTCCTGGGCGTGCACTTCACCAAGCGAATTCACGGCAACGTTGATGCCGGCCCGAACGCTGTCCTTGCCTTTCGGCGCGAAGGTTACCGCCGGACCGACTTCGATCTGGGCGAAACCATCGAAGTCTTCGAGTATTCTGGCTTTCGCGCCATGGCGCGGCAGCACTGGAAGAACGGCCTGGGCGAAATGCGGCGCAGCTGGTCGAAGCGGCTGTTTGTGGAGTCGTGCCAGTTGCTTCTGCCAGAAGTGCGCATGCAGGATATGACTGCCGGTGGTTCCGGCGTTCGAGCGCAGGCAGTCGCGAAAGACGGGACGCTCGTGGACGATTTCCGCTTCGGGGCACAGGAGCGATTCCTCCACGTGCTGAATGTCCCATCTCCTGCCGCAACCGCGTCGTTGCCAATTGGCCGTGAGATCGTGGAAATGGTGAGAAAACAGTGGTCAATGTAGTGATTCGTGGTTACGCCTAATTGGAAATCCTGGGGGAGAAACATGGGCAAGAGTAACGGAGCAAAGACTGCGGGAGCGAAGAATGCGGTAGGAAAGAAGGTTGCCATCCTTGGCGCGGGGAAGATGGGATCGATCCTGTTGCAGGCGTTCCTGCGCGATGGATTGTTGAAAGCCTCGGAAACCTGGGCCACGGCCGCACATCCCGAGCGGGCCGCACTGCTGAAAGACAGGCTCAAGATTCGCGCCGGGACTAATAATGCCGAAGCGGTGCGCAATGCCGATGTCATCTTCCTGTGCGTGAAGCCGCAGGTCGTGGCCGACGTGCTTCGGGAAATTCGACCCGACATTCGACGCGATCAGCTGCTCATTTCGGTCGCGGCATCAGTGCCAACCGAGATGATCGAGCGCGGCTTGGAGAAAGATGTGCCGGTCGTACGAGCCATGCCAAATACTCCTTGTGTACTCGGAGCCGGAATGACCGGACTGTGCAAAGGCCAGTTCGCGCAGAAGCATCATCTGGATCTGGCTACGAAGTTCTTCGCGGCCGTTGGCCGAACCGTAACCGTCGACGAAAAGCACATGGACGCAGTGACTGGACTTTCAGCCAGCGGTCCGGCTTACATCTACATCATCCTGGAGTCGCTGGCTGAAGCAGGAGTCAAGGTCGGCCTGCCGCGCGATGTGGCCACATTACTTGCGGCTCAGACCACGATGGGAGCCGCGCGGGTCGTGATCGAAACCGGGGATCATCCGGCCTTACTGAAGGATGCGGTCACAACGCCTGCCGGATGCACGATCGACGGCATCCTCGAACTGGAAGAAGGCAAGCTGCGAGTCACGCTGATCAAAGCCGTGGTAAAGGCTGTGCAGCGGGCGAAGGAGCTGGCGTACTCGTAAGGTGCCAATCCCGCCTGACTAGTTGGGAAACGAGAAGGTAAAGGAGACGTCAGTCTGGAAAGGCGATGGCTGCTCGTGCGAGCGCAGCGGCTGATACCGCCAGCTGCGGACCGCCTGCGCCGCAGCCGCGGCGAGCGTGGGATCTCCGACAAGTGGGCGCACAGAAGAAACGGACCCGTCTTCGGCGACATTGACCTCGAGAACGACCCGGCCCGAGCGGTGCGCTGCCAAAGCCTCTTGCGGATACTCGGGCTCGACGCGATTCACCAGAAGGGTCGCGGCCTGATCAGGCGCCAGCCAGACACGATCACTAAGGCGTTGTTTCGATGATGCCGGCACAACCGAAGAAGCAACCGGGTTCGGGGTGCGATCCGCTGGCGTGGGCTGCGGCATCGGGTTAGCCTGCGCTGAATCGCCCTCCGATTTGAGAGGCTGCGCCTTCATCCGATACACCACTTTTCCCTTCTCATAGACCACCAGCTGATCGGAAGGAGACATGGGTGCGTTGGAGGCATCTTCCTGCGGACGAGGAGTCACCTTCTTCTTCCGCGGCAGAGGAGGCGGTTCTTCAGGTGCGGCAACGGGCGCGTTCACGGTAGCAGCAACTGGAGTCGAGACTGGAGGCACAGGCGTCGGCGGCGCGGTCGCCACAGCGCGTATCCAACCGACTCGTGATCCAACCATGAAACTAAGAGCAATCGCGGCAAGTATGACCAGCGAAGTGAGCAGGAGAGTCCAAGCCTGGTACGGCTGGCGCATCGGAGAAGCCGGGTTGGGAAAATCTCCCTCGGCCAGTTCGAACGATCGGAAGAGTTCGCCCTCCGGAAGCTCGGGGTCTGCGCCGGTCGCTTCGGTGCCGGTCGATTCGCCCTCGAGCGATCCGACCTCGCTTGATTCAACCTCACGTGGCTCGCCCATCGGGCCGCGATCCTGGAGTTCAGTCGCCGTCCGGCACAACAACGCACATTCGCGGGCGAACTCGGCGAGCAGGTGCTTCGATGAGTCCGAGAACGCATTGGGAACGGAGGAAAGCACCTCGAGCACGCCCAGGAACTCGGCGTGACTGGGCAGAACCGAACCGTCATCGAGAACGGGCACGATGAGGAGTGAGCGGATTCCAAGTGTGCGCGAGATAGCGGGCTCAATGCGAGGGTCAGACCCGGCGTCGCTCGAAAGTTGTGGGCTACGGGTGCGGACGCACGCTCCCGAGAGACCATCGCGCATGCTCAAAGGCACGCCAAGATCGGGTGCATGAGTCCCGGTCGCAGCCCGGACCGGCATCTGGTCGTCACGCACAAGGGCGACCGCAGCCCCGCTTGCACCGGTAACGCTGGCGGCCCTCACAACCAGTTCGTTTAGAACGAGATCAAGAGCAAGGTCGGCCGGAAATCCGGCAGCGACATGTTGCTCGAGGTCGTGATGCAGGTCGGACGGAACGAGCGGTGGGGGGCGATGGAAGCTCGGGTCAAGCCTCGGCACTGGGCGCAGACTCATGCCCTCTCCCCTCCCCTTTGCCTGTCAGACATGGCTGGACGTCAAACAGGCCTTAAGGGGAGTTTCCCGCGAAAAGACAGGGAAGTCAATTGGCGGAAGGTGCCACGGGATGTGGGAGTTAGGTGGAAGGCCCGGGGTAAGGCCTCGAACCGTTGCCCCAAGTTTTCGGGTGCATCCGCGCGTTGGCGTTTGGATTCCTCTCGGTGTCCTTCATCCCGTAGATGAAATCCGTGATCCATCAGCCACTGTTACGAATGCTTTACGCGAGCGTGACGAGCGATTGCACTTCTTTACCAATCAACGGGCAACATTCGCCTTGACGCATGGTTCTATCCGATTAGACGCACACTTCGTTGGCGAGTGCGCCCGAAAGCTACCGCCTTCATAGCTTTCGCGGGAGGTGCAACATGGCACTTCGCTTCTGCCGTCTGCCCGCATTTCTGGCTCTTACTCAAACTGCTCAAGTAATCGTGATCGTAAGCCTTAGCTTGCTGGTTGGCACCGGAGTAGCACAACCGCAAACCGCGCCTGAGCCCATTCAATCCATGAGTTCGGTAACGACGAATATGCCCGCGTCAGGTCAGGCTCCAGTCGTCGTTCCCGCCCAAACGCGGCTGGCATTGGCGCTGATGCACTCGGTGGACAGCAAGTCGATGCATCGCGGCGATGTGCTTTATGCGCAGACGACGGCTCCAGTCCTGGTGAGGGATCGGGTGGCGATTCCCGCCGGCATATTCGTGCAGGGCCCGATCGAGAAGCTCTCGCGCAGTGGCGATCGCGGCGAATTCGTCATGCAGTCCGTTTCGGTGCTCTTCCCGAGCGGCTATACGGCGGAGATAACTGGCCCTGTATCCATCGAAAGTGACGAGTGGACGGCATGGCGCAACCCGGGTACAGGTACGAAAGTGGGAGCTAT
Source organism: Terriglobales bacterium (assembly GCA_035508395.1). Lineage (GTDB taxonomy): Bacteria > Acidobacteriota > Terriglobia > Terriglobales > Acidobacteriaceae > Acidiflorens. The sequence goes on along the minus strand of DATJNC010000016.1, from coordinate 8,460 downwards.
CGTTGCCCCTATCGCGGGTGCGGGAATCGGCGCGGCCATCGGCAGCGCAGCGCACACGACGCAGAGTTCAACGCTGGGAGGAACAACCATCACCCAGAGCACCGGAAAAGGGGTTGCGATTGGAAGCATAGCGGGGCTGGCAGCCGGAGGTGTGGTGGCTCTGGCCCTCATTCTGCACAGCCATTCCTTTTATGTGGCTCCGGGAGCACCGATGGATTTGACGCTGAATCAACCTCTCACGCTGGCCGCAAATCAGGTGGAAGATGCGGTTCGCGCTGGCGGGTCTCAGGCACCTCCAGCTGTTCCGCTCGTACCGATGCCGAACGCATCGCCTGGGCCGCCGAGTACGAATGGAATGTGCTATACACCCGGCACGCCGGGCACACCGCCAACCATCATTCCCGGTACACCACCAGTTGGAGACTTTCCCGGCACACCTCCGACCATGATTCCGGGCACCCCTCCGATCCCAGGAACCGCATACCCGTGCCCGTAATGATGATCTTAGAAGTTGGTCGTGAGGCGCATCATCACACTGCGAGAGGGCCCGATGGCGTTACCAGAGAAGAGGCCGCCGAAATCGATGACATTCACAATATTGGTCAAATTCTGACCGTCGATCTGGAATTGCGTGGCTACGCGCTCGGAGCGATACAATTCGGCTCCTGCAGAGGCGTTGACCTGGAAAGCCGGAAGGATGCGGCCACGATCAAAATTGATTCGATCGATCACCTGCTGGCCGTAGATTTGGGCCTGCCCGGCGATGCACTGGGGAAGGGTCAGGCTGGGATCGCACTGAAAGTCGAATGGCAAGCCAGTATCGTATTGAACTCCGGCGGCGATCCAGTATCTCGGCTTGACCTGATAGCGCAATCGACCGCGTAGCGTATGGCGCTGGTCCTGCGAATCCGGAAAGTGGCCGCTGGTTGGAATTCCTTGCGCATCATTGCCGAGAAAAAGGCCGCCGCTTACAGGAAACCAGGCATTGCCCAGCGTGTAGGTGTAACTCAGGAAGCCGGAAAAACGGCTCCAGTTAGGAAGTTCGATCTTAGCCTCTGCACCATAGATGATGGAATGGTCGAAGGCGATGGGGAAACTGATGGTTGTGTTCTGAATCTGGTTGTCGTCGGCGTAGTTACTGACGTCGCGGCGAAAATAATTGGCGTCAAACTTGACGTTCTGGAAAAAAGCCTTGGTCAGGCCAATCTCATAGTAGTTCCCTTCCGACGGTTCGACCGCATATTGCAAATTGGACAGAGGGTTGAGTTCCTGACCTGCGATGCTTGAGAGCAAAATGTTCTCAAAAGAAGGCGTCTGGAAAACGCGATCGTAGGATACGTGCACCACGAGGTCGGCGGAAGGAAAGTAGCGTGAAATCGCAACTCGTGGATCGACGGCGTGACGATTCAGCATGAGTTGATAGTGGTCCCATCGCAACCCGAGATTCGCTGTCCAATTACCCATGCGGATCTGATCCTGGACAAAAGCGGATTGTTCGAGATCGGGGCGGTTGGCAGCGAAATTGAAAGTCTGGGGTGTCCCGTCGTCGAATTGGTCGAGATAGTTTGCCGGAATGAAATAAGAGAAATTCTCGTTGAGGAACATATTGTCGGACTCAACGCCGAACTTCAACTCATGTCGGCCACGATTGATCGTCATCGTGCCACGGAAATACCCTTCGCGAAACCAATTGTGCTGAAAAAGGATGATGGGATCGGATTGGGGATTTGAATAAAAATCGTTGGAATTGTCGCGCACCATGCCACGCAGATCGGCCACGGCGTTGGATGAGAACGTGTGCTGATAGGAGGCGATCCCCATCGTCTCAAAGTTATCGGCATTCTGGATTTGGCCGGCTTCCTCCTGCACATGCTCATTGGGTAGCAGATAGCGCGAAAATTCGCGGCGTATCGTGAAACGAATTCGATCTTTCGGCGAGAGGTCGCGCTCATAGCCGGCCGAAAAATCTCCAATGGTCCCTTTATTTGTGTAATTTTCGAGAACCACCGGATTCAGATAGTGGCTGGTCATATCGCCGCTGGCGCTTGCGCTGAAAATGTTTTTTCCAATGGCAGCCTGAAGACGGCCGAACGCTCCGGCGCTATCAAAACTTCCGCCCGACAATACCACTTGCCCGTGATATCCCGGTTGCACGTCCTCGAGCGTATTGACTTCGACGACTCCGCCCATCTTCCTGCCATACTCCGCGGGAAAACCTGCGGTATAGACGGTCACTGACTCGAGATCGTCCGCTTCAATCTCGGGGCCAAAGCTGGGCGAGCGGTTGTCGGTGAGAGGGATTCCATCGACCACGAATTGTGTCTGATATTCGGAACCACGAGGGTGGAGAACGGCGTTGCCTTCGTAGAGCCAACCGGGCTGGGAGTTGACGAGATCCTGCAGCGAGCGTCCGGGGATGGAACTCAGCCTATGTTTTAGCGTCTCGCTCCCGATCTGATTGGTGGAGCCGGCCTGCTCGGGATTCACGAGGTTTTCGGGGGCGCTCACGTTCAACGATTCGCGAGTGGCAGCGACCTTCAGTCGAATCAGGGAGTCGGCGGGAACCGACGAACGCACATCGATGGTTGCCGACCAATCGGCGAAACCGGGCTGCTTAACTTCAACTTCGTATACGCCATAAGGCAATCTCTGCACAGTGAGATCACCGTGCTCGTCGGTAGCCAAGCTGCGGCTGTATTGATTCGCCTCGCTGGAGATAGTGACAAGAGTTCGAACGCCGAACCCGGAGGGATCGGTGACGTGGAAGTGAAGCTCACCCTGATTAGTCTGACCAAGGGCAGGCACAGAAAAAAAGAAGAACAGTGCGAGAATCTTCTTCACTTCAGATACCCTCATTCGCTCCTATATCACCGCGGCGAGATATAGATTCCCAAGGCGAGTTGTGAACGTAGTCTATCAAGTTGTCCGCTTGGCCAGGGTATAGGTAGTTCCTCAGCTATACGGAGGTAACGAAAGGTACACGATCGACGATAGTAGGTCCGACCGTCCTGCGAGCGAAGCTGCCTGCTAGAATGCCTCAGCCAGAAACGGGCACAACTCCCAACGACCGCACACTACTGTGAACTTTATCTCAGTGCGCTCTTTCGAACCATTCCTCGATTCTGACCAGTGGCACGCAGTAAGCGCAGCCTTTCTCGGCTGGACGTTGGATGCATTCGACTTCTTCGTCGCTGTCTTTCTGGTCAATACCCTGGCGGCGCAATTTCAGGTGCCGGCCTCAAAGATCATTTTCACGACGGCGGCAACGTTGGCCATGCGGCCGGTGGGTGCGGTCATTTTCGGACTGCTTGCCGACCGATACGGACGGCGCGGGCCATTGATGGCAAACGTCATCTTTTTCTCCGTGGTGGAATTGCTCTGCGGATTCTCCCCAAACTACACGGTGTTTCTTTTGCTGCGGACGATCTATGGCATCGGGATGGGCGGCGAGTGGGGTGTGGGATCGTCGTTGGCGATGGAGAGCATTCCTCCGAAACGGCGAGGCATCATCTCTGGCGTCGTGCAATCGGGGTATTCGTGCGGCTACCTGTTGGCTGCGGTGGCGGCAAAATTTGTGCTGCCGTTTTGGGGATGGCGAGCGATGTTCTGGGTTGGAGGACTGCCGGCACTCCTGGCTTTTTATATTCGATGGAAGGTGAAGGAGTCGGAAGCCTGGAAGCAACATAGGGTGCCGGAATTCAAATCGATCGCGAAAGCAGCCGCGGCCAACTGGCCGCTGTTTTTGTACATGATCCTGCTAATGGCGCTGATGAATTTCCTCTCTCATGGAACCCAGGATCTCTACCCACATTTTCTGCAATCGCATGGCTTTACGACCTCAACTGTGGCCAATGTCGCCATCTTCTATAACGTGGGAGCGCTTGTGGGGGCGCTCACTTTTGGACTCATTTCGGAAAAGCTAGGTCGTAGGCGCGCGCTGATTCTGGCAGCGGCTCTCGCGCTGTGTGTGATTCCGGCCTGGGCATTTGGAAAGACACTGTATGTCCTGGCCATGGGAGCGTTCGTCATCCAGATAGGAGTACAGGGTGCGTGGGGAATAATTCCGGCGCACCTGAACGAGTTGGCCCCCGGGGCGGTGCGTGGGCTGCTGCCGGGTCTCGCCTATCAATTGGGGAATTTTGTCGCCTCCCCGGTGAACATGATCGAATATCGCCTGCGGGATTCGTGGGGATATGCGTGGGCGTTGGCGGGCTTTGAAATCTGTGTAATCACGTTGCTCGCGATCGTGGTTGGGCTAGGACCGGAGAGAAAGGGTCATGAATTCGTGAGAAGAGAAAGTGGGGATGGCTAGTGAGACAAAAGTGCCCTACTCCAGTATCTCGATTCGCCAAGCCGGCTGACCTTTAAGCGACTTTGCCCGAATGATGCTTGTCATCGAGCTTGTGCTGCTCAAGGATGACGGCCGCACCGAGAACAATCCCTATGACACCAAAAGCAGCGAGTGCGATAAGCGCAACCATCAGGATGGGCATAAGTCCCTCCTGAGTAGAATTCTGAAACTGCCGGGGCTGCAGGTGCGGTGACGATGGTCACCAGCGCTTGTGAGGTCTTAATTCCCGATCCCGTTCGGCGAAAATGCAGGTCCTACGGATCGTAATCGGCATGGACGGCAAAGGCTGATACAGTTGTCAGATAGCACGCCGACGAGCCGACGTGCCCAATCCAACACGGAGAAGAGGCTCGCATATGCGCATTGCTGTTGTAGGTTCAGGTTACGTCGGGCTGGTAACTGGAGCTTGTTTTGCCGATCTCGGTCACGAAGTCACTCTGGTGGATAACGACGCGAACAAGGTTGAGGCTCTATGCCGGGGCGAGGTGCCGATTCACGAACGGTTCCTGCCCGAATTGCTCGAAAGACATAGAGCAGAACGTATCAACTTTTCGAGAGATCTGCAGGCAGCAACTCGAGCGAGCGAAGTCATTTTTATTGCGGTCGGAACGCCGGCAACCGAAAGCGGCGATGCCGACATGTCCTACGTCGAATCGGTGGCGCGCGAGATTTCCGGCGCGGTGGATAGTTACAAGGTAGTGGTCGAGAAGAGCACGGTTCCTGTCTACACCAATCAGTGGATACACACGATCATCCAGCGCAACGGCACTCATCCCGAGCTATTCGATATCGCATCGAATCCCGAATTCCTGCGTGAGGGCACAGCGGTCACCGACTTTTTGTACCCTGATCGAATTGTCGTAGGAGTGGAAACGGAACGAGCGGCCGAGGTGATGAAAGAAGTCTACGGTCCACTCACCAGCGGGTGGTATTACGGGCGTGGAGATGCAATTCCGCGGCCGGACCGCGCGCAGACGCCACCGCGCCTGATCATTACGAGCGCCAAGAGTGCGGAACTTATCAAACACGCCTCCAATGCATTTCTGGCCATGAAGATTTCATTCATCAATGCCGTAGCATCTATATGCGAAAGCGTCGGGGCAAATGTGCAGCAGGTGTGTGATGGCATCGGGACAGACTCGCGCATCGGAGCTCGATTCCTGAATCCGGGCATCGGCTACGGTGGATCGTGTTTTCCGAAGGACCTGCTCGCCTTTCGGGCGGTGGCTAAGGAAAACGGATACGATTTCCGCTTGCTCGAGGAAGTAATCCGGATCAACGAGGAACAACGGCATCGCTTCCTCCGCAAAGTGCGAAGTGTGCTTTGGACGCTGCGCGGAAAGCGGCTCGGCGTTCTAGGCCTGGCATTCAAGGGTGGCACCGACGACATTCGGGAATCTCCGGCCTTGTTGCTTGTGCAAGAGTTGTTGCGCGAGGGTTGCAAGGTCTGCGCGTACGATCCGGCCGCAATGGATCGCGCCAAGGAAGAATTGGGCTACGGAGTTGAGTTCGGGTCAGACGCTTACCAGGCGGCCAAAGGCGCGGATGCAGTATTGATCCTGACCGAGTGGGAGGAATTCGCCACGCTCGATTTGGAGCGTCTGCGCGGAGTCGTAAAATACCCGATTGTGATCGATGGGCGAAATCTCTACGATCCGGCGATCATGACCCGGCACGGTTTTTCTTACTACAGCGTGGGGCGCTCGCCAGCGCTCTGCGAGGAGATATCCGCCCGCGGCACGAAAAAGGAGGGTGCCTGAAACGATGATGGAACGACGTGTGCTGGTGACGGGCGGCGCGGGCTTTCTTGGCTCGCATTTGTGCGATGCGCTGCTTGGCGAAGGTTTCGGTGTTCTCGCTGTCGATAATCTCCTGACCGGGCGACTCGAAAACATCTCCCACCTGCGCAACGATTCACGTTTTGAATTCGCGGAAAAGGACATTTGTGAACCGGCAAACTGGGGATCGCTGTACTATGTGTTTCATTTCGCTAGCCCGGCAAGCCCGGTGGATTATGCCAAGCATGGGATTGCCACCCTCCGCGTAGGTTCATACGGCACATTTGAAGCTCTAGAGACGGCTCGACGCTGCGGGGCGAAATTCATGATGGCTTCAACCTCAGAATGCTATGGGGATCCGCTGGTGCACCCGCAGCCCGAGTCGTATTGGGGACACGTAAACTCGGTCGGTCCGCGATCGGTTTACGATGAAGCAAAACGATTCTCCGAAGCGGTAACCATGGCCTATCACCGCTATCACAATGTGGATACGCGAATTCTGCGCATCTTTAATACATACGGGCCGCGCATGCAACTCCATGATGGGCGCGTCATCCCAAATTTCATGTGGCAGGCGCTACGTGGGCACGACCTTACGGTTTACGGAGATGGAAGTCAGACGCGAAGCTTTTGCTATGTGACCGATGAAGTCGACGGCATACTCCGCCTTGCCAAGTCGGACGAGCACCTGCCGGTGAATATTGGGAATCCGGGCGAGTTCACGATTCTTGAGTGTGCGCGCAAGGTAATTGAGGTGAGCGGCTCGTCTAGCCGGATCAAGTATGAACCTCTGCCGCAAGATGATCCCAAACAGCGCAAGCCCGACATTGCAAAAGCAAAACGGCTACTCGGCTGGCAGCCGACCGTGGATCTTGAAACTGGTTTGAAACTTTCCCTGGAATACTTCCGCCGGGCGGTAGGCAAGGAAGCTCCGCGTGCCTAGCGAGGCTGGGCGTCGAGCGATGGACCGGCGCTAAGAACCGCTAGCAGGCGCAAAATCTCCTCACGCTCAGCGGTGTCGCGAAACATAAAGCGCACGCCCATGCCAAACCCTGGGTGCGTGGCGAGAACCTGCCCGCGGATCTTGAATTTCATCTCGGCGGTGCGAACAAGGATCTCTACTCCGGATTGTCCGGCAAGCGGCGAGGGCATTTCCACATAACAACCGCCTTCACTGATATCTGAGAGTGTGCAGCGATTCGGAATGCTGGTGCCAAGCCGATAAACTTCCGCGCCAATTTTGCAGGGAAAGCGTAGTTCGCTGCGGCGATTGCCGGCATTCGACACGAGACTCGAAGTCCTGGCTTCGCTCGCACCGGCGGCAGGTTTGGGCTGAGTCGGGGCAGCCGGTTTTTGTGCGTCCCCGTTTTTTGTGTGGTTCATCTGCAGCCAGGTTTGAATCAGCCGGCGTGATGTTTGCGGCACGTCGAGAAAGCGAACGCCGGTGCGCCCCGATGAATCCCGCCACGCGACCTCGCCCGACAAGCGCACCAACTGTTCCTGGCCGGGAAGAGCGAATTCGAAATAGACCTTTCCGCTGTCGGACAGGGATCGAGAACCGGTGATCGAGGCACCCCCGTCACTGATGTCTGAAAGCGTGGCGCTGAACTCGGATGCCCCCGGATACGAGATATTGACGGACGAATTTACTTTCGATCGCGGGGCGCGACGGCGCTCGCGGCGCATTAGACCCCGTGCCGCGCGCAAACTGAGTCGGGTGCGTTCCAAAGAGAGCGGCCGATAAAGCACGAAGTTGGCACCCAGGCCAAATACGGGGCGGGCGTTGAACTCTCCGTCAACGATAGCAATCAGCATGGTGGTGCGATTCTTCGGCGATTGGCGCAGGCGGGTCAGGAATTCCTCTGACGCCTGGTCGGCCCGGTAATCGAAAACGATCGCGTCGAAATGCTCTTCGCGAAGCAGTTTCAGTCCGTGCGAGATCGAGGAGGTTTCTTCCGTGGCCATCCCCATCTCAGACGTGAGGACCTGTGCCAGCATCCTGGCCGACTCTTGATCAGGGCATACCACGAGGACGCGCAAATCCATAGATGAAGCGATGGTAAGAGAGGCCGCGATCGACCACAAGTTACCTGTGTCATGAGAACTTCGGTCATACCTGAACGAAGAAGTGCTGTCGGGTTGAGTTCCCCGGCGAGGGAAAGGAGGATGCTCAACTCTCAAAGTGATAAGTGTATGCGAGACCCCACTTAAGTACTCTCGTGCTTGCATTACTTACTAAAGGCCATTGTACGAAGGGCCGGTGTACCCCGGTACTTTGACGTGTACCTCCGGTGTTCCTAACATCGACTTACTCAGCCGTGTATTCCGGAG
>DATJNC010000015.1:0-18770 GCA_035508395.1 Terriglobales bacterium | reverse complement strand
TCACCCTTTATAGTTCAGCGCCTTGATCCCCAAGAACCTCGCCGAATCACCCAACTCTTCTTCAATCCTCAGCAACTGGTTGTACTTTGCGATGCGGTCGGTACGGGACGCCGAGCCGGTTTTGATCTGGCCCGCTCCCGTGGCAACAGCCAAGTCAGCAATAAACGTATCCTCGGTTTCGCCGGAACGGTGCGAGATGACCGAGGTATATCCATTGCGACGGCCGAGATCAATCGCGTCGAGCGTCTCGCTCACGCTGCCGATCTGGTTGAGCTTGATCAAAATCGAGTTGGCGATTCCCTTGTCAATTCCCTCTCCAAAAATCTCGATATTGGTGACGAAAATGTCGTCCCCAACCAGCTGAATCTTTCCTCCCAACTCGCCCGTCAGGTTCTGCCATCCCTCCCAATCATTTTCGGCGAGTCCGTCTTCCAGCGAGACGATCGGGTAATCGTTCACCCACTTGGCATAGAAGCGAACCATGTCATCGGAACTCTTCGAAGACTTGTCGGATTTCTTGAACACATACTTTCCATCCTGATAGAACTCGCTTGCGGCCGGATCGAGGGCAATCGCGATCTCTTCTCCGGGCTTGTAGCCAGCCTGCTGGATGGCCTCGAGCACGACCTCGATCGCCTCCACATTCGACTTGACCGAAGGCGCGAAGCCGCCTTCGTCGCCAACGGCGGTGTTATAGCCGCGCTTTTTCAGCACACCCTTTAGCGTATGAAACACCTCCACGCCCCAGCGCAGCGCGTCAGAAAACGACTCCGCGCCCACCGGCATGACCATGAACTCCTGAAAGTCGACATTGTTATCGGCGTGCGCGCCACCATTAAGGATGTTCATCATCGGCACGGGCAGCGTATTCGCGCAGGCTCCGCCAAGATAGCGGTAGAGCGGAATGTTGAGTTCGTTGGCGGCGGCGCGAGCGGCGGCCATTGAAACTGCGAGGATCGCATTCGCTCCGAGGCGCCCCTTGTTGGGCGTGCCGTCGAGTTCGATCATCTTTGCATCGAGCCCGCGCTGGTCTGCGGCGTCAAAATTCCCCAGCGCGTCAGCAATCTCGCCGTTCACATTTTCCACCGCCTTGAGGACTCCTTTGCCTTTGAAACGGCCTTCATCGCCATCGCGTAGCTCAACCGCTTCGTGCTCGCCCGTGGAAGCTCCGCTGGGAACGATAGCGCGGCCGGCCCGGCCGCTCATTAACTGTACTTCCGCTTCAACCGTAGGATTACCCCGCGAGTCGAGAACTTCGCGTCCCAGGATGGATCCGATATTAGTCATGGGTCGTTCGCCTTTCTGAGTCGAATGTGTGTTTATAAATGAGTCGTCATCGACGCGGATTGCGGGAAGACCGGAACGGAAGGTAAGCCGTCGTCCCGTGAGCGCGCCGATGCCGGTATAGGTGCGGGCCAAAGAGAACTCCAAAACTGGTGATTATAGCGGAGCGAGTTGAACACCGGTGTGAGCCCTGAACGTGGGATTTGTGTGATTTCGCAGAGCCGCGTCTTTCTCGAAAGGCGGATTCCTCCCTGCCGTGCGAAATAACAGTTCTCCCGGCGCCATCGCATTGCCTCTTCTGGTTCCACGAACCCTTTCCATTATTGTTCGCAACTTTTTCCTGCCTTAGAGTCGATTCAACGTGCAGGCGCGCACAGAAACTTTAGGGGTTGGATCGAGTGCTCCCGCTTTCTCCTTGAGTGCCGCGAATCGCGAGGGCGTGTTTACCCTCAGCGGATTCCTGGAACGAGGGCCTCTGATCCTTGAAGTACTGCGAGGCACGTGGTGACCAAACTGCGCGAAGCGCATGGCTCAGTTCGAGTCACGAAAAGCGGAGATCGAAGCCGCGGGCGCACAGGCGGCGTTTCTTGCGGCAGAGAAACGGAATGGGCTTTGGAAGCCCGGAAAATTTCTGGAAAGGCATCCCGTGTCCTGGCCGTTCTTGCTCGATGAGGATCGCGCCGTCACCAGGGCTTACGGCCTGCATCACGCTTTCGGCTCAGACGCGATCAATATCGCGCATCCGGCCACGCTGGTGATCGATAGGGGCGGTGTGGTTCGGTACCTGTACCGCGGTGACAACCAGAATGATCGGGCGTCGATGGATGAGGTGATTCGGGCAGCACAGGAATTTCGAAGTTGAAATCGGTTTTCGGAGGATGGAATGAAAAGAGGATTCACGAAAAAAACGACCGTGGTTGCAAGCCTCGTGCTGATGGCCGCATTCGCAACGGCGCAAACGTCACTGCCGACCGGCACGGCAGTCAAGATGAAACTCGATACCACACTCACAACCTTTAGCTCAAAAGCGGGCGACCCATTTTCGGCGCGCGTGACCGAACCCGTCATGTTGGATGGGAAGACAGTGATTCCAATCGGAGCTACGGTCGAAGGCCGCGTTCTGAAAACCAGCGAGCCACGCCGCATCGCCGGCAAGCCAACCATCGCGATGTTTCCTGAAAATGTTGTGCTCCCGAACGGCGACCGCTTCACCCTGAACGCCACGCTGGTCGATACCAGCTTGCGGCATGGCACCGATGTGAATACCGAGGGCCAATTCAAAGGCGACGGAATTGACGGCACCGACCTCACACAAATCGGCATGGGCACAGGCGGCGGAATGCTGATTGGTGGCCTGATCGCCGGAGGCAAGGGCCTGTTGATTGGCGGCGCCATCGGCGCGACGGCAACCGTTTCACACTGGCTCGGAAAACATCGCTCGGCGACGCTACCCGCAGGCACGGAACTCGTAATGGAACTGAATCGACCGATGACCATGACGAGCGTGGCGGCGGGACAATAAAAAGCCGTCCTTAGGCTTCGTCCTTAGTCCTTCGGGAAACCTGCTGCGACGCTGGTAGCGAGTCTTTTCCGAAGGACGACGGACCAAGGACGAGGGATGAAGAATGAAAAGCGATCGCTTCACCCGCTGATCGCCATCAAGTCTTCTTCCGCCAGCAGTTCCAGTTCGATCCAGCCTTCCACCGGAAGGGCGTCGACTGGCAGCCGGTTCTTCCACAGGCTGAAGCGCACGCGCAAGCGAGTGGGCAGCGGTTCCGAGCTTCTCTGTCCCCGCAATTTCGCCAGATCCAATGGAGCAGCCTGCAGCCACGCGAGAGGCAGGCGGAACTCAAAATTGCGAACCAGCGCCACGCGCACTGCATCATTTGGCCTGATTGAATCGCAGCGCTTCCCCTCTTCGCCCTCTGTCACTGTCCACGATTTGATTTGCCGATTATCCACGGCCAAGTCAAGCCGCAGTTCACGTTGCGGCAAGGGCCCTTGATTTGTCCACGATTCCACATTCACCACCAGATCAAACGAATCCTCGGGAATCTTGCCCGCGAAGTCGAGCCGTCCGTACACGTTCTGTGCGTCGATGCCTGCATGCACGCCATCGAGCAGAAACTGCTTGCCATGCATCGAGCCCGAACGATGATCGGCGGTGTAGTGCGCCGCGCCCATCCATTCGAAATATCGCACCATGTCGGCGGTTACTCGGGGATGAATGTAGGCGCTTTGCGGCGTGAACGCCGGCCGCACCACCCCTCCGGTAATCGGTTGGGCCAGATAGTCGGGAGGCGTGCCTCCCAGCGCCTGATAGATGTTGGAAAGGTGCTTGCGATAGAGTTCGTCAAAATCGCGGTCGTTCGCCGAGTGATGCTCGGGCCCGTACCACCAGTTCCAGTCGCTGCCCTCGGCGATCAGGACCTCCTCCCACGCTAATTTGCGCTGCGCGTCGTTGGCTCGTGCTGCCGCCTGCGTATAGAAATTGCGCGCTTCGTATAGATAGTCCCAGGCCCTGTTGTCTTCAGGCGCGCCGATCCAGACGTTGAAGTTGGCGTTGATCCACGAGCCCGGAACCAACGATTTCAGCGGCGCCTTGTTCTTGTGCCGGGCGATCGCTTCGCTCACCGTGACAGCTTCCATCCCCGGGTCGTTTTGTAACGCGTCATAGAAGCGACGCAGAAACTCGCGGCCCGAGCGCGGATAGTATTCCCAGGCGTTTTCTCCATCGAGGATGATCGGAATAACCGCGTCGCGGCCCTGGCTGACGATAGGCCGCGCCGAATCACGGATCTTCCCCATCAGATTGTTGGCAGCATCCTGCGGGTTCATGCCCGAATAAACAAAGCCAATCAGATCCGAGAGCGTATGGTCGCGGAAAAGCAGGTTCATCTCCGTCTCGGCATTTTCGTATTGGTAGATCGTGTAGAGCCGGTGCGCCAGATCGGAGTTCAGATAGCCATTGCCGTCACGCGCAAAGAACAGTCCGAGAGAGCGGCCGAGAACGCCTTCGTCGGTGGCCATCCACTTGACCCCGAGTTTGTGCCCGATGGCCAGCACTTCTTCAGAGACACTGCCCTCCGACGGCCAGACGCCCGACGGTCGGATTTCAAATACCTCTTGCAGCAGATCAAGACCGCGCATCAACTGATCCCGCGCGTCCTCCGCGTGGCGATAGCGATTCTGCGGCAGGGGCAGGCCGGGCGAAGAAACGGCCCCCATCTGCGTATCGCAAAGCAGGGGCATGATCGGATGATAAAAAGGGGAAGTCGAAATCTCGATGAGGCCTTGCTTTGCAGCGCTGGCATGGGCAGGCAAAACGCGACCCAGCAATTCGCGCTCGCGCGCGATAGCCAGCCGTTGATCCTCCACGGAAAAATTTCTGCCCTTGCGAATCAGCTCGGCGATGTCTTTCTCTTCGAGAAAAAACTCATCGAACCAGCCGATCTGCGAAAGCACCTGGAGATCGGTGAGATCTTGCGGCAGAAAATATTTCTCCGCTTTCTCGGGTGAACTGCCCGCGCTGCGATACTTCTCGTAAAGCTCACGATAGCGCGGGTAACGACCGATGACATTGCTGGGATGTGCCTGAAACAGATATTGCAGCGCAAAACGACGTTCTTCCGCCGTCAAATCCCTGGCCGGTCGGCTGGCCACTTGCAGAAACGGGTCTTGCGCGTCGCCGGAAACGTAATCCTGGATCTGCAAAACCAGCGATGGGACCAGATTGAAGGTCTGGTGCACCTGCGGGAACTCATCCAGCAGCTTCACCATCCCGTAGTAGTCCTTGAGCGCATGCAGGCGCGTCCAGGGAAGACGGTATTGGCCAGTCACCAGATCCTTATAGAAAGGCTGGTGCTGGTGCCACAGGACCACCACTCGAATCTGTGCCATGAAATCTTCAGGTATCTCTAGTAAATCGGTTGTCTTCTAGTAAATCGGCGAAATTCAGTATGGCATAAGGCAAGCGCCCGATTCGAATCCGGCTCACAATTGGACTAAACTAATGGCGACAGTATGACCATGAATCCTGTTTCCCACGATCTGTCGCCCGTTCGATACGACGTCTCCCTCCTCACCCCGGAAGACTGCTATCTGTTCAACGAGGGCAGCCACTACCGGCTTTACGACAAAATGGGCGCCCACCTCCTCGACTCTCAAGGCACGCCGGGCGCGGTCTTCAGTGTTTGGGCTCCCAACGCCCGCCGCGTTACAGTCATCGGCAGCTTCAACAACTGGAACCCAACTTCTCATCAGCTGCAGCCTCGCGCATCCTCTGGAATCTGGGAAGGATTCATCCCCGGGGTCACCAAGGGTTCGCTCTATAAGTTTCATATCGACTCGCACCAACACGGCTATCGCACCGAAAGGGCCGATCCAATCGCGCTTTTTGACGAGAAACCTCCCCGCACCGCCTCGGTCGTATGGGACCTGAATTACGACTGGAACGATTCCAGCTATATGGCGACGCGTGGCGCGGCCAATACCACGCACGCCCCCATCTCAATTTATGAGGTTCATCTCGGCTCCTGGATGCGTGTGCCGGAAGAACACAATCGCCCGCTCAGCTATCGCGAGATTGCTCCCAAGCTGGCCGCGCACGTCAACCGACTGGGATTTACCCACGTCGAATTCCTGCCCATCATGGAGCATCCCTTTTACGGCTCCTGGGGATATCAGACCACCGGCTACTTCGCGCCCACCGCCCGCTACGGAAACCCCCAGGACTTCATGTACCTGGTCGACTATCTTCACCAGCACAACATTGCAGTGATACTGGATTGGGTTCCGTCCCACTTCCCTTCTGACGGCCATGGCCTCGCCTTCTTCGATGGCACTCACCTCTTTGAGCACGCCGATTCGCGCCAGGGATTCCATCCCGATTGGAAGACGCACATCTTCAACTACGGGCGCGCCGAGGTTCGTAGCTTCCTCATGTCGAGCGCCATGTTCTGGCTCGACAAGTATCACGTAGATGGATTGCGCGTCGATGCAGTCGCTTCCATGCTCTATCTCGACTATTCGCGCAACCCCGGAGAGTGGATTCCCAACAAATATGGCGGGCGCGAAAATCTCGAGGCCATTGATTTCTTGCGCCGTTTCAATTTAGAGGCTTACAAGGAACATCCCGATATTCAAACCTACGCCGAGGAGTCCACCGCTTATCCGATGGTTTCACGGCCCGCGCACCTGGGCGGCCTGGGCTTCGGCTTTAAGTGGGATATGGGCTGGATGCACGACACGCTGAAATACTTTCAGCAGGACCCGATCCACCGCCAGTATCACCACAACAAGCTGACCTTTCGCATGCTGTATTCGTTCCACGAGAATTTTGTTTTGCCCTTGAGCCACGATGAGGTCGTCCATGGCAAGGGATCTCTCATCGGCAAAATGCCGGGCGACGAGTGGCAGCGCTTCGCCAACCTGCGTCTGCTCTATGCCTACATGTTCGCCCAGCCCGGAAAAAAGCTGCTCTTCATGGGAAGCGAATTCGGACAGGTCGGCGAGTGGTCGCACGACCGCAGCCTCGATTGGGATGTGCTCAAATACCCGGTGCACAGCGGCCTGATGGCTTGGGTAGAGCAACTGAACCATCTCTATTCGCGCGAGCCGGCACTGCATTGGTTTGACAACGATTCCCGCGGATTTGAGTGGGTCGATTGTAACGACACCCCGGCCAGTGTTGTGTCCCTATTGCGAAAGACCGAGTCGCCCGATGATTCTATCCTGGTCATCTGCAACTTCACGCCCGTGCCCAGACTCGACTATAAAGTTGGAGTCCCGGCGGGAGGCTATTGGAAAGAACTTCTCAACAGCGATGGCAAGGAATATTTCGGCAGCGGCATGGGCAACGCCGGCGGCGCACAAACGCAGCCGGAAGCGACGCACGGCAGACCCTTCACTTTGCGGTTAACGCTGCCGCCTCTGGGAGCGTTGTTTCTGAAAAGAACTGGTTAGTGCTCTCCAGCTATCGTGATAAATGATGTTGATCCGCCCTCCCGGCTCGTAACTGGTTCATGGCTCCTTACGGCTTCCACGCGCCCACGTTCTCAACCATATCCTCCAGTTTCGCGTTGCGCAGGATTTCTCGCACCGCGGCGTGATCAATGTGCTCCGCAATCGGCTTGTCGCTCTCGGCGATGGCATACGCGGTAGCAGCCACAATCGCCGTCCCAGCCTTGAAATCGAGCGGATCCACCTTGTCGAACGTGTCGCTCGACTTGTGGTGCACCTCGAAGTATTTGGTCATGTCGACCCACAGATCCAGCGCGGGCACGCCTTGCAGCATGAACGGTCCGTGGTCGGTATCGTAAGTCGTTTCCAACGAAAGATCACCGCCACTCATGTCTTTCAGCAGGTCGTCGCTCCAGGGCTGCATGGCCTGTCTTAGATCTGTGCGGCCTTCCACCTTCCATCCTTTGGGATGACCTGCCCCATTATCCGTATTGAGCACGGCATCGCACTTTGATAACTCGTTCTTGTGCGCCTGAACATACGCAGTCGAGCCCAGCATCCCTTCTTCTTCTCCGCCCCACAAAACGAAACGCACGCTGCGCCGCGGCGGCTTGCCCGTCGCAACCATGGCCCGCGCCACTTCCAGCACACTGACCGACCCGGTGCCATTGTCCTGCGCGCCGGTTCCAAAATCCCACGAATCCAGATGCGCGCCAATGAGGATCCACTCGTCCGGACGCTCTCGCCCACGAATCTCCGCCACTACGTTGTTAACCGTCTCCTCACCTGAAGTTTTGTTTTCCACTGCAAGATGAATCGTGACCGCTCCGCGCGGCAGCAGGCGCTGAATCAGTTTGCCGTCTTCCATGCCAAGCTCAATGCCCGGTAGCGGCACCAGCTTCGATCCCCACAAGCCGGCATGCGCATTGATGACATTGTTGGGAGTGCGATCCGGGGTCATCACTGCCAACACTCCTTCCCCGGCGAATGTCTGCCAGGCTGCGCGCAGCTTTGGTTCAGCCTTGCCGTAGCCCTCGGCATAAATTTTGCTCGTGTCGAGTAGAACAATCTTGCCGCGAAGTTCTTCCGCGCGCGCGCGCAACGCTTCCCCGCTGACATCCGCCACCAGAACAACCTGGCCCTCCACACCCCCCGGCGGAGTCGATGGCGCCCAGCCCAGCGAAGCCACATTCAACGGACGCGCCATCGGCGAAAGCATGGCTCCGCTGGCGCTTCCGCGCTGCCACCCCGCGTCAATCGTGAAAGGCTCAAGGCGCACATTCTCGATCCCGTACGATCGAAATTTAGCCGCCGCCCATTCCGTCGCCCGCACATAGGCGGGTGATCCGGTCAAGCGGCCTCCGATGCTGTCCGTCAACTCGCTTAACGTCGCCATCGACGGACCGCCGTAGATGGCAGCGGCCATGTGGTCGGTGACTGGCTTGATCTCTCCCAGGTTTATGTTGGCAGCTTCAACGTCCGCCGGCTGCTGCGGCCAAGCCGCGACTGACATCAATATGCTGAGAGCGATCGCCGCAACCGCACGCATCATTGGCAAGTTCATTTTCCTCCGAACAAGCTGTCGATTCTCTATGAACCATCGCGGCAATGCAAATGTGGCTTCCGGGCATGCTAGACTCGCAATTAAGGACAATTTTTGTTCAGCATTCCTGTGCGGATCCGCATCCTCACACGTTACGTTCTGGGAGAGGTCGTCTCTCACGCGCTCATCGGCGCCGCCGTCTTCACTTTCATTCTGTTTACCCGCGACCTCGGGCGCATTCTCGAGCTCGTCGTGCGCAACAGCGCCCCGCTGCCCAGCATCGCCGAGATTTTCTTCTACACCATTCCGGTCGCTCTCACCTACACCATTCCCATGGGCGTGCTCGTTGGCATCCTCATTGGCCTCAGCCGTTTGGCCGCTGATAGCGAAATAACAGCCATGCGCGCGAGCGGCCTCAGCGTTTGGAGTTTTCTGCGCATCTGTTCCATCTTTGTCCTGGTCGCGTGGTTCTTCGCCCTGGTCAACAGCGTCTATATCGCCCCGCGCTCGCTCGCCTCACTCGACGATCTGCAGAATCACCTCAAGTCATCGCAGGCGTCATTCGAAGTACAGCCCCGCGTCTTTTATGAGGGATTTCCTAAGACCGTTCTCTACGTCCAAGACGTCAAGGCCATGTCGGGCGGCGCCATGTGGAAGGGCGTCTTTCTGGCCGATCTCACCGATCCTTCCGCGCCGCGTGTGACCCTGGCGCGCGAGGGAGTGTTGGTCAGCCAGGGTGCCGACAGGCTCGATCTTCATCTCATCGACGGCACCACGCACGAATCAGACCCCAAGAATCCCGATCAGTATCAGATCTCGACTTTTCAAACGACCGACATTCCCATTCAGGTTCCGGCCGCGCAAACCTCGCAGCAGAGTGAGCCCGCCTCTCTGAGCGAGATGACCATCCCCCAACTGCTCAAGTCAGCGCGCACCTCTGACGCCAATACGCGTCGCTGGACCATGATCGAGTTTCACCGCCGCTTCGCTTTGCCCACAGCCTGCCTTGTCCTGGCCATGGTCGGCATCCCGCTCGGTCTCTCCTCCAAGAAAGGAGGCAAATCGAGCGGCTTTGTGTTGACCATCCTGCTCGTCTTCCTCTACTACTCGATTTCACTGATCGGCGTGTCGCTGGCGCGCCAGGCCCGGCTTGCTCCCTGGGCCGGCGTCTGGATGGCGGACCTTTTCTTCCTCCTCGGCGGAGCCTTCCTGCTTTGGCAATCGGAAAGAAGACCGGTCAGTTTCTGGTTTAAAGATTCCAAACAGAAGCAGTCCGAAGCAAAGGCACAGGATTTGGAGAAGAGTCGCGCGGCGTCCACCGGCACCGCGGTTTCCGCGCTCGGACTCCCCACGCTCACCAATGGGCGACTTGCCCATGCCCGATCCCGTCGGCCGAGCCGCCTGGCCCGCGCCTGGCGCAGGCTCCATCTGCGCTTTCCCACCATTCTCGACGACTATGTCCTCCGCGACTTCGGCGTTTATTTGTTCATGATCGGCGGAGCATTTGTTACCCTGCTGCTCGTCTTCACCCTGTTTGAATTGCTTGGCGATATCCTGCGCAATGGAATCTCCGCCCTCACGGTGGGCGAGTATCTGCTCAACGTGACCCCGTATTTTCTCTACTACCCCATTGCACCTATGAGCATGCTGCTGGCCGTGCTGGTCACCTTCGGACTGCTGCAGCGTTCCAACGAAATCACCGCCATCAAGGCGACGGGCATCAGTTTGTATCGCGTTATCGTTCCTGTGCTTTTTGCCTCGGCGCTGGTTGCGGGTCTGCTTTTTGCCTCCGACCAGCTCTATCTTCCTTACACCAACAAGCGGCAAGACGAACTGCGCAACAAGATCAAAGGTAAGCCAGCCCAAACTTACTTGCGTCCTGACCGCAAGTGGATCTTCGGACAGCACTCCGACATTTATTACTATCAACTCTTCGATCCCGATCGCGATGCATTCGGCGGAATCACCGTCTTTCGCTTTGACCCCAAGACCTTCGAGATCACCCACCGCGTGACCGCCGACCGGGCTCTCTGGTCCGCTCCACTGGGCCGCTGGATCTACGAGCAAGGATGGGAGCGCGCGCTCAATGGCTCCGCCATCGAGAACTACCGTAGGTTCGAGACCGCAACCTTTCCACAACTCTCGGAACCGCCCTCCTACTTCAAGAAGGAAGTGAAGCAATCTTCGGAAATGAATTACGAGGAGCTACGCCGTTACATTCACGATCTCGAGCAGAGCGGCTTTGATGTGGTTCGGCTGCGGGTGCAGTTGCAAAAGAAGATTGCCTATCCCCTGATCACGCTGGTGATGGCAGTACTCGCCATTCCCTTCGCTCTCTCGGCGGGCAAGCGTGGAGCCTTGGCCGGCGTGGCGACCGCAATCGGGATCGGCGTTGTCTATTGGACGATCTCAGGCCTGTTCGAAGCCATGGGCAACCTCAGTCAGTTGCCGCCTACCGTCGCAGCCTGGTCCCCGAACCTGGTCTTCGGCTTCATCGGAGGATATTTGATCCTCCGCATGCCTACATAGAGCAAGCTCCTGCATTCGTTTGCGAAGGTAGATTTCAAGCCCGAGCTAAACGACTCGCGGCAGCTCTCAGCTCATCAGCCTTCAGAATCGGTTTAACTGATGGCTGATGGCCGATGGCTGAAGCCCTATGACGGATGGCAACTTTTATCTTGCCGCCACACCGCTCGGCTGTCCCTGCAGGAAGATGGTTGTGCCGGCGCCCGTCATACTGCCGGTTGTCTGATTCACGCTAAAGCCCGTAATGCTGCTGCCCGCCTGGTTCGACGTAAAGATAAATTCGCCCGAGGCGTTGTAATTGTTGTGAATCGCCATGGCGACCGGCTGTGCTCCAGTCGGTATGCTCGCTGGAGTCAGAGCGCTCAGCGTTCCTACACTGCCCGCGATCTTGAAGCCGAAGACCTGGCTGGTGGTATTGCACAGCACATAGAGAAAACTGTTCGTTGGATCGACCAGCATCGCTATCGGATTTTGTCCCACTCCGCTCGGCGTAGAGGTGGCTAGAAGCAGTTGCTGTTGCTGCACCTGCTGCGGCAGCGTGCACACCCCTCTGCCTAGAACCGTGCACACCTGAAAGACCACCACCGATCCTGCCCCAGTCGTTCCCGGCTGATTCCCCACATAGACGAAAATCCCGCCCGTATTCTGTTGCGGGGGCTGCGTATTCACTGCCAGCGCCACCGTGGGGTTCACCGTCGGAACTGTGTACGGAGAAAATGTCTGCTCGGTCAGCGTTCCCGACGAATCCGCGGAATAAACGCTCAGTTCGTTATCGTTATGCAGAGCGGTCAGGTCCTTGTTGCTGGTCATGAAAAGCAGCGTTTCAGCCGATCCGCCCTGGGGCGTGAAGGTGAGGGCGGAAATGTGAGTGGGAATACGGGTCAAGGGCACAACCGAGGCTTGGGTCAGACCCACTGTGCCGGACTTGGCTGTAAACACATAGATCGCCGGCGCATCCGTGATTACAAACAGAAGATCGCCGCCCGTGTCTTCGGTCATTCCGATCGCGGTTTCCCCGGGATTTGTGCTGAGAGTCGCCGAGACGGTGGGCGAACTGAAGCTGCCATCCGAGTTTATGCTGTAGCCGTAGATTGTCGGCGGAACCGAGTTCGGTGAAAAGCCCTGGTTCAGCACATAGGCCGCGTTGCTGCTCGGATCAAGCAACATGCTTACCGCGAGTCCGCAGGTTTGGGGACTGGTCCCCGAATTGGTCGTGCAAGTAGAGGCGTTGGAATTGATGAACGACAGGCTTCCGCTGTCGAGGTTGATCGAATACGAACTGATGTTGGTTTCCGACTGGCTGATGATATAAAGAGCCCCGGCGGGACGCTCCGATCCGCTGCCGCAATTCACCAAGAGCGCGCTCAAGCCACACATGGCCACCAGCGCCACTACAACGCCTGTTTTCCTCAACATCTACTCTCCTCGCGAAGACCCATCGGACGATCTCACCATCGGATCATCAAAGGATCAAAGCACACACCACCGATTTGGGTTTTCGATCGTCTGATCACCCGATCACCCGATGGGTTCAATTGTGTCCGAAATATATTTGTGTATCAGGAAAGAGCGAGAAGAGCAAACCCCCGGGCCCCAGCCGGGCCGACTTCGCCCGAATGGGATGGAAACGCCTGAGCTGTCGCAGGCTTCGCTTTTCGATGCCCCGATGACCCGATCATCCGATCACTCGGTCTCCGGGACGACCATTTTTGCTACCCTCTGGCACGAAGCCGGCAGCCGCCGGAATACGGATTTCCACTTCCAACCCGCCCTTCTCACGGTTGGATGCATGGATGCGACCTCCATGCAACCGGATGGCGCGGTCTGCAATTGAAAGTCCTAGACCGGCGCCTCCGGTCTGGCGGTTACGAGCGTCGTCGATACGATAGAAAGGCTCGAAGATTCGGCTGAGTGACTCGGCCGGAACCCCCGGGCCGCAGTCCGAAACGCGAACCACGATGCCACCCCCATCACTTCCGTTTTCGCGTTCCAGACGCACCTCTACCGTCGTGCCATCGCCCGTGTAGCGGATCGCGTTCCTCACCACATTTTCGATCGCGCTGCGCAGCAGGTCGGCATCGGCATCAACCAGAAACTCGTCGTCGCTATCGGCAAGAACCCTGCAGGAGCGCGCCGGGTTTTCAAATTCAGCGTCGTGCGCGATCTGCTCCACCAAATCCCGCAGCGACAGGTTCCTTTTGTGCAGCCCGTCGGTCCCGGACTCCAGCCTCGAGATCGTCAGCAGCCGCTGAATCATCACATTCAGCCGGTCTGCCTCGAGCTCGATGCGATTGAGCTGACCCTGAATCTCAGGCGTGCCGCGCTGGCGGGCCAGTCCCAGCGCGACGCTCAGCCGCGCCAGCGGCGACCGCAACTCATGCGACACATCTTTCAGAAGCCGCGACTGCGATTCCACCAAAGTCTCCAGGCGCTCCGCCATGCGATCGAAATCCCGCATCAACTCCACCATTTCACTTCCATGCTTGCCCGCAGAAACCCCGGTGCGAGCCGTCAGATCGCCCGCAGCAAGACTCTGTGCGGCCTGGCGCAATCGAGTAACCGGCCGCGTCATCGAGCGCGCCAGCAGATAGCACACCAGTCCCGACGTGATCACTGCCAGCGTCAACAACAGCGGCGCATGCGGGCCAAAGAACACTCGGAAGCCCGGCGGCATCTCCATGATCAGCGTGTAGCGCTTGCCATCCAGAGTCCAGGCCAGCCGCTTGATGTGGCTCGGCAGGATGCCGTCCATAAAACCGCGCGGGCCTATCCCTCGCCGGGAGTCTTCGATCCATGGCGGAACGTGCCGCCCGCCCAGTTCCCTGCCGGTTGAATCGAACACGAACACGCGTGCATGTTCCGTGTTGCGCACGCTTTCGAGATATTCTCGCGCGCCCTGCTCGCCTTTGGTCTGGTAGACGTTCACGGCATCCGCCAGAATCTCTGCCCCGCGCGACTCGATTCCACGAGCCGGATTCACCGCCATCGTCACCAGAATCGACAGCACGGTGAACAGCAATAATGCCGCCCAGAACGAAACGAATATCCTGACGAATAGACTTCTCATTTCTTCGCCTTCGCCGCCGGCCGCGCAAACATGTAGCCGACGCCGCGAATCGTCTTGATGTGGTCGCCGTTTTCTTCCGAGTCGCCGAGTTTGCGCCGCACCTTACTTACGTGCATGTCAATGCTGCGGTCGAAAGGCATGAACTTGCGGCTGAGCACGGCATTCACCAGCCGCTCCCGCGTCACCACCCGTCCAGCCTCGCGCAGAAGAACCTCCAAAAGATTGAACTCCACCGAAGTCAGATCGACCGGCTCTCCGGCGCGCAGCACAGTTCGCGTCGCCGGGTCGAGTTCCACGTCTCCCACGCTCAACACTTCCGGTACTGCGTCCGTCGCCTTTGCCGGTTTGGTGCGGCGTAAGACCGCTCGAATCCGCGCCACCAGTTCGCGAGGGTTGAAGGGCTTGGGAAGGTAGTCGTCGGCGCCGATTTCGAGCCCCACGATGCGATCGACGTCTTCCCCACGCGCCGTCAGCAGAAGCACGGGAATCTTCGAGACGCTGCGAATCCGCCGCAGCACCTCAAAACCATTAATCCCCGGAAGCATCACGTCGAGCACGACCAGTGCGAACTGATTGGACAGCGCTTGCTGTAGTCCGGCCTCTCCGTCGTGCACGGCCTTCAGGCTGAACCCTTCCGCCGTCAGATACTCCTGCACCAGCCCGCACAACTCCACATCGTCATCAACCACCAGAATCTGTTCCATTCTTCTATTCATGTAAACACCTTCAACCGCAAGAAGAGGTAAAGATTTGTAGATATCGGACGATCGGATCACAGGATGATCTCGGAACCGGTCCTTGGTCCTTTGCTCTTCCGTTCTTTGCTCTTCCTCCTTCGTCCTTCGTCCGGCGTCTTGACGAACGCGTCAACCTCCCGCAGGAAGAGGGTCGAACGACGAGCCTTCCTCAGATCACCCGATCGCCCGATCATCCGATGTTTACAAAACTTTACAGCAGCTTGACCGACTCTTTACCGCTTCTTTTTGAAAATGGTGTTCTTATTTGCGTAACCAGCAAACTCCGGCCTGCCTTCCGGACCCAAGGAGATTTTATGAAACCGACTCAAGTCCGCATCTTTGCGCTGCTAGGCGCGCTTCTTTTGGGCGCCGGCATCTTGCTGGCGCAAGGCATGCATCAGCGCGGCGGTCCCGACGCAATGTTCAATGGCATGCTTGGCCACTACGCCGACGCTCTCGATCTCACCAGCGCGCAGCAGGATCAGATCAAGGCCATCTGGGAGAAAGAGAAACCAGCCCTCAAACCCTTGATGCAACAGATGCGTCAGAACCGCGCCGCAACCGACGCCCTCATCGAGAACGGGCCGTTTGATGAAGCCAAAACGCAGGCCCTGGCAACCCAGCATGCGCAGACCGCGATCGCGCTCGAGGTGCTGCACGCCCGCATGAAGTCCGAGATGCTCGAGGTCCTGACTCCAGATCAAAAGGCGAAGTATCAGCAGCTCGAAGCGAAGCATCAGACACGCTGGTCGCGTGGCGCCGCAGCCGCTCCACCCGCGGATTAGTTCCACCGTTGTCTCATTTTGTGGTCTCTCTCCTAGCCCCGGGCGGGGCATCGACCTCCAACCGAGTCCCCGCCCGGCATTTTTGAGCCGCGAACCACAAATCCCGGACTTGCCGCCAAGACCGGCCTTCGCTGCTCGGAGCCAGATGATATGGAACACCTCGATCTACTCTATTCCGGACTGCTGCTCACCGCTTTCATGCTGTCCCTCTGGGCCGCGGTTCTACTCACGCTGACCTGCATGGTCTTCGCGCCCGCTTTTTTCGCTCAGGTTCCCAGCCCCTCCATCCTGAAGACAGCTCGCGGCCCAGCCACGCGTCCGGGTTCCCTCAAAGCTCAGCGCCCCTGACTCAAGAGTCTTGGCTTCCTGCTTAGGCCGGCGTCCATAGCTCGTCGCCCAAAGCCCCAACCTTCCGCATCGCCCGCTGCTACAATTTCATCTACAAACCATCATGTTCCCCAAGCGGCTCCGGTCACTCGTCCCATACCTTAGGCGCTATTGGCGCGGACTCGCCCTGGGAACGCTCTGCGTGCTGCTCACTCAGGGCATCGCCGTTCAATATCCCCGGGTCATTGAGCATGCCATTGACGACCTTCGCGTATCTGTCAACCACCGCAATCTCGCGGTCTACGCCCTGCTGATCATCGGTATCTTCCTGGTCAAGGGAGTCTTCCAGTTCCTGACGCGCTATGTCGTCATCGGAATCTCCCGCGACATCGAGTTCGATCTTCGCAATGACCTCTTCGCCCACCTTGAGCGCCTGTCTTATTCCTATTACCAGCGCAACCGCACCGGCGACATCATGGCGCGCGCCACCAACGATCTCAACGCCGTTCGCAACCTCCTCGGCCCGGCTGTGATGTACTCAGCCAATACCATCGTCATCACGGTTTTCGCGCTCTTCTACATGGTCCGGCTCAGCCCCAAGCTGACCCTCTTTGCTTTTCTCCCCCTCCCGGTCGCTAGCATCATCATCCAGTACTTCGGGCGCCGCATTCACGAACGCTTCGAGCGCATTCAGGCCATGTTCTCCGACATCTCGGCCCGCGCCCAGGAAAACTTCTCCGGCGCCCGCGTCATTCGCGCCTACGTGCAGGAGCGGGCCGAAATCGCCGCCTTCGAAAAAGCCAACGAGGAATACATCCGCCGCAGTCTGGGCCTTGTCCGCCTGATGGGAATGCTGTGGCCTTCCCTCGAGTTAATGCTGGGTGCGGCCATCGTCATCGTCCTCTGGCTCGGCGGTCGCGAGGTGATTCTGGGCAGAATGAGCGTGGGCCAATTTGTTGCCTATCTTCAGTACATGGGCCTGCTGATGTGGCCCGTCATCGCTCTCGGATGGGTCATCAACATCTTCCAGCGCGGCACCGCGTCGCTCCGCCGCATCAACGAAATTTTCCAAACAAAACCGGAGATCGCTGACCAGCCCGGCCTCGAGCCAGCCGCCAGCTACGAGCCGCGAGCCACGAGCAAACCGGTAGAAGCCATAGCGGCTGCGACGGCCTCAAGTCCGAGGCTCGAGACCCGTGACTCGCAGCTCACTGGCGAAATCGAATTCTGCAACCTCAACTTCGCCTACAACGGCGTGCCCGTTCTGCACGACATTAATCTCCGCATTCCCGCCGGCTCCAGCCTCGCCATCGTCGGCCCTACCGGCTCCGGTAAAACCACCCTCGTCAATCTGATTCCCCGCATCTACGACGCCGCGCACGGCTCGGTCCTCATCGATGGCCGACCGATCCGCGAGTTCTCGCTCGACGCCCTTCGCCACAACATCGGCTTCGTTCCCCAGGAAACGTTCCTCTTCAGCGACACCATACGCGACAACATCGCCTTCGGAGTCACCGAGGCCACCCTCGACCAGATCAAATCGGCCGCCGAGGCCGCCAACATCGCGCACGACATCGAGTCCTTTCCCGAGTCCTACAACACCACCGTTGGCGAGCGCGGCATTACTCTCTCCGGCGGACAAAAGCAGCGCACTGCCATCGCGCGCGCCCTGCTGCGCAATCCGCGCATTCTGGTTCTCGATGACGCGCTTTCCAGCGTCGACACCCACACCGAAGACAAAATTCTCAACCACCTGCGCGACGTGATGACCGGCCGCACCACCATCTTCATCTCGCATCGTGTCTCCACCGTCCGCAACGCCGACCGC
Organism: Terriglobales bacterium; assembly: GCA_035508395.1. Classification (GTDB taxonomy): domain Bacteria; phylum Acidobacteriota; class Terriglobia; order Terriglobales; family Acidobacteriaceae; genus Acidiflorens. The sequence continues at coordinate 712 of DATJNC010000015.1, read as the reverse complement.
ATTGCCGTCCTCCATCAGGGACGCATCGTCGAACTCGGCACCCATGACGAACTGCTCTCGCTCAACGGCTATTACACCGACCTCTATAACAAGCAGCTCCTGGAAGAAGAGTTGGCGGAAGTGTAAGCGCGGCGGTTGTTTCTTGATGATCAGCGGTGAGTGGCCAGCTTCGAGGTTCTCTCAGCTCTCAGTTCTCTCAGTGCCTGGTTTCCAGATTCACGCGCTCTTTGCTACCGTCCGAACGTCCGCACCATTTGCCGTGCATCTCCCGATGTCATTCTGAGCAAAGCCGGATCATCGCGTAGCGGTGATCAGGTCGAGTCGAAGAATCCCTACCCACTACCGCATCCTTTAGGGACGCATGAAGCCTGCGAGCGCCCCGGCCCCCTTGCTCCCCGGTCTATGAGTTTCTGTAACCCTCTCCCGCCACCCTATAACTCCCTTCCAAGTTACTTTCGGCGTTACTTTCGACCAATGGCCAAAAAGAAACCGGACAATGCCCCCCGTGTACCGTCTCTTTCCGCCTGGGAGTACTTTCCGATACAACCCGGCAAAGAAAAAAGTGATCGAACCTTAAGATTCCCCCCTAAAATGGTGCGTCTCCTAAAACCAAAGTGCGTCATGGAGTGTCTATGCGTCCCTCTCCGTTTGTATCTTTCTTGGTCTGCCTCTCGGTTCTCATTCTCTGCGGTACTTCGCTAGCCCAGCAGGC
>DATJNC010000014.1:0-15513 GCA_035508395.1 Terriglobales bacterium | reverse complement strand
ACGGATGAATTCCGGCGCTGGGTTTCCGAAGCCGCGAGAATCTATGAGTCCTATAAAAGAATTTTCTGCGAGAAGAGGCAGTTCCAGATATAAAAAACTGTCTCAAGATGCGACAATAGAATTTCCCCACCATGACGACTCTCGCAACTGCAGGCATTACCCCGGAGATGATTCGGGAGCACGGCCTTACCCCCGACGAATTTAAAAAAATCAAACAACTGCTTGGCGGCCGGGAGCCGACGCTGACCGAATTAGGCATTTTCAGCGTGATGTGGAGCGAGCATTGCTCGTACAAGTCGTCGCGAGTGCATCTGAAGCGGCTGCCTACAAGAAGCAAACTCGTTTTGCAGGGACCTGGAGAGAATGCGGGGATCGTCGATATTGGCGATGGTTGGGCTTGTGCCTTCAAGATCGAGTCGCACAATCATCCTTCGTTTATTGAGCCCTTTCAGGGCGCGGCAACGGGCGTTGGCGGAATTTTGCGGGACATTTTCACGATGGGCGCGCGGCCGGTGGCGGTGATGGATTCGCTGCGGTTTGGACCCATCGCTCCTCCTCCGGATAAAGGTGTCAAGACTACGCAAGCGGAGATTCATAAGAATCACTCGGTGATGGAGGGTGTGGTCAGCGGGGTGGCATCGTACGGAAATTGTTTTGGAGTGCCGAACCTAGGCGGTGAAGTGAAGTTCGAGGCTTGCTATTCGGGCAATCCACTGGTGAACGCGTTTGCCTTGGGGCTTGTGCGCCGCGACCAGATTTTCTATGCGCGGGCCGCCGGAGAAGGCAATCCCGTGATATATGTCGGGGCCAAAACCGGGCGTGATGGCATTCACGGTGCAACCATGGCAAGCGAGGAGTTCAGCGAAGGATCGGAGGCCAAGCGGCCCAATGTGCAGGTCGGCGATCCGTTCCTTGAGAAACTTTTGCTCGAGGCGTGTCTGGAGGTGATGCAAACGGGAGCCATTATTGGCATTCAGGATATGGGAGCGGCGGGATTGACGTGTTCCACGTGCGAAATGGGGGCGCGCGGGGGCACGGGCATTGAGATTGAATTGGATCGTGTTCCGCAACGAGAAACGGGCATGACGCCGTATGAAATCATGCTCAGCGAATCGCAGGAAAGAATGCTGCTGGTTGCGCAGAAGGGACGCGAGGAAGAGGTCTTTCGCGTATTCGAGAAGTGGGGGCTGGACGCGGTAGAAGTCGGCCGCGTGACTCTCGATGCCAAGATGCGCGTGCTGGAGCACGGGCAGGTGGTGGCAGACATTCCGAATTCCGCACTCACGGATGACGCGCCGGTTTACAAGCGGCCGCTGTCGAGATGGGAACCGCCGGTGGATCGTGAAATGCCGCAGCACATCCGTCTCGGAGAGCAACATGGTTTCACGGCGCAACTCAAGCAGTTGTTGTCGAGCCCCAACATCTGTTCGAAGCGGTGGGTGTGGCAGCAATACGATCACATGGTGCAGACCAATACGGTGGAAGCGCCAGGCGCCGGCGATGCAGGGTTGATCCGGATCAAAGGAACGCAACGAGGGCTCGCGATGGCGCTAGACGGGAATGGGCGCTGGTGCTACCTCGATCCGCGGCTCGGCGCGATGCATGCTGTTGCCGAAGCGGCGCGTAAAGTCGCCTGCACAGGCGCCACCCCAATTGGGGCCACGAACTGCCTGAATTTTGGCAATCCTGAAAAAGCACACATCATGTGGCAGTTTTCGCAGGTGATTGACGGAATGACGAAGGCTTGCGAAGAACTGGACACGCCGATAACGGGCGGCAATGTGAGTTTTTATAACGAGACTTTGGGCGAGGGAATTTACCCGACGCCAGTGGTTGGCGTGGTCGGGATTCTGGAAGACGTTCACAAGGCCGTGACGATGCATTTTGTCACGCCGAATCGGACAATTCTCTTGCTGCACGGGAACGAGCCGGGCGATGGGGTGGATGCAGAATCCGAGCTTGGCTCCTCCGAGTATGCAAAAGAAATTCTTGGGGCGCTGTGGGGATATCCTCCGGAGCTTGAGATTGAAAAAGAGGCGATGCTGCAGCGGGCGCTGATAGCAATGATTCAAGCGGGGCTAATCGATTCGGCTCATGACTGCTCCGACGGCGGTTTAGCGGTAGCGCTGGTGGAATGTGCGTTGCCGGCCGGAGTTGGCGCGAATGTGGATTTGGGAGGGAACGAACTGGCGGCTGAGTATCGGCTGTTCGGAGAAGACGCAAGCCGCGTGATTGTAAGCTGCGACCCGGCACACGTGCGGAGAATCCAACAGATGGTGGAGGAGTACGGAATTTCCGCGGATTTGCTGGGGAAAACGGGGTCGGGGCGGATAGAGATTGGGGTCGGCGGACAGGCACGGATTTCGGCAAGCGTGGAAGAGTTGGGTGCAAGTTATGAAGGCGCGCTCGAGAAGGCGCTGAGAACCGAGGCCGGGGGGCACGGGTGAGTAACAGCAGATTCCTCGCTTATCCTCGCCACAGGCTCCGGATGGCTCGGAATGACAGCATCGCAATTAAATGATCACAGCTGACAAATTTCGCGACGAGTGCGGCGTTGTCGCGATTCACGCGCATCCCGAGGCCGAAAAGCTCGCCTACCTCGGGCTGCATGCCCTCCAGCATCGTGGACAGGAGTCAGCGGGAATTGTTAGCTCGGATGGAGAACAGTTGCGGAGCCATCGCGCGATGGGGCTCGTGGCCGACATTTTCACCGAGGACGTATTGCGCTCGCTGCGCGGAATTCTCGCAATCGGCCATACGCGCTATTCAACAGCTGGCGATTCGGCATTGCTGAACGCACAGCCGATCATGGTGCAGTCGAACAAGGGCGCGATCGCCATCGCGCACAACGGCAATCTGGTGAACGCGGGTTCCATCCGCGCCAGGCTTGAAGGGCAGGGATCGATCTTCCAGACAAACAGCGATACGGAGGTGCTGGTTCACCTGATTGCGCTCTCGCGCGAGCAGACCCTGCCCGACGCGATTGCTGATGCACTGCGGCGGGTAGAAGGGGCATTTTCACTGGTGATGCTAAGCCGCGATCGTGTGTTTGCGGTGCGCGATCCGCGTGGATTCCGGCCGCTTGCCATGGGACGCATTCCCGCTCCGACCGGCGAAAAGAAAGACGCGATTGTATTCGCGTCGGAGACGTGTGCATTTGATCTGGTCGGAGCCGTCTATGAGCGCGACGTAAAGCCCGGCGAGCTTGTCATCGTAGGCCCGGAAGGTATTAGTTCTCGCTTCTACGCTCCGTCACCCGCAATTTCAAGTTGTATCTTCGAGCATGTGTATTTTTCCAGGCCTGACAGTTTTGTTTTCGGCCGCTCAGTCGATCAGAGTCGCGACAATATGGGCCGTCAACTAGCGCGGGAAGCTCCAGTTGACGCCGACATTGTTGTTCCAGTCCCCGACTCCGGCAACACGGCTGCAATTGGATATGCCGCGGAGAGCTGCATTCCGTTCCGCCTGGGGCTGATTCGCAATCACTACATTGGACGCACCTTTATTGAGCCGCAGCAATCGGTACGAGATTTCGGTGTAAAACTGAAGTTAAATCCGGTGCGCAGTCTACTTGAAGGCAAGCGTGTTATTTTGGTGGACGATTCCATTGTTCGGGGCACGACGAGCCGCAAAATTGTTCGCATGATTCGGAATGCCGGTGCAAAAGAGGTGCACATGCGCATCTCATGTCCGCCGACGATTTCTCCTTGCTTCTACGGGGTGGACACACCATCGAAAAGAGAGCTGATCGCTGCCAATAAATCGGTGGAAGAGATTCGACAATTTATAGGGGCGGATTCGCTGGCCTATCTGTCAATTGAGGGGTTAAAGAGAGCCTGCTCGGACGGCGACAAGACTACGTATTGTTCGGCGTGTTACACGGGAAATTACCCGACGAAGATTGACGTCGAAGAGATCCTGCCCGTTGGGGTTGACCGTTAAGGTCAAAAAGTAGGATGCGATGGCATATTCTGAGTTGCCACGGCACGGCAACTTCTTGTTACATTGTGCTTGACCAGACGACTGCATGAAGAAGCTACCAATGCTGAGAACGACCTCGAGCCCGCGTTTGGGGCCTTTCGAGCACCGACTTCTGGAGGAAGTCTGGGCACGGGGCAACGTTACTGTCCGCGAGCTTCTGGCCGACGGAACGATTAGCCAGGCTTATACGACGGTAATGACTACCATGGACCGTCTTTACAAGAAAGGCCTGCTCGATCGAGCGGCCGAAGGTCGGGCATTCCGCTATAAGGCACGTGTTACTCAGGCTGAATTGCAGCGGAACGCAGCCATGGACGGCATTGCGCGTCTGCTGGAATCGAGCAGCGCTTCTTCGAGGCCGCTTTCTTATCTGGTGGAGGCCGTTAGCGCACATGATGCTGAGCTGTTGAATGAATTGCAGATTTTGATCGAGCGCAAGCGCCGCGAGCTCAAGGACAAGGTTGAATCGCGCCGAGTTCAGGGTGGGGAGCAAGCGTAATGTTTGTACTGCGCGAAATCGCGATCTCGCTCACTTTCTTTGTTCTTCTCTATTGTTGTCTTTCACTGGCCGTTGTATTCGGTTGGCGCAGGCTGAAGATGCTGCGACTCAGTCAAAAAAGCTTGGCGGACATTCTATTTCTGGCGCGCATTCTACCAATGCTTGGCTCCGTAAGTTTCACGTGTGCGTTTGTCATTCCCTCGTTCCAACTTCTGGAGCCGCGAGGCATCGACGAAGATACTGGGATACTGCCGGTCGCCCTCGGAGTGACGGCGATCGTACTGATTGCTCTCGGATGCTATCGCGTGTTCCAGGCCCAAATCAGTACCGCGCGGATTGTGGCCGAATGGCTTGCCGATGCCCAACCGCACCAATCCGGCTCCTACACAGTTTGCTCCCGGCCTGATGTTCCACCACTGACGTTGGTCGGCCTGCGTAATCCGCGCGTGCTGATTTCTGACCTCACGGTTGGATTGCTCACCGAAGATGAAATGGGAACTGCCCTGCGACATGAACGGGCGCACATCAGCTCTTGCGACAATCTCAAAAAGTTAATCTTGCAGTTTTGCCCTTTCCCCAGTATGGCCCAACTCGAATCCGCCTGGGCCGAAGCGACCGAACTGGCAGCCGATGATGCGGCGGTGTCGGATGCAAACGATGCTGTCGATCTCGCTGCCGCGCTGGTGAAACTCTCCCGGTTGGTGCCGATTAGGTCTGCGCCGATATGCACAATGGGATTTGTAACAGGTTCACTGGGCCTCCGGGTCGCGCGGTTGCTGGCATGGAACGGGACCTGGCGGCAATCTCCAAGCTTTCCGGCATGGGCAACGGTTTGTATGCTTCTGAGCGCGGTAACGGTTCTAGTGTTCACCTACGGACCAGCGTTGGTCATCACTCACGAAATCACCGAGCTGCTGATACGCTAAGTTTCTTGTTAGCGGAACACTTCTCCGTTTTTCCTATGTGACCACTATCACTGGTAGTACATCCTCGCAACAACTTACCCTGATCACCAGCTTTTCGAGCCATCAATCCAATCTTTGTGACTCCTCAAAATGGACCATATTAGTTGCTTGTTTGTTTACGTGACACATTTACGTCGTTACGCGCTATTGCATTCACTTCGTCATATACACACCTCACGCCTGCTCGTACATGCAGGTGTGCTCTTCGGGACGATCCTGATCGGGCAGAGCCTATTCGGCCAAAATCCAAGGGGCGCTTTGCGTGGCGAAGTCGAAGACTCGAGCGGAGCGCGAATCGCGGGCGCGCACATCTCACTGCAATCGTCCGCCTCCGGGCTCACAAGAGAAGTCCTCACAAACGGAGGCGGCGAATTCCGAATTGAAGGCCTATTGCCCGGCCGCTATCGTGTGGCCGTAATTGCACCGGGCTTCGCGCAGGCCACTTCGGGAGTGGACGTCGCCGTAAGCGTGGTCAGAGACATTTCCGTAACCCTTCAACTTGAGAGCAATCGTCAGACTGTCCAGGTGCATGGGCAGGGCTCATCAATCACGACACAAGCGATTGATACTGCCAGCGCCGTGCGTCAAGGAATCGTGACTTCCGGCGACCTGGAAACGCTGCCGCTTGCTGCCCGCAGTTTCGCCAATATCGCTTATCTTGTGCCGGGCACCGAACCCGTAGAACCTTCGGATCCGACGAAAGCGCGCATCACCGCGGTTTCGACTGGGGGAAGTTCTGGCCTGAACAATGAGCTTTCGGTGGATGGAGGGGACAATTCCGACGACTGGATCGGCGGATTTCTCCAGAACTTTTCTCCAGATGGGATCCAGGAATTTGACTTCCGGACTTCAAACCAAGATGCCGATACCGGATGGACAACAGCGGGGTCTGTGGTTATCACAACGAAGCATGGAACGAACGACTGGCATGGGAGTGGCGCTTTCTATGAGCGGGCGGCGGGACTGAACGCGCGATTCCCTATTGAGAACCCAGCCGAAACGTGTACGAATGGAGTTTGCGTACACAATCCGAAGCAGCCGTTTTCGCGACAGAATTACGTGGGGACAATCGGCGGTCCGATCGCCAAGAGCAAGGCATGGCTCTTTGCCTCGTTTGAGCACGTTCATGAGAACGCGAGCATTGCCTACAGCCCGGCGAGTCTTGATCAATTCAATGCGCTGTCGGCGATCGCTGCCGACGGCCTGATTCCGGGAGCCCCGTCGATTGCGGTCCCATCCACCGTGCCGATCCCCTTCCGCGACTATCTTGGAACCATTCGATTCGACTTGGCGCGATCTCCGAAGTCGAACTGGTTTCTGCGTTTTTCGGAGGACAGCTACACCACTCATAACAACCTGGTGCAGCAAGCTACGCTCCCCTCGACTGGCCTGACGACTCATAACAACTATTTCAATACGGTTATCAGCAATCAGTATGCTTTCAGCTCGTCATGGCTGGGCAGCTTCGTCTTCGATGCCAGCGAACTGCACCTGACTCAAGCGCGCAATTCTAATTTGGGCTTCGCGTTGGCCTTTCCGTTCAGTTCAACTTCGCTCACTGTCTCAGGGTTCGAAACCTACGGTGACAACCAATTCGCCACGCCGATTACTTTTTTCCCGACGGAGCGCAGCCAAGAGAAATATCAGTTTCGCTACGATGTCAGCCATGTCAGCGGCCGCCATGCTCCGAAGTTCGGCATCAACTTCTTTCATGAACCCGTGCTGAGTGGCGCATTTCCCGGCAATCAGGAGACGCTGGTCACCTTTCCGCAAAATCCCACCGACTATCTGAACGATTTGCCGCAATTCGCGATCGACTATGCAGCGGGCGCGGTTACTACTCCGGCGTTCGACGCCAGTTTCTCGCAAAATGTTCAGCGTCTCGCGCTCTACGCGGAAGACTCGTGGCACGCCACGCCGCATCTGACAATCAACTATGGCCTGCGCTGGCAAACAACTTTCGGGTTGTTCACGGCTTCAGGCCGCAGCCAAACCGAAAATCCTTCCTTTGCGGATCTCGCGGAGTGGGGTTATCCGTCCGATGCGCCGCACGACTATCGCAAGCAGATCGGGCCGCGTCTCGGCATCGCCTATAGTCCCGGCACCAGTGAAAGGACAGTAATTCGCGCCGGGTTTGGAATGTATTACAACGACCTGGCGCAGAACGGCTGGGCTCCAGCCTTTCAGGCCGTTAATAACGAGTCGATCACGAATCCGAGTTCAGCGCCGCCGGCACTGATCGATCCGCGGTATAAAACTCCTTATTCGATTCACGTCACCGGCGGCGTGCAACATGCGATCACGGAGAACTGGGTCGCGAGCGCGGATTACGTCCACGAAGATGGCCAGCATGGTTATCGCGCTTATGGCTATCCCGACGTCACCATCTTTCAGTCGAATAACCGTTCGAGCTATAACGCGCTTATGTTGCAGCTGCGCGGGAATGTCACGCACCGCTTGAACCTCACCGCCAACTACACGCTCTCGAAGGCACAGACGTGGGGATGCGTTCTCGGCGAGCTTTTTGACTATGTCAATGGAGTCTGCAACGATCCGATTACAGGCTTGCCGAACGGCTTTGGCGCCGGCGACTACGGGCCATCCGGCGAAGACGTGCGCCATCGCTTCGTGCTGGGCGCAATCATGCATATTCCTGGAGGCGTTGAACTCTCAACTATCACCCAAGCCGAAAGCGCGCGTCCGTTTACGATCACAACTGCCGACGGCAGCGGCCGAATATCGATTTCATTCAACAACGGCGCTCCCGTTTATACCAGTCTCGACGAATTCCGCGGCACGCCCTACATTCAGGCAGACCTGCGGGTGGCGCGGCCAATCAAGCTCAACGAACGCTGGCAGCTTTATCCCTTCGCCGAGATGTTCAACCTATTCAACCGCAACAATCCGGGCGCGAATTATGTGACGAACGTTGCGGTGCTGCCGGTGCAGACCGACCCAAGCGGCACGATCATCACGGGCGTGTGCAACCCGAATTGCGGTCCAGTGACAAGCCTGAAGCAATTGGAGATCCCGGGCGGTGGCTTAGGTGATTTCTTTGGACCGGGGACGACGGTAGGAATTCCATTCGCAGCGCAGCTTGGTCTGCGGGTGACGTTCTAGATCGCCGATGCTCGTTAGTCGATGGTGGTTGGGAATTAGTCGTTGGGCGTCAATCGCTAGTCGCTGGCGAAACGCTTTTCTTCCTCGCGGCCGTGACTCTGGCGATTCCCTGCAAATCGTTTCGAACCGAAACTTCATCCCATTCTTTGAGTAGGCGCAGCACACCATCGACGATCGTGCCGCTGATCTCGAAGACGAGCCAGCCACCAGGACGTAGCACTTTCTCTGCTTGCGGAATCAGTCGTTCGATCACTTCAAGGCCGGTGGGGCCGGCGAAGACGGCGTTGCGTGGCTCGAAGTTGCGGACATCGAGCCGGACCTGGTCTTCTTCCGATTCGCCGACATAGGGTGGATTCGACACGACAAAGTCGAAGTCGGCGTGGGGAGTGTCGAGGCCGGACAATCCGGCTAAAAGATCGCCGTGGTGAAAGTGGATTCGCGAGGTCAAGTCATGTCTTGCTGCGTTGGCCTTGGCGATTTCAAGCGCATCAGAGGAAATATCGGTGGCGTGGATCTCGGCCGACGGCAGATCTTTGGCCAGGGCCAGAGCGATCGCGCCCGCTCCGGTGCCGACGTCGATGATGCGAAGCGGGATGTTGGACTTTTGTGATATCGATTGCGAGTTGTTTTTCGCCAGTGCCAGTGCCGTTTCAATGACGTGCTCGGTTTCAGGGCGCGGGATCAAGACCGCGGGGGAAACGATGAGATCGAGACCCCAAAACTCCTGATGACCGGTGATGTATTGGGCGGGAATGCCAGTGATGCGACGCGCAAGCGCGTCGTCGTAGCGAGAGATCTCATCTGCGGTCAGTTCGCGCTCCGGGTGGGCGTAGAGATAGGCGCGATCGCCGTCGAGCGTGAACATGAGGAGGAGCTCGGCGTTCAGGCGCGGGGACGGGACGCGCTCACGAGTGAGGTGCTCGGTGGCATTGCGGAGAGCTTGTCGCAGTTGCACGGTCTTTATGCCAGACGACATGGAGCTAGACGACGGTGGCGGTTTCCTGCTTTAGCTTCTCGGCTTGGAAGTGCGTGATCAGGGCGTCGATCAACGGCTGGACTTTTCCATCCATGACCTGCTCGAGCTGGTGGACAGTGAAGCCGATGCGATGGTCGGTGAGACGATTCTGCGGGAAGTTGTAGGTGCGAATCTTCTCTGACCGATCACCGGACCCGACCATTTGCTTGCGTTCCTTGGCTAGAGCGTCTTGCTGGCGCTGCATTTCGACCTCGTAGAGGCGTGAACGCAGGACACGCATGGCCTTTTCGCGATTCTTAATTTGCGATTTTTCATCCTGGCAGCTGACGACGGTATTGGTCGGAATGTGGGTGATGCGAACGGCGGAGTAAGTCGTGTTGACCGACTGGCCACCGGGGCCGGAAGAGCAGAACGTGTCGATGCGAAGATCCTTAGCCTCGATCTTGACGTCGACGTCTTCGGCCTCGGGAAGGACGGCGACGGTGATGGCTGAAGTATGCACTCTTCCTTGCTGCTCAGTTTCGGGAACTCGCTGGACGCGGTGGACGCCGCTTTCATACTTCAGCCGGGAATAGACGCGGTCACCTTCGATCAGCGCAATTACTTCTTTCAAGCCGCCGACGGAGGACTCGGAGGTAGAGAGGACCTCAACTTTCCATTTTTGAGCCTCGGCGTAGCGGTTATACATGCGGAAGACTTCGGCCGCAAAGAGCGTGGCTTCGTCGCCGCCAGTGCCGGCGCGGATTTCGAGGATGACGTTTTTCTCGTCGTTGGGATCTTTGGGAAGGAGGAGGATTTTGAGTTCTTCTTCGACTCCTCCGACACGGCCTTCGAGTTTGGCGAGTTCCTCTTCGGCGTAGGCACGCATGTCAACATCTGTTTCATCGGCAAGCAGAGCTTTGCTTTCAGCGATGCCCCGCGTCAGGTCTTTATACTCGCGGTATTTTTCCACGATCGGGGTGATTTCGCTGTGGGCTTTGGCGGTCTTCTGGTACTTCGCCGAATCGTTCATGATTTCGGGCGAAGCCAGAGCTTGGGTGAGCTCTTCGTAACGAGCTTCGATTTGGTCTAATCTCTCGAACATAAATTTTCAGTCGTCGGTCGTTCGTCCTTCGTCCTTAGCTCCTAGCTCCTAGCTCCTAGCTCCTAGCTCCTAGAAAAATATACAACTCAATGCCGCACTGAAGGCAGTACCCAATTCTTCGAGTTCCATTTTTTGGGTTTCCTTAAGCAGCGAGAACTGGAAACTGAAAAGTGTGCGCGGTGGGGGCCGCTAGGCGATCACGAGCTCGCCGCCGTGTTGCTTTTCGAGGGCCATGGCTTTATCGAGGGCGATGATCGCGCATTCGACTTCCCGATCGTCAGGCGGCTGGGTCGTGATGCGCTGCAGCCAGAGCCCGGGAGCCGTCATGAGGGAAAAGAGCGAGCCGCGATGCTTGGCGGCATAGCGGATGATCTCGTATGAAACTCCGGCGATGACCGGCAGCAGAATGATGCGCTCGGCGAAGCGGGCGGCAAAGGTGGTCACGGGGATAAACATGTAGATGATCATCGAAATGATCATCACGGTCATCAGAAAGCTGGTTCCACAGCGCGGATGATAAGTCGAATATTTCTGGACGGCGTCAGCTTCGAGCGGATCGCCGCTCTCGAATGCATAAACGGTTTTGTGCTCGGCACCGTGATACTCGTAGACGCGGCGAATATCTCTCCAAAGAGAAACTCCCCAGACGAAGAGCAGAAAGAGCGAAATTCGAATCAGGCCATCCACGAGATTGAAGACAAACTGCTCGCCAAAAACCGGATTTACGCGCTTTAGTTCTGTCGTGGCGACCAGCGGAAGGTACTTGTACATGAAAATGAAGAACGCGACGGAGAAGATGACGTTTACAGTTGCCATCCAACCGGTGATCTCGAATTTCTTCTTCTCACCACCGGAGTTGGAAGCCGTATTTTTTTCATTTTCGTCGAGCGCGAGATCTTCGAGCACTGCATTGGCGGAAAACTTCAGCGCCCGAAATCCAAGGGTCATGGCGTGGCCGAGTGTCATCACCCCGCGGATTACAGGCCAACCCATCCATTTGTGCTTATCGGAAGGTCGCGCCAGAGGCTCGCTGTGAGTGACGATCTCGCCAGAAGGCTTGCGGACAGCGATACCCCAGGCGTGGGGCGAGCGCATCATGACGCCCTCGAGGACTGCCTGACCGCCGACGAGGGTTTCCTCTCCGCTTTCGAGAGCGGGAAGCAGTTGCACTGCCGCGAGGAAACGCACGAATTGCCGGAAAACCCGCATGGCTACTGTTGGATGTCGCTCAGGGGAAGGACGATCCTACTAATAGGGTAACACAGGCGGCGCGGATTCCGCTTACGAGAAGCGGAGCCATCTCTATGGCTGCCAAGGGGTTAGGAGGGCGTAGGGCCGCTTTGAGCGCAACCCCGTAGAATCTTGGTGATGCGCGGATTCGCACAAATCGCAGAATCGATCGCCGCGACGAGGAGCAAGCTGGCGAAGATCGCGTTGCTCGCAGATTATTTCCGAGCGATTCCCATCGAGGAAGCGGCGGTCGCGGCCGTTTTCTTTTCGGGGAGTCCTTTTGCCGCATACGAAGAATCGACCTTGCAAGTTGGGGGCGCGCTTTTGTGGCGAGTGATCGCTGAAATTTCGGGAAAGTCTGAGGCGCAGCTTTCGGAAATTTATCGGCGGGTCGGCGATGCGGGAGCGGTGGCGGCGGAAGCGCTGTCACATAAGCCGGAGCATGAGCTGACATTGTTGGAGGTTCAGCGGGGATTTCGTGATATCGCGAAGGCGCGTGGACCTTCGGCCAAAGGCGAGCTTCTGCGCGGACTTCTTGAACGCGCGAGTCCACTCGAAGCGAAGTACATCGTCAAGATCATCAGCGGAGATCTGCGAATAGGGCTGAAAGAGAGCCTGGTGGAGGAGGCGATTGCACGGGCGTTTGACGCGAGGATTGTTGAGGTACAGCGCGCCAATATGTTGCTTGGCGATATTGGCGAGACTCTGAGACTGGCATCGCAGGGAAAGCTTGAGGAGGCGCGGCTCCGGCTTTTCCATCCGATTGACTTCATGCTGGCGAGCCCGGCTGATTCGGTGGAGGAAGCGCTAAGCTATTTCGCGAATGCGGCGGTCGAAGACAAGTACGACGGCATTCGCGCGCAAGCACATGTGAGTAACGGCGAGGTTCGGCTCTTCTCCCGAACCCGCGATGAGATTACTGAATCGTTTCCTGAACTCGTGCCGGAACTGGCCGGCTTGCCAGCAGATGCGATTCTGGATGGCGAGATCGTAGCCTGGACGCGGGGAGAGGAGACCGGTCCGATGGGGCGCGCGCTTCCCTTCGGCAGGCTGCAACAACGGCTGGGGAGAAAGAAGGTCAGCGAAAAATTGATGCGGGAGGTTCCGGTTGCGTATCTCGTGTTTGATGTTCTCTACGCGGACGGAGAGTTACTGCTTGAGCGTCGGCTGGGCGAGCGAGGACGGATTCTGAACGAACTGACCGAGAAGCCGCGCAAAGCGGTTGTGCAGGCGGCAAGAGGGCAATCGAGTTTTGAATTCGGAGAGTCGGAGGGTGAGTTTCGGGTGTCGCTGTTTCGAGCTCCGGTTTCTGTTGCGCATTCGCCTGAGGATCTGGAAGGGCTATTTGCGGCTGCGCGAGCGCGCGGCAACGAGGGACTTGTGATCAAGGACCTCAATTCGCTCTACACGCCGGGACGCAGGGGAAAATCGTGGCTCAAGATGAAGCGCGAGCTGGCGACACTCGATGTGGTAGTCACCGCAGCCGAATACGGGCATGGGAAGCGCATCGGCGTGCTGAGCGATTACACATTCGCGGTCTGGGATGGCGATCGGCTGGTGAATGTTGGGAAGGCTTACTCGGGGCTGACTGACGCAGAGATCGCCGAGATGACGGCGTGGTTTCTCGCGCATAAGGTTAGCGAGCATGGATTGCGGCTGGAGGTCGAGCCGAAGATTGTGCTGGAAGTGGCGTTCAACAACATGATGCGGTCGACGCGACACGAGAGCGGGTATGCGCTACGTTTTCCCCGGATCGTGAGATTGCGGCGAGACAAGCCGCCTGAACAGGCAGACACGATTCAAACAGTAAAGGAAATTTACAAGCGGGAACATGGAGCCTGAGCTGCGGCGCCGAGATTCAGTGGCGATGTCCGCGATGCTCGTGCTCGGAACGGGAATGCTCGATGGTGACCTGTTCTTCGCGCACAGCAATCACGCAGTTGTGTGGGATCTCGCAGACCACGTGCTCGAGTTGAATAGTCGTGTGAAGAATACCGAAACTGCGTCCCAGTTTTTCGTTGATCTCGCGCAAAATTGAATCGCTCTCGGAAGTCTGCATGTCCGCAATCTTCACGTGCGCGGAGAGCGCATGATTTTCAGAGCCGATACTCCACAGATGCAGATCATGCACGTCACTGACGCCTGAGATGGCGCGAACTGCAGCTTCCACTTCATCGAGACTCATGCCGCGAGGCGTGCCCTCGAGGAGAATATTGAGCGTCTCGCGGACGATGCCGAAGCTCGACCACAAGATCAACGCGCCAATGCCGAATGACAGAGCGGAATCGATCCAGTACTGGCCTGTCCAGAGGATTGCCCAACCGCCGACAATGACCGCAGCCGTGGAAACCGTGTCGCCGACTTCATGCAGCAACGCGCTGCGAATGTTTACGTCGCGACTGGAGCGCCAGAGAAGGAAAGCGATAGCGGCATTCATCGCCACGCCGGCGGCGGCTACCCAGATCATCAAGCCAGCGTGAACGTGCTCGGGATGCTGAATTCGCCGGAAGGCCTCATAGAAAATGAGAAATGAAACCACGACGAGAGACAGCGAATTTACCAACGCGGCGAGAACTCCGGCGCGGCGATAGCCGTAGGTCTTGGTTGCACTGGGAGGACGGCCTTCAAGGTAGACTGCCGCGAGCGACAACAGAAGTGCCAGGAAATCAGAAAGATTGTGACCAGCTTCCGAGAGCAGGGCCAAGGAGTGGGCTCGGATGCCCGCGATTACCAGAAGCGCGATGTAGACGGCGGTGACGGCAAGAGAGATGCGGAGCACGCGGCCAGTACCATGCGAATGGTTGTGAGCGCCGTGCATGTGCATGCTTCAAGCATACGGGCGCAAACGACCGGGGGCAAGGTACCGACGGAACGTTGGGTGGCGCATTTCAGGCTAGCCGCGATATGCTGGCAGACCTGTGGAGGATGGTCATGAAACTTAACAAAATGTTGGGCGTGGGGATGTTATTGATGATTGCCGCTGGAGCGTTCGCGCAGGACAAAAATCCCGTCACTACCGCGCTCAAAGATACATTTCCGGGGCGCCAAAAGAATACGATCGAGGCCATCGAGGCCATGCCCGCCGATAAGTTCAGCTACAAGCCCACCGCTGACCAGATGACATTCGCACACCTGGTCGCGCACATGATCGAGTCAAACAACAGCTTTTGCAGCAAAGCGGCTGCAGTTCCTGCTCCCAAAGTGCAGGAGGCAAAAGATACGGACGGCAAAGACAAGCTTGTCGCGGCGCTCAAGGCGTCGTTCGATTTCTGCGGCCAGGCGCTCTCCAAAATGGATGATTCGAAGCTCGGCGAGATGACGGAGGGCTTTGGTGGGCATCAGTTTTCGCGCGCGCGATACGCTTTGATTTTGGCGTCAAGCTGGGCCGATCACTACGGCGCAGCGGCCATGTACCTCAGGCTAAATGGGATCTTGCCTCCGACGGCGAAGAAGTGAAAAGGGCGGAACTGGTAACTTTGGACAGTGGTTCACTCGGATTGAATCCCCGCATCCCCCTTCTCTTGATCTTTAAGAATCAGAGATTTAGAGGGGTAGTTAATCTATAAATCTCTGATTTTAAATGATTTACATGCAAAACATTGTGGCGTAAGTATTTAGCTCGGGCCTTAGGGCCTTAGAGGGTTGCTTCTTCCCCCGC
>DATJNC010000013.1:0-29503 GCA_035508395.1 Terriglobales bacterium | reverse complement strand
TTCTTCGTGCTCGACGGGGAAAAATGCAGGGCAAAGGAATATCCAGGCAGCCTGATTGGAGAATCGTATTCGGCTGCCAAATAGAAAGTGTGCCAATGCTCCGACCCGGTACGCTGTAAGGTGATCCGCTTTGGATCAAGTTCGATACCGCGCTCGCTAGCCTTGAGGACGATTAAGCTCCGCAATTCTTCATCGGTGCGGGGCACCACGACTCCCATATTTTCACTAGGATTTGAGGCGAGATCGTGGAGTTCGTCTCGGAATTGGAGGTTTTGCCATTCCGCCAGGCCGATTTGTGCAAGGGTGGAAATCGCCAGTAGCGCTATACCGATGAGGAAAAGTGTTTTGATCCTTCCCATAACGATGAAGGTTCAAAGTGTGTGGCGTTGGGCGGTCATGACTCGACCTGGAAAAACTGCGCCATCTTGCGGAACTTCTGATAGCGAGTATCGAGCAAATCGCGGGTGGGGAGCCGCTTGAGTTCTGCCAGCTGTTGCACCAGCGCTTTATCGAGAAGTTCCGCTGCCAGCGCGTGATCCGTGTGTGCCCCGCCCGGGGGCTCAGGGATGATTCCATCGATGCAACCAAGGTCGCTCATGTCTTTGGCGGTGATTTTCATCGCTTCTGCGGCTAAGGCTTTCTTGCTGGCGTCGCGCCACATGATGGAGGCGCAACCCTCCGGGGAGATGACGGAGTAAACCGAGTTTTCCATCATCAGAACGCGGTCGGCGACGGCGATAGCGAGCGCTCCACCGCTTCCGCCAACTCCGATGACGGTAGCGATGATGGTCACTTCGAGTCGCGACATCTCGAGCAGGTTGCGAGCGATGGCTTCGCCCTGACCACGTTCCTCGGCGTGGAGGCCTGGATAGGCGCCGTCGGTATCGACGAAGGTCAGAATCGGACGCCCGAACTTTTCTGCAATCTTCATCACCCGCAGAGCCTTGCGATAGCCTTCCGGGTGCGGCATGCCGAAGTTGCGATAGACACGCTGCTTGGCATCGCGAGCCTTTTGTTGGCCAACGATAATGACTTCATCGCCATGAAAGCGCGCCATGCCACAAACGATCGCGGGATCGTCGCGGAATCCGCGGTCGCCATGAATCTCGCTCCAGTCAGTGAAGACGCGCTCCACATAATCGAGCGTGTAAGGCCGTTGCGGGTGGCGCGCCAGATTCGTGCGCTCCCACGCATTCAAATGCGTTGAGACTTCACGGCGAAGGTCGTCAATCCGCTCATTCAACTGCTGAATCTGACGCCGCGTTTCTTCATTCTGGCCATCGAGCGAGTGCAGACGGGCAAGCTGCTCGTGGATCTTCTCGAGTTCCTGCTGCGCCTTTAATGCAGATTCCATCGTGATGACATTTCCATTCCTGCGAGTATGGTGCTCTTCCACAATCGAGAGTAAGAATTCGGCGCTCGTGAGTTCGGGATGCTCCGCGCCTGGCTCGGCTGCTTCGGATTTGATCTTCCTGTGCCGCATGTCGAAGCGCGCCTTGCGGAGATCAACTGATGACGCGCACACTGCCGCGTCCGCACAGTTCTTCAACGCGAACCATGAAATTGCGGTCCGGCATCACATTATAGCCTTCAGCCTCCATCACCACCATGAAATCGCCGTCGCGTTCCAAATCAAAAAGCACTTTGGCCTCGCCCCTTCGTACGCTGAAAAGCGCGTGCAGGGCATCAACCGTGCTATGTTCCGCCAGGCCCAGGGGAATACGAATTCGAATAGCTTTTGGCAACGGAACGCGCGCTTCGTCGAGCGCGATGATGTCATTGGCAGTGATCTTCGGATTGGCGCCTTCTTCGATGCGCACGCCGCCGCGTATGAGTACGGGAACTTCGAGCTTCACTTTGTCGGCGAGCTTTTTGTAAGCTTCGGGAAAAACCAGCAACTCGACTTTGCCGAACATATCTTCGAGGGATGCCTGCGCCCACAACTCACCGCTCCGTTTGGATTTGGCGACGCGCAAGCCAGTGATCAGTCCGGCCGTAGTGATGTTCTCATCCTTGGCGGTCGACTTCTTCATTGCCGCAATATCTTCGGTCGACAGGGCGTTCAGGTCGGTGAGCTTATCCTTGTATTTTTCCAGCGGATGGCCAGTGATGAAGAATCCAAGAATTTCCTTTTCCGCCGCCAGTCGCGTTTGCTCGTCCCAGTCGGGCACATTGGGGAGCACATCGTTGGCATGGGCGGCTGATTCATCCGCGAAGACTCCAAATAGACCGTGCTGGCCCGATTCAGCGTCGCGCTGCGATTTTTGCGCCCGCTCGATGGCCTTATCCAGCGCCTGCATGAGCTGGGCGCGGCGTCCGAAGGAATCCATGGCGCCGCTTTTGATGAGCGATTCGAGAACCCGCTTATTCAAGAGCCGCAGATCAACTTCCTCACAAAATTCGTAAAGAGAGCGGAACGGCCGTCTCAGCTTTTTGCGCGCGGCAACGATCGACTCGATAGCGTTGCCGCCAACGTTTTTCACGGCTGCGAGGCCAAAGCGAATCGCGTTGGCGTGTGGAGTGAAATTCGCGTCGCTGATGTTGATATCCGGTGGTTCGACGGCGATTCCCATTTCGCGGCATTCGTTGATGTACTTGACGACGCTGTCGGTGTCGCCGGTAATTGAAGTCAGAAGAGCGGCCATGAACTCCAGCGGATGGTGCGTCTTCAGGTAGGCAGTTTGGTAGGCCAGTAACGCATAGGCGGCGGAGTGCGATTTGTTGAATCCGTAGCCAGCGAACTGCGCCATCAAGTCGAAGATCTTTTCGATCTTCTTTGGAGGATAGCCGCGTTGCACGGCTCCCTGCACGAAGCGCTCGCGCTGAGCCGCCATTTCCTCGGGCTTTTTCTTACCCATGGCGCGGCGGAGCAGATCGGCCTCTCCGAGCGAGTAACCGGCAAGCTTGTTGGCGGCCTGCATCACCTGTTCTTGATAAACGAAGACCCCCAGCGTCTCCTCCAAAATCTCCTTTAACTCAGGCAGGTCGTACTCAATCTTGCGCCGCCCGTGCTTGCGCTCGATGAAATCATCGATCATCGCCATCGGCCCCGGACGATAAAGGGCGTTCAAGGCCGTCAGATGTTCCACCGAATTCGGTTGATAACGGCGCAGGACATCACGCATGCCGTGCGATTCAAACTGGAAGACTCCGGAGGTTAAACCGCGGTGGAAAACCTTTTGATAAGTTTCTTCGTCGTCGAGAGGAATATCGTCGAGTTCGAGCTTTTGGCCTTTGATGGCGATAAGCTTGACCGTGTCATCAAGAATGGTAAGGGTCGTCAGACCAAGAAAATCCATCTTCAACAGGCCCATCTTTTCGATGGCGACCATATCGAAAGCAGTGACGATTTCGTCGTTTTTGGTTTTGTGCAGCGGGACTAATTCGATCAGCGGCCGCGGAGAAATTACGACTCCGGCGGCGTGCACGCCCGAGTTGCGCACCAGGCCTTCGAGTTTTCTCGCGGTATCGAGCAGTTGCCGCACCTGCCCGTCTTTTTCGTAAGCCTCCTGCATCGACGGCGACTCTTTCAGCGCGTCATCCAGCTTGATGTTGAGCGTCGCGGGGACCATTTTCGCGATGCGGTCGACGTCGCTGTACGGCATATCCATAGCGCGGCCGACGTCTTTGATGGCCGCCTTTGCTGCCATTGTGCCGAAGGTGATGATCTGTGCGACGTTTTCGCGGCCATATTTCTGCGTAACGTAGTCGATCACCTCGCCGCGCCGATTCATGCAGAAATCGATGTCGATATCGGGCATCGAAATGCGCTCAGGATTGAGAAAACGCTCGAAAAGCAATTCGTGTTGCAACGGATCGATATCGGTGATGCCAAGCGAGTAGGCAACGAGAGCACCGGCTGCCGAGCCGCGGCCCGGCCCCACCGGAATGCCACGCTCCCGAGCATGTCGTATGAAATCCCAGACAATCAGGAAATATCCTGAAAACTTCATCTGCTGGATGATGGTCAGCTCGCGAGAAAGTCGTTGTTCGTAGTCGGCAAGCGAGTGCTTCAGGCGACCGGCGCTCGACAACGGCCGCAGCGCTTCCATGCGCCGCGCGAAGCCCTGGCGCGTGACGTGCTCAAAATAGCTATCGAGGCTGAATCCCTCGGGTACGTCAAAACGCGGAAATGGTGTCGGAACCTTTTCCAGCCTTAGATTGCAGCGCTCGGCGATGGCCAGCGTGCGTGACAGCACGTCGGGCGAATCATTGAAGACGCGCAGCATCTCGTCTCCGCTTTTAACGAAGAACTGCGAGCCTTCGAATTTCATCCGGTTGGTTTCTTGAACGGATTTGCCAGTCTGAATGCACACCATGACGTCTTGAGCGTGCGCATCTTCCTCGCACAGATAATGGCTGTCGTTCGTGGCAACGAGCGGCAAGGCGAGTTCGCGGCTCAGCTGCTCTAAGCCTGGACGAATCCGGTGCTCCATCTCGAGGCCCTGGTCCTGGATCTCAAGGAAGAAATTCTCTTTGCCAAATAGATCGCTGTAGAACGCCGCTGCAGCCCGCGCGTCTTCGTATTTGCTCCCCATGAGGCGCTCGGCCACTTCGCCCTTCAAGCATCCGGAAAGCCCAATCAGTCCCTTCGAATGCTCGGCCAGGAATTTCTTGCTGACTCGCGGCTTGTAATAGAAACCATGCAGCGAAGCCTCAGAGGTGATTTTGACGAGATTGCGGTAGCCCTCTTCATTTTCGGCGAGCACGAGCAGATGGTTATAAGTGTCGCCCTCCGGCGGGGTACGGCTGATGTTGTGATCGTCTTTCTTGCAGATATAGAGTTCGCAGCCGACGATGGGTTTGACGCCCTGCTTATGCGCGGCGTTCACGAAGTGCACGGCGCCGAAGATGTTGCCATGATCGGTCATCGCCACCGCCGGCATTCCAAGCTCATCGACACGTTGCACAAGCTTTTCGACGTCGCAAGCGCCGTCCAGCAAGGAATAGTCGCTATGCAGATGCAGATGGACGAATTCAGTCATAGCCTCAAAATGATTTTGCTTTCCTTAATTCTACCGATGAATTGCGCTCGGAGAACGGCGCACTTATCCACAAAGCGTGGAAAAGGCGATCGTTTTTTCGCAGCTGTCGTTCCCAGGGGACAGTGGGAAGCTATTGCCCTTCGTTGGCGGGCGGCGGCAGATGGAACTCGACGCCGCGATCGTCATTGGCCTTAACCGTAGCGGGAATGTCGATGACAGCGAGAGGAATCTTTTCGGTTCGCGCGGCGGTAAAGTTGTAAAGGATTCCGTCCGCGATCGCGTAGTTGTGAATCTCGCGCTGATGCTGATCGCGGAAGACCAGCACCGTGGCTGGATCATTTTCGGGCTGAGATTGAGCAGTCGGCTGCGCCGTGCGCGGTGGCGGGGCGTATGAAGCCTGGTCCTGATACTCGCGGTCTCGCTGTCGGAGCCAGTCCTGCTCTTCAAGATTTTGCTGATTCATCTGGTTCGCGAGTTCGCGCTGGTTCATGGCATCTTCGTCGTACGAAGATGGGCCATTGTCGTACCACCAGGCATCCCACCACGGGTCATACAGGCCGTAATAGGGATAGCCGTAGTAGGAATACAGGTAAGGCCACCGGTTTCTGTATCCGTAGCCGTACCGTCCGTCGCGAGAGCCGTAGCGGCCATAATTGCGCGAGCCCGACGAGAAATGGGATCCCTGAAACGAACTGCCATGGGAGCCACTGAAGCCGGAAGAGAATCCGGAGTGACCGGAGAAACCGGAGTGGCCGGCAGAAAAACCGCCGCCTCCACCGAAGGAAGCGTGGCCACCGCCACCGAACCCACCGTGTCCCCCGCCTCCGCGCTGAGCACAAACATAGACCGGCAGCAAGGAGAACGTGAAGAAGAACGCCGCAATGGTTACCAGGCGACGCATGAGATGATCCTACTACTGTTGGATGCCGAGGCAAGTCAAAAAGGAGAACGAGAATTTGAAGGTTGTAAAGTTTCGTAAATCTGTCAACGAGGGTCGTTCTTCCCAACCGTCATTTTTTCTTCCCTGTGTTCGGCTTGGCGACGGGCTTCTTGGGTGCCTGTTTCGTGTTGTTTTTCCCGGAAGCATTCTTCGACGACTTTTGGGCCTCAGAGGCCTTTCCTGCATGCTTCGCCGGCGTGGGCGCCGGCTTGGGCGCCGGCATCGACTTCGCCGCCACAGGATTCTTGCCTGCGGTTGCGCTCTTCACCTCAACCACGGGGCTCGGCGCGACTGCGGCCTTCGCCTTGCCTTTCCCTTTCGCGGCAACCGGAGCAGCCGCGGCGGCCGCTGCTTTTGCCCCTCTTCCGCGCTTGCTCGGCGGGGGTGGCGGGGGCGGAGGTGGCGGCGGAGCCAATGGTTTCAGGAATTTCAGCGTCTCAGTCCGGGAGCGCAGTTTGCCGTCCAGCAAGAGCATGAAAACATCATTGGCAATTTTTGGATACGAAGACAGCTCGGGCGTAATGTGCAGCTCGGTCATCTCAGGCAGCGGTAACTTCTGCTGGACCTGACGCCATTTCGTGAAGAAATTCTTGATCTTCTGCGAGACCGTTTGTTGTTTTGCGGTTACGGCCAGGAACAGAACCATCTCCGGGCGCGCCGATGAGAGCAGTTGCCACACCCGAGACGGCGTCGCGCCGTCCTTCCCTGACAAGCGCTTGGCCAAGTCGCGAGCGTTATCTTCAAGATCCTTCCAGGCAGCAACCAGATCCTTTCGTGGGATGGCGCGCCGCAAATCGGCAATATCCTTGTCCCCGAGCCGTGACGTCAGGAAGTACAGCACGGCAGGAGCGACATCTGGCGTGTAACCAAGCTCGTTCATCTGCTGACGCGTCTTCATCAGCGCGCTTAGCCCGGCCGTATCCACTTTGGCCGTCGTCCAGTGGTCGTTCAGAACCTTAAGCCACCCCTCTTTTTCGAGGGCCTTGAGAACACCAAGCGCATCGTCCTCGTATGCGAGTTGCTCGATTTCGTATCCAATGCTTGAGCTGCGGATGTAATCGATGTAACTGTTTTCCCTGGCGGAGTCATAACGAGCCTGTGTCCGCTCTTCCAGTGGCCAGTGGAAGCGAGTCGTGAAGCGAGTGGCGCGAATCAAGCGCGAGGGATCCTCAAGAAACGCGTAGTTATGCAGGACGCGAATGAGCTTGGCTTCGATATCAGCGACGCCGTTGGAAGGATCCATCAACAAGCCGCGCGAACCTTCGTTTAGAGACAATGCCATCGCGTTGACCGTGAAGTCGCGCCGGCGCAGGTCTTCGATGATGGTCGCCGCAGCGATTACCGGCGGTTTGCCCGACTTCTCATAGGTCTCCGAGCGCGCCATCGCGATTTCGGCGCGGACGCCTCCAGGCAGCGTAAGGAGCAGAGTGCGGGTTTCGTCATCGGTGTGACCAATCTCGGCCCCAGCGCGCTCCAGGTCTTTTTGCAGCTTGAGTGCGTTCCCCTGGACGGTAAAATCGAGATCACGAATCGGGAAGCCGGTGATGATGTCGCGCACCGCGCCACCGGTCAGATACACGTTCATCCCGGCCGCTTTAGCGGCATCTATGACAGATGTGACAGCTTTCTGTTGGTCCGGAGAGAGCCGGGTTTCCAGAGTGTAGATGTAGTCGGCCATGCCTTCCTAATCGCCTTGTCGTGGCTGGAGCCGAGCGTTATTCACAAGATTTCCACAGACCAACACATTCGGTCCGCGAAGAACCATCATTAGATCGGAATCTAAATTGCTCAAGATAATAGACTTATAACGCAAGTGGCGAATTCCAGCAAGCTAGAGAAAATAACACAAGGTTTATAGTTTGGCTACTCCGAAGGCTGGAACTGCACGATTTCTCGCCGATAATGCGAAAATCCGAAAAGGAGTTTGTGTCTCTTTGCGGCATTTTCGTCTGGTTTGCACGCAACGCCAACTGATGCCCGATTGAAAAACTCCACCAGCCATGCCCTCGACCCACAAGAAAGTCATCGTGCAAAAGCATGATCGCGACTCCATCCATGGCTATGTCGCGCCCGCCAATTTCGTGGTCGAGGGCAAACTCGAACTGCTCAACACAACCGGCAATGTGGTCGCCATCGAACTTCGCGACATCAAGGTCGTTTATTTCGTGCGTGAGTTCTCCGATGCCGATCTCATGCTGCGCAAGACCTTTACCACCCGTCCTCGCACGGAAGGATTGTGGGTACGGCTCAAGTTCAAAGACAACGATCTTGTAGAAGGCATTCTGCCCAACGACCTTACGCAGAATCCTCCCGAAGGCTTCTTGATGAATCCGCCGGACCTGCGATCGAACACGCAGCGGATTTTCGTGCCGCGCTCGGCCTTGACGTCAATCACGGTTCTGGCTGTCATCGGGGCGGCTCGGCGTCGGCGTAAAGGGTTGCCGGCTGACACGCGCCAGGTCACATTGTTCGAGCAGTAGGCTGATCCTCGTTCCGCTACAATTTCCTCCGGATACCCTCATGAACCTTTCTGACATCGCCATCGCCATTGGCGCGCGTCTCGAAAACGCATCTGCTGAAACCGAGATCAGCGGCGTTTCAGCTATTGAGCATGCCGCGCCGGGACAACTTAGTTTCTTGCATAACCCGAAGTACGCCCCGGCCGCCAAGACTACGCGTGCCTCGGCTGTGATCATTGATGAGAACTTCCCCGCAATTTCCACGGGGATGCTGCGGACGAACAACCCTCATCTGGCGTGGGCGAAGGCCGTTGCGCTGTTCTATAACCCGCCCCGGTATGATCCCGGGGTTCATCCCACGGCGGTCATCCATTCCACGGCGAAGATTGGCAAGAATGCTCACCTCGGCCCCTATGTGGTAATCGATGAAAATGTCGAGATTGGCGACAACGCCGTGCTACTGGCGCACGTGACGATCTATCGCGGGGCAAAAATCGGTAAAAATTTCTTCGCTCACACGCACGCAACGGTGCGCGAATTTTGCCGGCTCGGCGATAACGTACTTCTGCAGAACGGGGTCATTATCGGGGCAGACGGCTTCGGTTTTGCCAAAGACGACTCTGGCCACTGGTTCAAGATTGTGCAGTCGGGCATTGTGGTTGTCGGAGACGACGTGGAGATGCAGGCGGGAAGCTGTATTGACCGCGCGAGCATTGGCCAGACAACCATTGCGCGCGGTGTGAAAATCGACAACCTGGTTCAGGTGGGTCACACATCCAACATCGGCGAAGACACGCTGCTGTGCGCACAAGTGGGTCTGGCGGGATCGACGGAGATCGGAAAGAAGGTGATCCTTGCCGGTCAGGTTGGAGTCGCCGGGCACTGCAAAATTGGAGACGGAGCCATCGCCACCGCCCAGAGTGGAATTCCGAACGACGTTCCCGCGAACACGATAGTCAGTGGGTATCCGGCCATCGAGAACAAGCTTTGGCTGCGCTGCTGCGCCGTCTTCAACAAGCTGCCGGACCTAGCGAAGGTAGTAAGGAGGCTCCAGGAATAAAGCAGGGAACCAGGTTGACGCAATTCTCGTATTGCTTCTTCATGGTCGGCCTCGTTTGACGTGAGGAGAGCACAATGGTTCGAGAAAAGGCTTTGAAGGTTGTACTGGTGATCGTTGGGGTCCTCTTTGTAGCGACAGTCTACCCATTGCTGACGTTGCCGGAAGAGACTTTGCAGATGATGCTGAGCTTGTACGTGACGCTGGGAATTTTTCTATTGCTTGCGTCGCGGAATCCGACGGCCCATCGCAGTTTGATTGCTTTCGCAGCCTGGTCGAGCCTGGCACACGCCGCCGTCATGACGTGGCAATCACTGCGGGACGTGGGCGAACGGGTTCATCTTCTGAGCGGATCGGCGGCATTCGGCATCATCGCTATAGTCTTGATCGTCCTTATGCCAAAGACAGGTTCGGCAACCTCGCAGATAGTTGCTACTCCTGCAACCCCTCGGGGAGGCCACTGTTGATGGCTGCGCGCACCTTGACGAGTAAATCCTCGCGGCTGCCGAAATCCGCCGGCTCGATCGGCTCATGAAATTTCACGGACACCAGCCCCGGACGAATCCCAAAACGCCGCTTCGGCATGATGTCCTGTGTGCCTGAAATAGTGATGGGCACAACCGGAATTTGACATTCTTCGGCGAGATAGAACGGCCCTTTCTTAAATGGAAGCAGCCTGCCATCGTAGGAGCGCTTGCCTTCGACGTAAATCATCATGCTCCGCCCTTGATCAATTACGGCTTTGGCGTCATGAACGGCGGCGATGCCCGCGTCGCGATTGCCGCGATCGACAGGCACCAGTGATCCAATCAGCATGATTTTTCCGAGGATGGGCACTTTGAAAAGCTCTTTTTTCACGAGGACAGAAGCCAGGCCGGGGATGAGGGGAATCTGGATTGGCGGATCGAGGTTCGAGACATGGTTCGACATGAAAATGTATGGGCGCTTGTGGTCGAGTTTCTCGAGCCCGAGGGCCTCGACTTGCACGCCAGCGATGCGAACCCCGACCCACGCGCCCCACATGCAGGTTCGATAGAGAAACGAAACGTCTTTGGTGAGATACGTCCAGGGAATACCGATAAGCGCTGCGATGGGCAGCGAAACGGCCCAGAAGCCGAGCATGAGGATGGTGCGAACCGGCGAGGGAGCGCGCTCTGCATGATTGAGGCCGGCAACCTTAACGGCTGATTCAGTGTGGTGCATGGGCTCTTGGGAACCTCTGGCCTGCGTGATTATGCATCCGGTTCTCGAAAACGGAAAGTACGGAGCGCACTCCCTACCCAGACGAACCGTGCTTTTGCGTCAGTGCCAAAGTGCCCAGGAGCTTGGGTAGCTTCTCATAAATGCCGCCAAACCCGCCATTGGAAAGAATTGCGACCACATCGCCACCGCGCAGCTCCGGCGTAATGGTGTTCACGATCGTATCGGCGTCGGCGAGAATGCGAGCCGATTTGCCGCGATCCTGGATTTGTTGGATTACCCGGTGCAAATCGAGGCGTTCGTTTTCCGGGATTGCTTCAGATTTGAAGATTGCGGCGACCACGATCTGATCGGCCAATGACAGGCTCTGGGCGAGCGCGTCTTGCAGCACATTACGGCGCATAGTGTTGGAGCGCGGTTCGAGCACAACCCAGAGGCGACGGTTCGGGTAACGCGCCCGCAACGCATGAATCGTCTGCTCGATCGCCGTCGGATGATGCGCGAAGTCATCGATGATGATCACGCTATTGACCTCCGCTTTTACTTCGAGACGGCGCTTCACGCTGCGGAAGGTCGCGAGGGCCTCTGCGATCGCGTCTTTGGGGACTCCGCGGCTGGTGGCCAAGGCGGCGGCAGCGGTCGCGTTCCAGACGTTGTACTCGCCGCCGAGAGCGAATTCGAGATCTGCCCATGGCGTCCCCTGATGCAGGACAGTCCAGGTTGTGCGGTCGGGCGCGAGATTGAGATTTGTGATCCGCCATACGGCGCGATCTGAAGAACCGTAACGTTCGACCGGACAAAAAGCTTTTGCCAGGCAGCGCTCGATGCTAGCGCCGGTATCGAAAGCTACGATACATCCCCGTCGCGGAACAAGATTGACCAGTCGCTTGAAAGCGGTTTCAACGGCATCAAGGTCTTTATAAATATCCGCGTGGTCGAACTCGACGGAAGTGAGAATAATGGCGTCGGGAAAGTAATGAAGAAACTTGGGACCTTTGTCGAAGAAGGCGGTGTCATATTCGTCGCCTTCAAGGATAAAGTGCTTGCCCGATCCGAGGCCAAAGCTGGAGCCGAAATTTTCGGCGATGCCGCCGATTAAGAACGAAGGCGAAAGGCCAGCCGTTTCGAAAATCCAGGCGAGCATTGAGGTGGTGGTGGTTTTTCCGTGTGTGCCGGCAACGACCAGCACTTCTTTGCCAACAAGAAATTCATCATGCAGGATTTGAGGCAATGAGCAGAAGGGAATGCGCGTGTCGAGCACATGCTCCAATTCCACATTGCCGCGCGAGATTGCGTTGCCGACTACGACGAGATCGGGCCGTGGGTGGAGATTTGCCTCGGCGAAGGGCTGAGCCACCGGAATGCCGAGCGACGCGAGAAATGTCGACATCGGCGGATACGCGGCGGCGTCGGAGCCTGTGACGCGGTGTCCGCGCTCGCGCAGCATACCCGCGAGCGATGCCATGGCCGTTCCACAAATGCCGATCAAATGGATGTGCTTTGAATTCGCCATGAAGTTGTCGCCGGCTCCAGAATTTGCAGTCTGACCTCACGCTCCACTTCGAGCTTGGCGTGTACGCCGAATGGAAGCGTGATATTGGCGCGTGAGGTGTGGCCCGAGCGCATGCCGAAGGCGACCGGGATTCCGAGATCGCCCACGACACGCAACACCACTTCTTCGAGCGTGTAATCCTGATCGTTGCCCTGGTGACAGTCCATCATCTCTCCGAAGACAAGGCCGCAGACATCGTCGAGTTTGCAGGCCAGCTTCAATTGCATCAGCATCCGATCAATCTGAAAGGGCTTGGCGGCGACGTCTTCCAGAAAGAGAATGGTTCCAGTAGTTTGGATGTCATACGGGGTGCCCAAGGCGGCGACGAGCAGCGATAGACAGCCGCCGTAGAGAATGCCTTCGGCTTCGCCTTCGATCAGTGGCTTCGCACCGGAGTTTTCAACCTGCCAGGAACCACTGCCCTCAAGCGCATTGCGCAAGGAAGCGAAATCGACACCGTCGGTCAGCGCAAAGTCCTTGGCGACCATCGGGCCATGGAAAGTGACAAACCCAGCTTTATCTGTGAACCAGGTGAGCAACGTAGTCAGGTCGCTGTAGCCGACGAAAATTTTTGGATGAGCGGCGATTTTTCGTATATCGACTGCGTTCAGCAGATAATTTGCACCGTAGCCGCCGCGCGCACACACGATGGCACGAACATCCTCACGCACGAACATCTCTTCCAGTTCGCGCGTTCGCCGCTCGACCGATCCGGCAAAATACAAATCGCGATCGAGGATCGAAGGCAAACAGAACGGCTCGTAGCCTGCAGCTCGAAGGCTGTCGCATCCAGCCTCAAGAAGTTCGCGTTTTATGTTTGAGGCGGGCGCCACAATGCCCACGCGGTCGCCCCGGCGCAGGGCAGGCGGCTTGATTCGAGGTCTTTGAGCGTTCGACATGCGGGCTTGAGATTCGATCTTAAATGAAGAATTCTCCGCGGCAGACCAGTGTTGCCGGACCGCGTAGATAAACTTGGTTCTCTTCTCTCTCCCAGCGGACATTCTGCGGGCCGCCCGGTGCAACCACGGTTACCGGTGACCGAACCCGGCCGCTCGCGATCGCCGCGACGGCCGAAGCGCAAGACCCCGTGCCGGACGACATGGTTTCGCCTACGCCGCGTTCGAACAATCGTATTTCGATTTCGGTGGGGCCGCGCACAACGACGTACTCCACATTTGTACCTTGGGGAAATTGTGGTTGCGCCTGAATCACGGCTGCTTTGCGCCGCCAGTGGTCGGGAAAACTGTCGACAAAGACTACAAAATGCGGATTGCCCGTGGACACTTTTGTGCCTGTCACGCGGAGTGGATCCACAGTGATCGTTAGCTCTCCAGCCACGATTGCCGCTCCCATCGCCGACTCGAATTCAAACGTCGGGCAGCGGTTTTCAATCAGACGGCAGGTTTTTAATCCGGCTCCTGTGCGGACGATGAGAGCCGACTTCTCAGTACGGGAACAAATCTCGGCGGCCACGCAGCGGGTGCCATTGCCGGAGATTTCTGCTTCGGAGCCGTCGGCATTTATCAGCCGCGCCATTACATCTGCTTCTGAATCGGGAAAAAGCCACTCCACGCCATCGGCACCAACGCCGTTGTGACGGTCGCAGAGGCGGCGGGTCAGCGCGCTGAGGTCTCCGTACGCATCCGTGCCCGCGATGATCAAAAAATCGTTACTGCAGGCCGAGGCTTTGGTGAACAGGATCGTCTTGGCGGATTTGAGGTTCACAATTGAGCTGAAGCGGCCGATGGGAATGTCCGCTGCCTCGGGCGGATTCTATCATCGGAGCCTCCACGCATTCTGTGCCGGTGTGACCGACTAACGCGATCCATTGGTCGGCCGGCGAGCCTGGTAGATTCGGGCGGGTGGGCGGCCCAGGGAGTGAATCACTTCGAGTAGCGTAAGGTTCGTCCGATTCACGGCTCTGTCGACCAGATCGCCTTCAAAGGCAATTACGAAATCGACATAGCGACCGGGATCGGCCAGAGCGCGCTCCCACGTGCCATCGGGATCAGTCGGCCTGACCCACTGCCTGTGGTCATCTTCATTCACAACCTGGCGCAGTGGAATCCCCAGCCGCTCCATGATGCCGACGTGCTCGGTGAGGTCCATCAGGTAGCGAGAATTCGGAGGGAACTCTCTTAATGCCAACTCAACCGCCGTGTCGAGCCCACGTCGCGCCTGCCAGTTGTTCCACGCTTCCTGCCAACAAAGAGGTTTGGCTGCCCACACGAAACCGTAGCCCGCGAAAACCAGCAAAACCGTGGGCGCGACAACTTGCCACTCGTGGTGTACAAAACGCGCAGCCGAGATACCCGCAAAAAGCAGCCCGGCGGAAACCGCAAACAAGGGAAGCAATTGCAGTCCGAAACGCTGATTAAAAATGGCGAAGGGCCACCACATCGGAACATGCAAGACTACGGAACCGTAGGCGAGCGAGAGGGAATAGAAGGCAGTGGGTGACCACAGAAGAATCAGGACACAGATTATCGGTTGGAGGCGCACCTTCCAAACAAAAGCGGCGGTTGCGATGGCGGCGGCGAGCAGCCAGAAGCGTCCCCAGTTGCCGACTGCCAGGGTGATTTGAGCCGATTTCAGAAAGTAGGAAGCGCCGGCCCAGAGATTGTGCGCGGCAGGATTGGGAGCGGCTACCCTCTGGGCAATGGCTTTTGCCGAGTAGGGACCATTGGCAAACTCGAGCGGATTACCATACATCTCCGCGTTATAGCCGATCCACAGTATGGGCGCTATCGCGATGCCAAGCAGAAATTTGAGCGCGCTCCAACGCAGGACAGTGTTTTTCCAATTCGTGGCCGCAACGGCTGCGACTGAAACGCCCACCACACCGCCCAGGAACCATCCGTCATAACGCGTCAACTCTGCGCAAGCAACAAACAAGCCGCATCGAAGCAGGCCACGGCGAGCTGCTTGGAGGCCAAGATCTTTCTCGGCAGCTGCGGCAAACTCTGCGAAATAGACCACCGCCCAGATGAAAAAGACGAGATACAGCGGCTCAGTGAGCGCTGTCGATTGCATATAAATCAGATTGGGATTCGCTGCATAAATGAGAGCTGCAATCGAGCATGCGAGCTGTGTTTTAGGCTGAGTCAGACCCACGGATTGGAGCAAACGTCCAACCAGCCGATATACTCCCACGACTCCAAAAACATAAGCGATCATGGAAGGGATCGAGCCGCCTATGCCGCTTTGCCACATCTTGTCTGAGAGTAAGAAGGGAATCATCAGCAGGTGCGGCAGTGGCAGCCAGACTGTGCCGAGTTGCGGGAGTCCGGGAGCGAGAGAGTCGAAAACTCGTCGAGCAATGTTGATGTGGGCAACAGAATCCCCGAGCATAAGGATCTCGTCGCGCCGCAGATAATAGAAGAACGAGCCGATCGACACCCACGCTGCCAGCATGCCGACTCGGGCGAGACGATGCGTGGCAGGATCCTGTTTTGCGGCGTCAAGGCTGCGGCGTTTCATCGATTGAGAATAAATGAAGCGGGGAATGAGATGGGCATGCCTGGTTTCAAATGGAGCTTCCTTGCATCAATCAGTAATGGGAGAATCGGTGGCCCGATTACATGCGCTCAGGCTGACAGCATCTTCAAGGGCAGATAAGGACTCAATCCAGATGCGTCAGCTCCCGGAATACCTGGAAGCGGGCATCGATTTCATCCCGCGTCAGGCTTTCGAGGCGCTGAGTGCCGAAGTTCTCCACGGCAAACGAGCCCATCACACCGCCGTAAAATAGCGCGCGCTTGAGAACCTCACGGTTGATTTCGCCCTGAGACGCGATGTATCCCATGAAGCCTCCGGCAAAAGAATCGCCAGCGCCGGTCGGGTCTTTGACCTCGTCGATCGGCAGAGCTGGAGCGCGAAAGGGATGCGATCCGACGCCAAATGCGCCGTCGCGAAAAAAGATGGTGGCGCCGTATTCTCCATGCTTGACAACCAGGGCCTTGGGCCCCATGCCGAGGACTTTGCTGGCGGCGCGAGGGAGGTTCTTTTCCTCCGCGAGCATCTTCGTCTCGGTATCGTTGATCAAAAGCACATTGACAAGCTTCAATGTTTCGGCGAGCTCTTTGGGAGTGCGCTGGATCCAAAAATTCATCGTGTCACCGCCGGTCAGCCGCACGCCATTCATCTCCTGCTGCACGGTAGCTTGGAGGGTCGGGTGAATGTTCGCAAGAAAGAGAAACTGCGTATCGTGATACTCCTTCGGAATGCGGGGCTGAAATTTCTCGAAAACATTGAGTTCGGTAAAATCCGTTTTCGCTTCGTTCAGGTTGTCGAGATACTGTCCGCCCCAGCGAAAAGTCTTTCCCTCAGTGCGCTCGATGCCGCGCGTATCCACGCCGCGCTTTTGGAACACTGCCTCATGTTGGGGGCCGAAATCGCTGCCCACGACGGCGACTACGCGCACATCGGTGAAGTAACTCGCGGCCAGCGAGAAGTAAGTAGCCGCGCCCCCAAGAATATCGGTTACCCGGCCTGAGGGCGTGGCGATCGTATCAAACGCAACCGAACCAACCACCAATATGCTCATGAATAAGATTCCGCTATTGGAGATATTTTTCAAGGATCAACTTCAGTTTTTCCTTCGTATGCGCAGGGACCTTTGTGCGATCGGAAAGGATCGCGTGCGCGAGCGCCGATCCACACTTGCAGGCGCGCGTTTTCGGCATGGCCGCCACCGTCTCCTTTACGACCTTGGCTGCGTTCTCCGCATTCTTGGTCAGCACGGCGATGACTTGGTTCACCGTCACCTCATCGTGATGCGGATGCCAGCAGTCATAATCAGTGACCATCGCAATGGTTACGTAACAAATCTCTGCCTCGCGCGCCAGCTTGGCCTCTTGCAGATTGGTCATGCCGATCACGTCGGCTCCCCAGCCCCGATAAATGTTCGACTCGGCTTTGGTAGAAAACTGCGGTCCCTCCATGCAGACGTAGGTTCCACCAAGCTTGCTGTTGACCCCAGCACTCTTGCACGCGGCGGCAACTACCTTGGTCAGCTCCGCGCATACGGGATCGCCGAAACCGACGTGCGCAACGATGCCGTCACCGAAGAAAGTATCAATGCGATGCCGCGTGCGATCGAAGAATTGTTCGGGGATCACGAAATCCAGCGGCTTATGTTCTTCCTTTAGAGAGCCAACGGCGGAAACCGAAATGATGCGCTCGACTCCGAGCTGTTTAAAGCCATATATGTTGGCGCGAAAATTCAGTTCGCTCGGCAACAGCATGTGTCCGCGCGCGTGCCGGGCGAGAAAGGCAACCTTGCGGCCTTCGAGCGTACCCAAAATATAGGCGTCGGAGGGGTCGCCGAAGGGCGTCTGTTGCCGCAGTTCGCGCGCATCCGTAAAGCCGGGAATGTGATACAAACCACTGCCGCCGATGATGCCAACTTCTGCTTGTTGCAATGGAACTCCTGGAAAGGGCGTGAGGTTCCGCGGAACTCGTGATTATACAAGAGCGGTGGTAAGGCTGGCTCGCGGGGGAGATTGCCGACTGAAGATTGCAGAGGCCGAATCAAGCGCGCGCAGGGTCCTACCATTGCGCCGAGCATTATGCCCGCGAGCCTTCGAGAGATTATTGCGACACATTCGCGAGGAGTTTAGTTCTTGCTCGCGGGCTCAGGCCAGAAGTCCCCTTCCGCTTGTTTCGTGGTGCCGTCATCGAGACTTTCACTGACGAGCACTTCGTCGTTGCGCACATCAATTACCACAGCTCCCTCTTCGGTCATCCAGGCATGACGACCGCGCAAGGTGCGCCACGATTCGGCGGGCGGAGCGTCTTTTGCAGGCTTGCCCTCGCGATCGAGCGGCTGGCGGGTTTGATAGCGCTTGGCCAGTGATTGGGCATAGATAGCCGCAAATTCCGCGGCTTCACCGGCAGAGGCCCAGCGCGAAACATAGAGAACAGCCAGCGGGCCTGACTTGGTTCCTTTCATGCGCCCGGCAAAGTAATAGCCGCCGCGCCATGCGGGATAAATCGCTTCTGCTTCGTCCTTGCCCGCATATTGCTCCACCAGAACGTCTACATCGAACTCGCCGATCGCGCCGATGTCAAACGTGTCGTATTTTTCGAAGTCTTTCTTGAAATCAAGACGCCGCAGCGGCTCCAGCTTTTCGCGCGACAAATACGTGTCCGGCTCCATGATTTCACGCGTCGTGTTGGGAGGATCCTTGAACGCTCCGGCATACGCCAGCTCCTTGCCGCCTGCTTTCTCAAGCGCCAGGGTAAAGTCCAGTCCATAGCGATAGGGGAAGGTGAGTTCTTCCTTCAGAAAAATCGGAGCGCTGTGGAACGTCGGAGAGTCCGGCTCGTCGAGCATGCCTTGCTTGAGGGCTTCGCCAACCTGCGGCATGTCGAGGAGCGTTTTTCCGGTAGGAGCGAGCGAATAGTCGAGCATTACGACCATGGCTTGACCCTCGACTACCGCCTCGCGCGCTGAGGACTCCTCATCGGTGTCGATATCGGCCGGAGTAGGATCGTTTTTCTTGTCACCCTCGGTCTCGGCCGCTTCCATCCACTTCTCCATATCGAATGATTGATCCTGCAGCGCGTGGGTTAGTTCGTGCGCCAGCACGGGCTTCTGCTGCTCGGGGTCGACCCAGTTCAAAATATTGACCGTCTTCTTTTTCGGATCGTAGTATCCCGCGACCTGCTCCTTCAGCATCGACACCAGGAACGGTCCTAACTGAAAGTCGCGAGGAATCAGGCCGAACTTTTTCAGAACCTCCGATGAGCGCTCCAATCGCTTCGCATCCTTGTCGTCACGCATGCCCTTTTCCAGATAGGACTCGACTTCCTTGCGATCGGCCAGTTTGCGCTTAACCTCATGCTTAATAGGCAATGCCGTATCGTCGCTGGCAAATTTCAGAAGTTCGTCGACCGAATGGAAAAGTTCCTTCGCCTCCTGCGGAGAAATGATCTTTTCCGGAGCAGTGGGGCCGGGAGTTTGTGGCTGAACGTCCTTGGCGTCGGCGGTATTTTGATTGCGTGGC
The DNA here is from genome assembly GCA_035508395.1 of Terriglobales bacterium. Classification (GTDB taxonomy): domain Bacteria; phylum Acidobacteriota; class Terriglobia; order Terriglobales; family Acidobacteriaceae; genus Acidiflorens. The sequence goes on along the minus strand of DATJNC010000013.1, from coordinate 10,300 downwards.
TGGCCGGCAGACTGGGCTTTGTTGGTGTTCTGTTTATCGGGGGAAGCTGTAGGCTCGCCCGCCTGTGGCCAAGCCGCGCAAGCCCACATCAAGATCAGTCCCAGGAGCAAGGCCTGGAGCTTGTTCAGAAATCTCATCCAATCAGCTTACTGCATTTACCGCGAATTGCCGCTTTCGGGCGGCAGTGACTCAGCGGGGTCAGCAGCAGCGGAATCGGCGGATTTCGGAATCACCTTTTCCGGTTCCCTGATGGCTGACTTGAAGCCGCGGATTCCCTCGCCGATTCCTTTTCCAAGTTCCGGCAGTTTTCGCGGACCAAAGACGAGAAGAGCAATTCCAAAAACAACCAGCAAATGCATCGGCTGAAACAATCCTTCAAACATAAAGCTCCTTTCACTATGAACGGTGTTGTGTCATCTGCGTGGGCCATTGGTGCAAACCGGCGCCGGGAGGAACTTAGTCCCGCCGGCGCCAGAAAATCGAGAGAAGTTGCAGATTGTCGTTTCTAGAATCCACGCCTGGCGGCATCTGCAGCTTTTGCCAGCTTTTCCAAAGTCTTGAAGAAGTCCGAAGACTGGCCATCGAACAAGTTCATCGCGGTCAGAAAGTCGACTACGCCACTGGCAATTCCCGTCGGGTTGGTGGGGCGAATCACCGCGCAGGCCGGCAAGTTTGGGCTGACAAACTCGCAGGGCACGGGAAAAATCAGGTTGGTTTGCAACGATGGATTGACGGTTTTGTCAAAATTCGGAAACGTCAATCCGGAGACTGGATCTGTAAATGGCGCAATCGGTGGCTGCACGCCGTTACCGGCGAAGTCCACCCACTCCAGGAAATGAGCGACCTCGTCTCCACCAATGCTGACCACGATGCGCAAAACTTCGAGGTTGGTGGCTTTCTGCGCCATGGCAGAGTACAGACTACTGCCGCCTTGTTCAATCGTTCCGAAGTGGAAGGCGGCCGTGTTGGCAATCGCCTGCACGCGGTGCTTGGGTTTGAAGTCTGCATTGGTGCGTGGAATCGCGGTTACGTTGACGAGGTCGATGGCTTGCGGGAACGTGGCGCCAAAATCCGGATTCTTGCTGCTTCGGTAGCGCGTGTACCAACTGGTATCCACGGTAAGGTTCATCAGATTGGTGAGCCGCCCAATCTGTTGCGCGCCGGTCGCCTCACTGCTGGGTAGATTTCGAAACGCGTCCAGATCTACTGGTTCGGCCCCGATCGAGATCAGATAAGCATTGAGAAAGGCCGCGTGGCTGGCCTCATCGAGAGTATTGCTGGAGATATACTGCGGGCCATCCCCATCGAGGTTCATGAAGGCGGCCTGGTAGCTGTTCATTGGCTTGAATGGTGCTGATTCCACGGGTAGCTGGCCGGGCGTGAGTCCTCCGAGTTCGGCATATTGCTGCCACAGATCAGCCTCAATGAGTTCCGCGGCGGCCAGAAATCGAAGGATGGCAACGTCGCCCGAAGTGATAATGCCAGCTTGTTGTGAGGTTTGGGCGGCGGCGCTGAGCAGCGAGCCGCCAGCCAGAGTTGCGCCTGCTATGCCCATGCCCTTTAGGAAAGAACGACGCTTAACCCCATGGGCAGAAGGTGAGTCACTTGCTTCGGAAGAGGGAGCGAGCATATTCGTCTCTTGAGTCATTTTCATCTCCAGTTTTAGAGTGAATTCTGGGTGACTCCCCACCGAATCACCGCAAGTTGAAAGTAGGCGGTTCTAAGAAGCCTGGTGTCATGGTTGTGTCAAGTGTGCGTCAATATATTTGTCGCGGCGGTTGCGGAAGCATTTGCGGCGGTTCGCGCAACCAATGTACGTCGTGCTAATAAGAGGCAGGTGCAAAGAATCAAGCTCGACTACACGACGTTCAGGAAGCTCTCGTTTCAGCACAATCTTGGCGATATACTAAGAGGGCATCTGCATCGAGAAGCAATGCCGGGGTATGGGGTTCGCCCGGTCCACACATTGCGCGGGTTTGATCACGCAGGTTTGACGAGGAAGGAATAGCATGGCCACAACCGATGTCGTGCCCCGGGAATCGTCCGGCCGACTGGGGCAACAACGTGTCGTCAACGACATGAGCATTCAAGTCGCGACCGTCAACGGGTCGGGGTCGCAAAGTTCAAACACAGTTCTGTTACGCAGCATTTTTCAGATGGGTGTACCGATCTCGGGCAAGAATCTTTTTCCATCGAATATTGCCGGATTGCCAACCTGGTTCACGATTCGCGCCAATAAAGATGGCTATATCGCGCGAAAGAAAGAAATCGATCTTCTCATCGCGATGAATCCGGAGACGGCGCAGGAAGATGTCAAGACGCTTGCCCCCGGAGCCAGCGTTCTTTACGACGAGCCACTCGGACTCGACAAGTTGCGCAGCGATCTTAATTTTTACTCGGTACCCTACGACAAGCTGGTCGCCGCCGTGTGCCAGGAAGCCAAGCTGCGCAAGCTGATCAAGAACATGATTTACGTTGGCGTGGCAGCTCAGCTGCTCGAAATCGACTTTGCCGAAGTCGAAAAGGCGATCCGCAAGCAATTTGCGACCAAGGCAAAGGCAGCCAACCTTAACTTGGCCGCCGCCAAAGCCGGCCACGATTATGCCGCGGCGAATTTGAAGAAGCGCGATCCGTTCTGCATCGAGCGCATGGATAAGACCCGAGGCATGATCATCGTCGACGGCAATTCCGCGGCGGCCATGGGATGCATGTTTGCCGGATGCACGGTGGTGACCTGGTATCCGATCACGCCCTCGTCGTCGCTTGTCGAAACGATGATGGAATACATGAAGGAATACCGCGTTGGCCCGGATGGCAAAGCGACATTTGCGATCGTACAGGCGGAAGATGAGCTTGCCGCGATCGGCATGGTCCTTGGCGCCGGCTGGGCTGGAGCGCGCGCAATGACCGCAACCGCCGGTCCAGGCATCTCGCTGATGGCGGAATTTTCCGGACTTGCGTATTACGTCGAAGTTCCCGCCGTGATCTGGGATATTCAACGCGTCGGTCCTTCGACCGGTCTGCCAACTCGCACCTCGCAGGGCGACGTGCTTTCGACGGCGTTTCTCAGCCATGGTGATACCAAGCACATCATGCTGTTACCTAATTCGGTTAGCGAGTGTTTCACCATGGCGCAGGAGGCGTTTGATCTCGCCGAAAAATTCCAGACACCAGTGTTCGTCATGTCCGATCTTGATCTTGGCATGAACAACTGGATGTCGGATCCGTTCCCGTACCCTGAAAAACCGATCGAGCGGGGAAAGGTTCTTTCGAAAGAAGATCTGGAGCGCCTCGGCAGCTTTGCGCGCTATAAAGATGTGGACGGTGACGGCGTCGGCTATCGTACTCTGCCGGGAACCGATCATCCGGCGGCCGCCTGGTTCGCTCGCGGCAGCGGTCACAACGAAAAGGCGCAATACAGCGAGCGGCCCGATGACTTCGAGCGCAACATGGAGCGCATCAACAAGAAGTTTGAAACGGCGCGCTCATTTGTTCCGCGTCCGGAACTTGCCGGCAGCGGCAAGGCGAAGATCGGCATTCTTGCCTATGGCACGTCCCACTGGGCAATCATCGAATCTCGTGACCAGCTCGCCAAGGAGTATGGCATCGAGACCGACTATCTGCGTGTGCGCGCCTATCCGTTCACGCGCGAGGTGCACGATTTCATCGCGCATCACGACCGCGTCTATGTCGTCGAGCAGAATCGCGACGGCCAGATGGCTAGCCTGCTCAGGCTCGATATCAAACCAGAACTGACGCCGCGCCTTCGTTCGATCTGCCATATTCACGGATTGCCGATCGATGCTCGTTCGGTGACCGACGAACTCATGATGATGGAGGGTAAGTAAATGGGAACCACGGGCACGCCGGCCTCGACGCCAGCTCCCAAAGTAAATCGCATCGGCCTGCAGGTGGTCGATTATCGCGGCGGCAAAACGACGCTATGCGCAGGCTGCGGACACAACGCCATCTCCGAGCGCATCATCGACGCCATGTACGAGATGGGCGTGAAGCCCGAACGTGTGGCCAAGTTTAGCGGCATCGGATGCTCCTCCAAGAGCCCCGCGTATTTTATGAATCGCTCGCATAGCTTCAACAGCGTCCACGGACGGATGCCTTCGGTTGCTACCGGAGCCATGCTGGCGAACAAAGATCTACTCGCACTCGGCGTTACAGGCGATGGCGATACAGTCTCTATCGGCGCGGGACAGTTCGTCCACCTCATGCGGCGAAATCTCCCGATTATTTACGTGATTGAAGACAACGGCTGCTACGGGCTGACAAAGGGTCAGTTTTCTGCGACCGCCGACATCGGTTCCACGCTCAAGAGTGGAATCGCAAACGATCTTCCTCCTGTAGATACGTGCGCCATGGCGATACAACTGGGCGCAACATTTGTCGGGCGCTCGTTCTCCGGCGACAAAAAGCAGTTGCACACCATGCTCAAGGCGGCGATCGCGCATAATGGCACCGTCATGCTCGACGTGGTCTCTCCCTGTGTGACATTCAACGACCATGAAGGCTCGACTAAGTCATATAAGTACATGCAGGCGCATGAAGAGCCGTTGCATGAGGTGAGCTTCGTCCCTGCCTTCCAGGAAATCAACGTGGACTACGATCCGGGAACCACGTTTGAAGTGACCATGCACGATGGCTCGAGCCTCCGCCTGCGGAAGCTCGAAGAAGAATATGATCCGACCGACAAGATCAAAGCCGTGCAACGATTGATGGAATCGCACGCCAAGGGCGAGGTGCTCACCGGCGTCTTCTACATCAACTCGAAAGCCCCGAGCTTTATTGATATGCTGAACGTCACCGACGAGCCGCTGGCTACGCTGCCGGAATCGGCTGTGCGACCGAGCAGGGAAGCGCTGGCAAAATGCATGGAAGAATTGCGATGACTCCGGCTCTAGGCTTCCGGCGTCGGCTTTCGCTTACCGGTCCAGATTTCGCTTTGCCATAGCCAGCGTGCTCATGTTTCCATGTCGGTGTTGTAATGCCTAGCCTATTGTGAGTACTGCCCGAAATCTCACTCTCCCGCTCATCATCTGCTCATAAGCGTCGGCCGCCTTCTCGAGCGGAAACTTTTCGATCATCGCCCGCACCCCGGTGAGCACGCTGAAATTCAACGTGTCTTCCCAGTCGATCGCCGATCCGGACGGCCAGCCCTGAATACTTCGGCGCTTCAGGACCAACTGCGGCGGCGTTGCCGTTATCGGATCGGGTCCAAACCCCACCATCACGAGCTTACCATCCCCACCGAGACCATCCATCAAAAGTGACATGGATTTGCTGTCAGGTGCGGTAGCGAGAATGGTTTGCGCGCCGCCTAGCTTCAGCAGGGCCGCTACCGGATCTGAAGATTCGGTATCCACATACTCGTGGGCGCCCAGCTTCTTGGCTAGTTGCTGCTTGTCGGTGCCGCGTCCAATGGCCACCGTGCGGAATCCCATCTGCCTCGCATACTGAATTCCAAGATGGCCGAGTCCGCCGATTCCCTGGATTGCAACCAGATCACCGGGCCCGGCGCCGGAATGACGTAGCGCATTGAAAACGGTGATGCCGGCACACATCAGCGGAGCGGCGTCGGCGGGCGCGAGACCATCCGGCATGGCCGCTACTGCTTCCGCCGGAGAGACCATGTACTCGGAGTAGCCGCCATCGTTGCTAAGCGAAGTGATTTTCTCGTTCTGGCAGAGAACGAAATTGCCGCGACGGCAAGCATCGCAGGTGAAGTCATGACCGCCATGCCAGCCAACACCGACGCGCTGTCCGACTTTCCACTGCGTCACTCCGTCGCCAACCTTATCGACGCGGCCGGCAATCTCGTGACCGGGGATGCGGGGATATGGTAATCCTGGCCACAGGCCCTCTTTCACCAGTATGTCGCTGTGGCAAACTCCGCACGCTTCTACCTTGATGCGCACCTGACCCCGTGCTGGCTCGGGAATGTCTCTTTCGACCAGCTCAAAATTTCCGCCTGGTTTGCCGACCTGAACGGCTTTCATGCGAGCCATGGAAACTCCTTGAGAATTCATAAGTGGATTGAACTCAGACATACACGCACAACAGAAGAGTCGACGCCTGTAAGAGATGAGGCGCGAAGCGGAAAGGACTCAGGATCAGGACTTGGCCCCGAGCGCCGGCAGTCAAAGACCAAAAAAGGGTGCTATTTCTTCTTCAGTTTGCCTTCGAATGAGTGTTCGGGATTTTGTCCTGGCTCCGGGAAGTCCGTGTCAGCGCCTTCGGCGAGGGGATCTGGATTGCGATGCGAGAGTTGGCCTCTCATGGAGTTGTTGCCGGCTTGTCTTGGCTCGTCAGGCTCAAGCGAGCCTTTGCCACGATCGGCATCATTGCGGAGATGATCACTGGAGCTGCGGCCCATAAAACGCCTCGGGAATCTGCGCGTCGCGCGCGTTTGTAAGGATGCCAATTCAGGCTACGCCCAAACAGCGGACCGGGCAAGCCCGCGTCTTTTATTGCCTTTGCGGGTTCGCGACCTTTCGTAAGTCCTTGTAATACATACGATCGGGAAATTTTATGGTTCATTAACGTACTCGTGAATCTAAAATTGGATCATGATAAGTACTAATAGAAAGCATTATCTGTTCGCCAGCGACTTCGATAAGACGCTGACCTTTAATGACACGGGTTACGTTCTTAGCGAATTGGTTGGCATCTCTGTCGAAGAATTCGAACGCAAAATTAAAGGCATGGCGCTGTTGAATCTTGTGCAGCAGGGCGCCGAACTATCCTACCTGCTTCTCCACGATCCACATTTCCGCTCCAAGGTGCGTCGCGAGCATCTGATGGAAGTTGGGAAGCGCATTCGCCTGAAGCAAAACATCAAGCAGGTCTATGACATTCTTGACCATCGCATCGAGGGATTTCATTTTGATTTTTACGTGCTTTCGGCCGCGCCAGTGGAAGTGATTCAATCGGCGTTGGAGGGAATCGTTCCGCAAGATCACATTTATGGCACAGAGTTTAAATATCGCGAGAATGGTGAAATCGACACGTTGGTGCGGGCGACTGCCGGATACGGCAAGGTGGCTCGCCTGGAGAAGCTGATAGATAAAATTGGCGTCCCCTTCGATCGCGTGGTTTACGTGGGTGATGGCAGCTCCGATATTCACGTAATGTTGCATGTCAACCGGCACGAAGGTTTCACCATTGCGGTTTCAGAATCGAAAACTGTGGCCCAAATAGCGAAGCGCACAGTATTGAGCGACAATGCCCTGGCAACGATTGTTCCGATTCTCGAAGAGATCGCTGGATGGACCCGGCCTGAGATCCGGCGTCTGTTCGAATCGTACGGCTTCGTGATTCAGGGTTGGGAGACTGTGCAAACGGATTGGGTCGAGCTGCGCGCCAGCGAACTGGCGGTGCCGAGAGCGGCTGCCGCCGCGGATGCGGTTTGACCGGTTTCATCAAACCTTCCGTGCAAAATTCATACAACTAATTTGCAGGGGATGGGTTCTTATTGGCGGAGAGTTCTGCGTGGGTGCGGAGTTCTACCCGGAATCTTTCTGCTGCAATTTGGGGAATTCTATGAATCTTGTACGGTTTGCCGTCCTGGCGATTTTGATCGTCGCGTCCGTGTCACAAGCTCAATTACAGCCGCAACCAGTCGTTCCGCAAGGATTCGATGTCCTGCGGCAGATGGCAACTTCGAAGACGGAGTTTACGCTCGACCACTCGATGCTGGTGTTTGCCGCGAAGATTGGTCCGGATAATGAGGATTTGAAGCGCGTGATCGCAGGCGTCAGTGGCATCTCCGTGCACGAATATCGCTTCGCGAAGCCTTGGATATACGACCCGGACGTACTCGATTCCGTGAAAGATGAATACCACGGCGCAGGCTGGAAGCAACTGGTCAACAACCACGATAAGAGTGGCGGACCAGGAATGACGGATGTTTGGGTGCGCTTTGAGAACAATGCAATCAGCAATGTGGCGATGCTATTCGCACGGCCGACCGAAGTGGATTACGTGGTTGTGACCGGATCGATCAGTCCGTTAGATTTGTCACATCTGGGCGGACATTTCGGGATTCCGAAGATTGAGGGTGGTGTGACAGTGCCGAACGAGAAGAAGTAGTCCTTTTGAGTCGGCAATTGTACGGTTCGAGACGGAGAGCTTTTGCCAGGCACTGAGAGCGACGAACTGAAGACTGGTTTTTATCTGCTTCTGGTTCCCGTCTGACCCATTTTGCGAAGCTTGTCGCGCGCCTGAGTGGCTTCATTGGTGCGCGGGTAGCGCTGAATCACGTGCTTCAGTTCCTCCACTCCATCGTCTTCTTTTCCTGTTTCAATCAGAGCCAGACCTTTCTTTAGTTGAGCGGCCGCTGCTTTGTTTCCTCCCGGAAAGTTTTGCAAGACGAGATCGTAATTCGCGATCGCCTTCTGGTAATCACCGGCCTTGAACTCGATTTCCGCCATGTAGAAGTACGCGTTTCCTGCCAAATCGGTATTAGGATAAAACTTGATGTAGTCGCTGAATTCCTTGGTGGCAACATCGTTGTTGCCGCCGTTGTAGTCGCGCAGAGCATTGTTATACAGAACATCAGGCGGAGGAGCTTGCGCCATCTGTTGAGCCTGCTGCTGCGCCTGAGCCTGTTGCGCAGCCATCGACTGCTGCGCCGATTGCATGTCTTCGAATTGCTTGCTCAGCTTGGCGAGACGAACTTTCAGTTCGTCCATGGTGTCGTTGAGCGCCTGAATCTGGCCAGAGATCTGGTCAACCTGAGCGGCGCGATCGGTCTGCTGCTTATTGAGCGATGACTGCAGCCCCTCGATCGCGGAGCTAACCTTGTTGGCAGCATCGGTGTTCTGCTCAAGCAGATTTTTCATCACTCCCATGCGCTCGTCGAATGATTGCTTCATCTGCGTCATTTGCTGCTGCAGTTGATCAACCTGCGTCTGGAGCTGGATGATCTCCTTGCTGGCCGCAAATGCCCAGGGGGAGAAAAGGGAAGAGAAGCCCAGGCAAAGAAACAGTGCGAATGTAGCCGTCAAGCGATTCAATCTCATAGTTGACCCATAACCAAACGAAACTGGATTAAAACAGCGGGACGGAGCAACGCTTGCGCGACTCCGTCCCCCGGTGGAAAACCCGAAAACTACTGCCCGTATACGAAATGGCCTCGGCGATTCTGCTGCCAGCAAGCCTCGTCGTGCTCGGTGCAGAATGGCTTCTCCTTGCCATAGCTGTAGGTTTTGATGCGATCTCCACTGACCCCAGCCTGGATAAGCGCATTCTTCACCGCGTCGGCGCGATTGGTGCCGAGCGCGAGATTGTACTCGGTGGAGCCGCGCTCGTCGCAGTGTCCCTCGATCGTGATGCGTATGTTGGAGTGCTGCTGCAGGAATTGCGCATCCCCTTGAATCGAAGCCTGCTGATCGGGCCTGATTTCGTAGTTGTCGTACGCGAAGTAAATATCACGCACGTTCTTGGCGAACAACTCTTCCTCGGTTAGGTTCGAGGTAGTTGGCGGCGGTGGTGGAGGAGCGGCGTTGACGGTCACGCGCGCAGTCGCGTCCTGAGTTCCGCCGGCTCCCTTGGCGACCAGATGGTAGGTTGTAGAACTGGTCGGTGTGACCTGACGTGAGCCGCTGGTATCGACCGCACCTATGCCATCAATACTCACGTCGGTAGCGTTGGTGGTCTGCCATGTCAGAGTGGTCGAGTCGCCCTGATTGATGGTATTCGGATTCGCCGAGAGCGAAGCGGTCGGGGCCGTGGGCGCCGGTGGTGGCGGAGGGGGTGGAGGAGCGACTTTCTTTTTGCAAGCGCTCCAAAACATGATCATGCTGAAAGTGAGTACGACAAGGCCCAGGGTCCGTATCTGGTGCTTCACTGAATCCTCCAAGTTTCCGTGCGCTCGACTTGTGGCGAATTTGCAGAATCGCGGCGGAGCGCACGCTTTGCCGGCCGCGATGCCGTAGGTTCCAAATCTACCTTGCAAAACCAAAACCAGTCGACTCTTTAACTGACCTATTCAGCAGGACATTTACTTCCAACTCCAGTTCGGCTGGGTGTTATTGCCCTTGGTCGTCAGTTGTTTCACATTCGAGCCGTCAGCCAGCATGCTGAAGATCTGCTCGGTCCCGGTTCGATGGGACTGAAAAACGATGTGCCGCCCGTCGGGAGACCAGCAGGGGAAATCGTTTCTTCCCGCATCGTGCGTAAGCTGCACCCATTGTTTGCTGGCAATATCCATCAGATAAATGTCGTTGGAGCCGGGCTCGCCGGGCCCGTACTTGCGCGTCCAGGAAAAGGTCAGGAACTGGCCATTGGG
>DATJNC010000012.1:0-4531 GCA_035508395.1 Terriglobales bacterium | reverse complement strand
GAGTGGATTCTGATCACGGGCGCGTTTCTGGTTGGATATCTCAAGCGATTCGGAATCCTTGGCGCGGGCATTGGATCCCAGATCTATATCGGCCAGCTTCTCGGCTACGGAACCGCGATCACTCGGGCGGATCTGGGACTGGTAGCGCTGGCAGGATTAGTAGCCACGGTGTCCACGGTTGTTCCTCGCTTGCTCAGCGGACCGGCGGAACATCCGACGCCTGTGTCGGTTGTCGATGCCTCCATTGGGGAGAGGCAAGCATCACGGGAACTGCGGATGGGGTTACAGGCAGCAGTGGCCGCTTTTGTCATCGTTTTAGTAAGCAGCGTAATACACCTCCAAGAGTCCGCATGGGCGATTACTGCGAGCACCTATGTCATTGCCGGGTCGGCATCCGGAACTGCAGATCGCGTTCGCCGACGGATCCTTGGAACGTTGATCGGAGTCCCGCTCGGCATCGCGTGCTTGCCGATCGCAATGCACATACAGCCACTGGCGTGGATACTGGCTGCAATTGCAATGATAATTTACGCCATGGCATTACCAGAGCGCTACGACATTGCCTGTGCAGCCTACGCCTTCACGCTCATGGTAACGCTCGCGATCAGTGGGGAAACATCGCCATCGCTCTTGGGGGCGCGCGCCTGGGAAACGCTCCTCGGCGGCTTACTGGGAGTGACGGCCGCGAAAGTCATTCTTCCTCTCCGGGGGGATGCCCGAAGTGACGATGCGAGAAAACAAGGGAGAGAGTGTTTCTCACCCTCAGGTTTCGAAGGCGGATAGAACAGCGCGATCGTTCCTGTAGAGAAATCAGCTTCCTGTCGCTATGAGCTGGGACGTAACCGCTGTTCGCCCACTGTATGTCAGCATGACACGCTTTGCGACAAGGATCACTGACACAAGGGGCAGACTGGCGCGACTATCTCTCTATAACCTTAAGCTTCAATCGGTCAGCACTAGGAAGGACATTTCAGGTAGAATCAGGCCGACCGAGAGGTATTGTTGTGCAGGCTGAACCCTTACTCTCCCTCGCAGCACAGGTAGCGGGCGAACACCAAACGGTCGATGTTTTGAGCGCGGTTGTTCGTGGTCTTGCGGCACAACCGGGGGTCGCACTGGCGCGGGTTTGGTTGCTAGCGCCCGGAGATCTCTGTCAAAGCTGTTTCCGCAGGACCGACTGCGCAGACCAAACACAGTGCCTCCATTTGGTCGCAAGTGCCGGCTCTTCCAAATCCGTTCCTGGCGAAGACTGGTCCTCTCTTCATGGCCAATACCGCAGGATTCCCCGGGGCCATCGAAAGGTCGGGGAGATCGGCACCACAGGCAGATCGATCTTGATCCCAGATGCTGCGGCTACCAGTGAGTGGATCGGGAACAAGGAATGGGCCAAACGGGAGAGCATCCGAAGCTTTGCAGGCTATCCACTCGTCTCCCGTGGAGAGATCCTTGGAGTCTTAGCCACATTCAACCGCGAATGCCTCTGCCAGCAGGATTTTTTATGGCTCGAAATCTTTGCGAATCAGGTCGCGGTAGCAATTACAAATGCTCGCGCTTTTGAGCAAATCCAGCGGGGCGAGAATGAATTGCGCGAGAGCGAAACCAAGTATCGCTCCCTGGTGGATCTTTCTCCAGCGGCCATTTTGTTGGTGAGCAACGACGGGAAATTCGTCTCGGCCAATCCTGCTGGCCTCAAACTGCTGAGGTGCAGTGCGTCGGAACTTGAGAAAATATCCATTCTGGATACTTACTCGAAGGAGGACCGAGCGCACTATCCAACACCGCCCGAGAAGATTCAAGGAGGTCTCTTCCGGTTTGAGCGCACGTTTGTTGGCAAAGACGGAAGCCAAGTGCCCGTGGAGGTCTCCCTTTCACCGACCTTCCCCGGTGGGCGCCAAGCTGTGGTACAGGACATTAGCGAACGCAAGCGTGTGGAAGAAGCCGTGCGGCAGCACGCGAAGGAGCTTCAGCAGGTGATTGATGTAGCTCCCTTGCACATGTTTCTTTGGGAAGCCGATGGGAGCGGGTCGTATGGCAATCTCACATCGTCTGACTACTTCGGCACGATCCCGCCGAAAGCTCCCATGGAGTTTCTCGACCTGGTCACCCATCCCGAGGACGTGGGACAACTGAAAGAAGGCATTCGCACCGCCATGTCCAGTGGCGAGTCCTTTTCGATGGAAGCGCGCATGCGTCGACACGATGGCGAATACCGATGGTTTGTATACGAGATTCGGCCGTTGCGGAATGAGGCCGACCAGATCACGCGCTGGTGCGGTACCCGAATCGACATTGACGATCGCAAACGTAAGGGAGAAAGAGCCGAGAAAGAGAACCTGGTTCTACGCGAGGAAATTGACAAGGCCTCGATGTTCGAAGAGATCGTCGGCGCGGCGCCTGCACTGCAAGCTGTTCTGGCCCGCGTCTCAAGAGTGGCCAAAAACGACACCACCGTACTGATCACAGGGGAGACGGGAACCGGGAAGGAGTTGATAGCCCGCGCGATTCATAAGCGTTCACCGCGTGCTTCGCGTGCGTTTGTCAGCGTGAATTGCGCGGCGATCCCCCGCGACCTGATCGCCTCGGAGTTATTCGGGCATGAGAAGGGAGCCTTTACGGGAGCTTTGCAGCGACGTCTCGGCCGCTTTGAACTGGCGGAAGGAGGTACGATCTTCCTCGACGAAATTGGGGAGCTGAATGCCGAGACCCAAGTGACGCTTCTGAGAGTCTTGCAGGAGCGAGAGTTCGAGCGTGTAGGTGGTACAACGCCAATCCGTGCCAATGTCCGCGTAATTGCCGCGACGCACCGAGATCTGCCCGCCTCGATTGCTGCCGGAACATTCCGCAGTGATTTGTATTATCGGGTCAACGTATTCCCCATTGAAGTCCCCCCACTCAGAAAGAGAAAAGAAGATATCCGCTTACTGGTTGGGTACTTCATCGACCGTTACGCCAGCAAGTCCGGCAAGAAAATAATGAGGATCGATACGCGGACGATGGAGAGCCTGCAGTCTTACCCCTGGCCAGGCAATATCCGTGAACTGCAGAACGTGATTGAGCGATCGGTCATCGTAAGCGACACCGATGAGTTCGCCATTGATGAAAGCTGGTTGTCTCGCGAGTCAGGCAGTGTACGGCCACTCGCGGAGGATCTTGAGGATCAGGAGCGGGAGCGGATCGAAGCCGCGCTGCGCCGATGCAAAGGCCGCGTATCGGGTCCCACGGGAGCGGCAGTTGCCTTGAGCATGCCGGCTTCGACTCTGGATTCGAAGATCAAGGCACTGAAAATCGACAAACGCCGTTATCAAAGCATGTGAAGCAGGATGCCGGCGCTCATCGGGCGGCCTGCCGATCAGCACGTGGGTCTTCGTGCTGATTCAAAGTCGATTCCTGGCTCGCCTTCTCCGCATCAATCCATTCCCGGATGTAGGCCGGATAATTTCGCAGCCGGGCTCCTCGGGCTTCGCAAGCTGCCAGGAACCGCACAGCATCCTGATCGACCAATCGCACGTCCGTCAGATCGAGGACAAGGCTCTGAATATCTGTCTCCGATCCAAACGCAGCTTCCAACTCGGCCAACTGATTCCCCTCTAACCGCCCGCTTAGCTTTAGGACAAGCTGGCCCTGATCGTCTATCCATCTAATTTTCCACATGAGTGATTTCATCGCCTGCTTTGGTCGGTTCTACAATTTTGGGTCCACTCGAATCGGTAAACCCGCCGCTTTTCAAATAAGTCCAGGAATGCCTGTTGCCATGGTGCATTCCCGGACCGCGAAGTTTCCTAGTTGATCGTCAGCTTTACGGTCTGGGTTTGGACGACACCGCCCCCGCCCGCAGTGATCACGACGTTGTAGGTTCAACTTGGCGCCGCAACGCGATTGCCAGATCCGCTACAGCCAGCGAGCCGTGCGCATGCAGCCAGGACAACGACGACCGCGATCGTGGATGCGGTGCCTTGCATTCTATTGCGGTTGTAATAACCAAAGAACAGGAGACCGCAGAGGATTACCCCAAGTCCGCCGGCTCCAGCCCGCGATGCGGGTTGCGACTGCTGCACCGGGTCGGTGACCACGAAGGTTACGCTTGTGGCAGCCGCTGCGCCGCTGCTTAGAGTGACTTGACTCTTGGCAAAGTTGCACATAGTGGCGGCAGGCAACCCGGAGCAAGACAACGCCACGGGCCCCCGCGGCGAGTACTAATCCCATTGCTGCTGCATGATAGCTGTCGGCAATCATCGAGCCGATTAGTGTTGACCAGCGTTTCCAGTTCATAATGTGCTCGCTCTCTAGCACTCATAGTAAGTGCGTATTTTCTCCTTGACGTTGTCCGGCAGATGTTCAACGCAAATTGCGTGCCAATCGCAAGAAGCTGCAAACATAGATAGTTACAGTCTGACGGAGTCGCGAACAGCTTCGGGATTCCCCGAAATGTCGGGAAATTGCCGGACGACGATGTGAAATGGGACTCGTACCTGAGAGCGGTTGACTATCGGAGATGAGAACGCCCGTTGGGAACAGATCTGCACAACGGATT
>DATJNC010000011.1:0-17471 GCA_035508395.1 Terriglobales bacterium | reverse complement strand
GTGGTCTCGCGTCAGAAGCAGAACCTCACCGTCTATGCAGCTCTGTGCAATGAGTGCATCTCCGAGACGAACCTTGCGGCCCTTAGCTATGACTTTCGATCGCAATATTCCCGCTCGCTCCCAATAGCCCGCTTCGATTTCCATCATGGGCATAGCCGTCAGTGTTTCCGCTACCGCGGGAGAGAGGTTGGGATCGCTCAGCAATTCGGCAAGGACGACAGGAACCATCACGACCTGCCGATCTTCCAGAACTCGGTCCAGTAGATCCGTGTCATGGCCAGGACTGCCCTGGAAAAAGGCGATCCATGTATTCGTGTCGGCGGCGATCACCGGTCGGCTTTCAGTTCAGCCGCGGTGCGGGCGAAGTGAACCTTGCCTCGCAGCTGTCGAAGACGAGCGTAGGTTTCAGACGCTGCGACTAGTTGAAGTCCCGTTCGAATGGTTTGGGTGATCCCTGTACCGCTCGCTCGCTGTGCTTTTTCCAGAAGGGAAGACGGTATTTCCACCGTGATTTTACGCGCCGTCTCCATGTCTGAATTATTCCATACTCAAATACCAGCATTGAATATGGTATTTTCGGACACCTTCAATTCGCCCTTCCCGGCACCACCAGCGATAATGCATCCGGCTGCATTGTCATTCGGACCGGCAGGCGCCCAAGCAATTCGCCATCGGCCTCGATATACACGCGGTCGTCGCTGTGTTCCTTGGCCCGCGCCGCTTCCGGCAACTGACAAGAAATTTCCGAGCAACTTACCAGGTCGATCCCTTTCACCTTGCGCTCCCGCCACCCCAGCAGCGCCGCCGCCACATACTGCAAATAAGCGTTGCGGCTCGAGGTTTGGCACATCACCGTGCGCAGGTCCGGACAATCCAGATGCGCTCCCGGCACCAACTCTCTCAGCACGTTTCCAAAAAACCGGATCCGCACAGCCAGTAACTCGGTCAGCAGTGCAGTCTGTTTGTGCCCGGTGCCGTTCGAGTATTCCGCCTCGAACCGGCGCATGCGATGCGTCGCCCACAGCTGCCACGCCTTCATGTAATAGGCCGCCATCCCCGAGCTGTTCTTGAGCTGCGCCGTCAGCTTATAAAACAGATGCGCGTCGACGCCGATCCCCGCCGCCACCGTAAAGTATCGAGCGGCTGGCTTCCCATGAAAATCGTGATACTCCACGTGCCCCAGCGGTATGCGCTTCACAGCGCCATTGACGGCTGCGCGCGCCGCGTCGCTCGGGCGAAAGGGAATTCCCAGATCGTGTGCCAAAGCATTGGCCGTCCCGTATGGAAGGATGGCGAGTGCAACCGGCGTCTGCGCCAGTCCCTGAATCACGTCGTGAATCGTTCCATCCCCGCCGCAGGCAAACACGGTGTCGCTCCCCGCGGCCACCGCGTAGCGCGCGTGAATCGTCGCCTCCTCGCTCGACCGGCACACGGTGAGGTCGGTATGCACGCCCGCTGACTGGATCACGCCGATGGCAATGTCCAGTTCTCGGTCTCGCCGCTTCCGGCCCCGTCCAGAGTTGGGATTAAACAGAATTGTGGCTTTGCGCATGCACCCCGTCTCGCCTATTGAGTTTAGCTGAAGAACATCGGGCGTTGGTTAAGACATCGAGTCACGGATCGCTCAATCTGATATTTAGACACTTGGCCGCCGCAGCCTCTCGATCGCATACACGCAATGCTGCAACCCGCGCCATTCGACTTCCTTCCACATCGTCATCCCGTTGCGCTCGGCCACACGCCGCGACGCTAAATTCTCCGGCCTGATCAGCGAAATCACGCGATCAACCTTCAAATGCGCAAACGCCCAATCCCGGCACGCCATAGCTGCTTCCGTGGCCAGTCCCTGTCCCCACAGATCGCGCTGCAGATGATATCCAATCTCGAAAAAGTACTTGCCCTCGACCTCCTGCCGCAGAACGCCGCAATCTCCAATCACTTCGGTGCTCGTTTTCAAAACCATCGCCCATAGCCCAACGCCGTCTGCGCGATAGCGCTGCCGATTGCACGCAATCCAGTCCTCGACCCCGGCCCGGTCGTAGGGCGCGGGATAGTAGCGCATCGTCTCAGGATCGGAGAGCACGCGCGCCAGCGCGTCGGCGTCGTCGGCCACGAATTCGCGGAGGATAAGCCGCCGAGTCTCGAGGATGGTCATCGGCTCACTAACGTTTCTGGGCCCATTTTGCGGGCAAAAGAAAACCCCGGCAATGTTCTGCCGGGGTTTCGAATCCGGAAATGTTTCCCGGGCGGGTTTAGAAGTCGTGATCTTCGGGTGTGCAGGTGATCGAGCCCTGCCCGGAACCCAGCAGTCCCAGGTAGTAGCACAGGTTCCCGAGCAGCGTCTGTTCGGTCTCGCCGAGGTTCGCGTCCTCTAGAGGCGCTTCGGTTGTCGCATAGGCGCCCGAAGTGGCCGTCGCTCGTTCGATGTGCGTCGCCCAGCCGTGAAGGCCCCAAGTGGTAGAAGGGCTGGTCGGGTTCCCATACGGGTCCGCAATCACCTTGATCACGCCGCGAGTCGGAATCCTTCCCGTCAGCGGATTACTGGTCAATTCTGTCTTTACGTCTTCCGACAAAATGCCATCGGCGCTGATCCAGCAAGCACCACACTCGGAAAGTTCCTGGCTGTCATCGAATACGTAAATGTCAGCCGCGATCGAAATCGCGCCCGGCGGATCGGGCTCCTCGAAACCGCTTCCGTCATTGATGAGGCGCAGAGTTGCGTCCGGCGCACCCGATACGTTGTTGGAGTAATAGGTGACGAAATATGAACTGGTGTCACCCGTGTAGCTGATCTCGACCGCCAAGGCGTTTGCCGAGAATATGGCGATGGCAATCGCCATAAGCAGAAGCAATCCAATCCTCTTCATTGGTAGTCCTCCTGGTAGCCAATGCCGCGTGCACAGGGGGAGAGGATCGGCAGATTGGCGCGCATATACTTTTCGCTCTTTGGTTGATCTTTGCAATTACCCGCGTGGCCTAAAGTCTCTACGCTACGCCAAACGGATTAGCCAAGGGCTGGATTCGGGTCACCTGTGCGGTGTCATCTTGTGCGATTGTTCCTCATCTCTGCATGCTGTGACGCTGGGCGAAGCAGGAAAGTCACGAAGTCACATTCCGGAGAGTCGAAAGATAAAGATCCCTACCACTCCTCAAGTTTTCGAGGAGAAGTTTCCGAGGACGTCCCAGAGTTAAACTCAATCCATGTTCGGCCTCGGTCGCCTGCTTGTCGGTCTCGGCCTCGCGCTCATCATTATCGGCGGCGTTATCATGCTGCTCGGCCGAACCGGCCTGCCACTCGGCCGACTCCCGGGTGACATCCTCTACCGCGGCAAGAACACGACGTTCTATTTCCCGCTCGCCACTTCGATCCTTCTCAGCATCGTTCTTTCTATTATCTTCTTCATTATCAGCCGCTTAAAGCGGTAATGAGCGGTCCTTCGCCTTCACGGGCGTCTGAAACAAAACTTCTTTACATTTTTTTACATTTCCTTTGCGCTGCCGCTCCTTCCGGTGCATACTCTCGCGCCATGGGGGTGCTCTATGCACAGGATGGCGTTCGTCTTCGTTATTGCCTTGCTCTCTGTTAGCATCGGTCATTCTTCTCCGCCGGCAGACTGGGCGATCAACGCAACCGCAATCGAAGCATGCAGTTGTCCGCAGTTCTGCATGTGCTATTTCGGCTCGCATCCCGCGATGCATCACGAAAACGGAAAGTCCGAACACTTCTGCAAGTTCAACAATGCCTACAAAGTCAACAAAGGCCACTACGGCCCAACCGACCTCGCCGGAGCCAAGTTCTGGCTCAGCGGCGATTTGGGCGGCGATTTCGCGCAGGGGCAAATGGATTGGGTCATAGCCACTTTCGATAAGAAAACCACGCCCCAGCAGCGCCAGGCTCTCGGCGAAATTCTGGGCCACGTCTTTCCGGTGAAGTGGAAGTCGTTTGAGACCGCCGAAGGCGACATCGATACTTGGACCTTTGATAAAAACACGGCCCATGCCACCCTCAATGGCGGCCAAACTGCCGAAATCAAGCTGAAGCGCTTTCAGGGGATGACCGACGAACCCGCCGTGCTCAAGAACGTCCGGTACTGGGGCACGCCGCGGAATGACGGATTCATCATGATGCCCAATGAAATCGAGGCCTACAAAGTCGGTCCCAAGACCTACGAATTCAAGGGAACAAATGGGTTCATGCTCACTTTCGACATGACCTCAGCGGACCTCGCAAGGGCGAAAGGCGCTTCCATGGGTCGGTAAGCTTCAAGCACTTTAGACCGCGATTTTTCCGTGGAACTCCAAGGCGCCGGGGGAAATTTCTCTGGCGCTTTTCTTTGTGGAGCGCTGTGTGCACCGGGGTTATCTCGGTGCAATTTGACCGGCGACGGAGTCCCAGCCTCTGCCATCAAAGCCTGAAATGGAAGGCTTCTCTCTAACTTATTTATTTATAAATAACTTACGCGTAAGCTCTTTATTATTCAACGATTTACGGGGTGTTGTACCGCTAAATATCTGATTCTAAAAGACCGCATAAGAGGGGGCTCAGCGTCGCCCTCTTTTGCGCAATCTCTTGCTCGCCCTTACACTGATCCCTTCATGGAAGCGAGCGGTCAACTTGGCTTTCAGTTTCGCGCGGCCGAGCGCCGCGTCTGGACGGTTCGCGCCCTTGTCGCCGCCGTTCGCGGCCTCGTCGAGCGCCAATACTCCGATTGCTGGGTCGAAGGCGAGATCTCGAATCTCCGCTCTCCCGATTCGGGACATCTGTACTTCACCCTGAAGGAAGAAACGGCGCAAATTCGCGTCGTCATGTTCCGCTCCTCGGCGCGCCTGTTGCGTTTTCGTCCTGACAACGGCCTGCATGTAATCGTGCGCGGCAGAATCACCGTCTACGAAGATCGCGGCGAACTCCAGATTTCGGCCGAATTCATGGAGCCGCAAGGCGCGGGCGCGCTGCAACTCGCTTTCGAGCAGCTCAAGGCGAAACTCCAGGCGGAAGGATTGTTTGACGCCGCGCGCAAGAAGCCGATTCCCTCGTTGCCACGTCGCATCGGCATCATCACCTCGCCGCAGGGCGCGGCGCTCCGCGACATCCTCAACATCCTCGCTCGCCGCCATCAGTCAGCGAATGTGCTCATCTATCCCGCGCAAGTCCAGGGAGATGCAGCCGCTGGCGAAGTAATCGCGGGCCTCCGCTACTTCGAGCAACCTGCGCGCAAGGCTGATTCTGTCGAGGTCATCATCATCGCTCGTGGTGGAGGATCGGCTGAAGATTTGGCCGCCTTCAACCACGAGGGCCTCGCCCGCGCCGTCGCGGCCGCGAAGCTTCCGGTCATTTCCGCTATCGGACACGAGACCGACTTCACCATCGTCGATTTCGTCGCCGATCTGCGAGCGCCGACGCCATCCGCCGCAGCAGAGCTGGTCATCCGCTCGCGCCAGGAGATTGAAGTGCAAACCGAAGACATGCATCGCAGGCTGGAGCGCGCCATCCGCTATCGGCTTCTGATGGCGCGTCAGGAACTCACCGAACTCGCCCAGCATGGCGCCTTTCGCACCATGATGGACGCCGTTCACCGAGCGCAGCAGAAGCTCGACGATCGGACATTCCGGCTGGAGAAGGCTCAGACTCAGATACTGGATCGCTGGCGGAGACGTATGGAAAAAGCCTCCGCCGCAGTTCGCCACTACGATGCGCGGCAACGATTAGCCGGCATTCGCCGGCAACTCGAAGCGGAGACCAGCAAGTTGGGCGCGGCCATGCGAGCGCAATTGCTCCAGGATCGCGCGTCGCTGGAGCGCCGATCAGCAAGCCTCGAAGCCCTCTCTCCGCTGGCGATCCTGAATCGCGGTTACGCGCTGGTCTTCGACGCCAAGGGCGAGCTGGTTAGAGACGCAAGCCAATTGGCTGTCGGCGACGATCTTTCTGCCCGACTCGCCCGCGGACGTATTCAGGCCCGCGTAACCCGCACCAAGCCTTCCGAATCCTGACCCCATTCGTAAATCCGCATTCGTTCAAGTTGCGCATGAGAACGCGCCGCCCTCTGCATTAAAATAAGTCAATCCCCCAAAGCGAGGACGAAGTGACGGCTTCGATCGTTTGGCCGCAAATCTCGGTGGTCTCGGTCGTCGACATCCTTCTCGTCGCCATCCTGATCTACCAGTTTCTGATACTGGTCCGCGGCACGCGCGCCGCGCCCATGCTGATTGGAGTCGCAACCCTCGGGCTGGCTCTATACCTCGCGCGCCTCGGTGAATTGCACACGCTCAACTGGCTGCTGGGCACCTTGCTGCCCTATGTGGTCTTCGCGCTCATCGTTGTCTTCCAGCCTGAAATTCGCCAGGCCCTCACGAACCTGGGTGGCCGCATTTCAAGGATGCGCGGTTCAAGTTCCGTCGCTGATGTTTATGACGACATCGTGCTCGCCGCCAACCTGTTTTCCCAGAATCAAACAGGCGCGCTCATCGTGATTGAACGCGAGATCGGTCTGCGCACCTACATCGAAAGCGGAGTTGCTCTCGATGCCAAGCTTTCCTACGACCTGCTGGCCACCATCTTCCGTCCGAGTGCTCCGTTGCACGACGGAGCCGTCATTGTGCAACGCGACCGCATTGCCGCCGCCGCATGCTTCCTTCCCCTGTCCATGAATCCGATCCTCTCAACCCAGCTCGGTACGCGGCATCGCGCGGGCATCGGCATCACCGAAGAAACCGATGCCGTGGCCGTTATCATCTCCGAAGAGACCGGTTCGATCAGCCTGGCTGTTGGTGGTGTGATCGAGCGCGATCTGACCGTGGAGCGCCTTCGCGACCGCCTGAGTAGCTTGCTGAGGCGCTATGCCCCGACTCCCAGCCTGCCCAGTGGGCTCGAGGAGAGCTTTGCGGAGGATGAGCCACAGGGCTCCCATGCTCCCGCGCAAGACGCCGATGCGCCAACGAGGAATAACGACTAATGCTCGATTGGCTCAAGCGCGCGTTCCTGGATAATTTCATCCTCAAGCTGGTTTCTTTGCTGCTCGCGATCGGACTCTGGCTTGCCGTCGCCAGCGCGCCACCGGCGGGGATCGAGATGAGAGTGCCGATCGAGTTCCGCAACCTGCCAGAGAACCTTGAGATCGACTCCGCTAGTTTCACCGAAGCGCAGGTGCGGCTTAGAGGGCCGGAACGGGTCTTGCATAGCATCTCGCCCGCCGATGTGACGGCGGAGGTTGACTTGAGCAACGTGCAACCGGGCGAACGGACATTCGATTTGACGGCTCGGCATGTGCATGTTCCCTATGATGTAGAGGTCGAACAGATCATACCGGGCCAATTCCACCTCTCTTTCGATGTTCGCGAGACGCGCACCGTTGAGGTGCATCCCCGAGTGACGGGAACCTTCGCCAACGGCTTGCGCGTGGCGCAAGTGGTGGCGGATCCACCCACGATCACCGTGGTGGGCCCCCGCCGGCGCGTTGACGCGCTGGAAGCAGCCACCACCGATCCGGTCGATGCCAGCGGCACCATCTCACGCGCCACTTTCACGACTCAGGTCTTTGTTGGCGATCCTCTGGTTCAGGTCGTTCATCCCGCTCCGATACGCGTGACCGTTATTATGGGACGATAGGCCGGGAGCCAATAACGGACTGAGCAAACAAGCACGAGTTTGCGCACGATTCTCCACAGATTTCATGACACAGATTTCATGACACAGACCAGACAGTTATTTGGCACGGATGGAATACGCGGCGTGGCGGGAGAATTCCCTCTCACGCTGGAAAGCGTGTACTGGATCGGGCGCGCTTTAGGCCACGATCTAATGCGCACGAATCCCAAAGCGCGGGTTGTAATTGGGCAAGATACCCGGGCCTCGAGCCGCTGGATCGCTGACCGGTTTCTCGAAGGCTTGGGCACTGTCGGCGTCGTGGCCCGCAGCGCCGGCGTGATCACGACGCCTGGTGTTGCGTTCCTCGCGCGCTCGCAGGGATTTGACGCCGGCATCGTGATTTCTGCGTCGCACAATCCGTGGACAGATAACGGAATCAAAGTCTTCTCTGGCGACGGATACAAACTTCCCGATGCTCGCGAGCTGGCAATAGAAAAGGAGATCTTCTCGCTGTTGCAGGATTCCGGGCACGTTCCGGCGCCTGACCCGGTGGCCGGCAACAGCCTGCCGGGCGAGGAATCACTCCGACAAGCATACGTACGATGGCTGGCAGACGAGGTTTCTGCCGATCTGACGCGTCTTCGAGTCGCCGTTGATTGCGCCAACGGAGCTGCGGCTGCCGAAGCGCCAGAATTGTTCCGTTCGCTGAAGATGAACGCGACGTTCCTTCATGCTTCGCCCGATGGGCAAAATATCAACGAGAATTGCGGCGCATTGCATCCGGACGTGGTGGCAGGTTTTGTCCGTGAGAACCCGGGCGGGTTCGATATCGGCGTCACATTCGATGGGGATGCGGATCGTGCACTTTTCTCGGATGCGGAAGGCCACGTCGTAAACGGTGACGCAATCCTGCTGCTGGCAGCACGCGAGATGAAGGCGCGAGGAACACTGAAGGAAGCGACCGTCGTAGCCACGACCATGTCGAACATGGGACTCGAACTGGCACTCAAGATGTCAGCCATCCGTATGCTGAGAGCGAATGTCGGCGATAAATATGTCCTCGAGGAGATGCTGAAATCCGGAGCAACGCTGGGGGGCGAGCAGTCTGGACACATTCTTTTCCGCGATGGTGAGGCAACCACCGGGGATGGCCTTCTGACTGCTTTGCGCGTTCTGGAGATTATGGTGCGAACCGGAAAATCACTGGCGGAACTGGTCAGCGATCTAAAGGTATTCCCACAGACAATCCGCAATGTCCGGGTTCGGGAGAAGGTACCCTTTGCTCAGATTCCCGCTATCCACAATGCGATTTCGACAGCCGAGAGCGAATTGGATGGGAATGGACGCGTGGTTGTCCGCTATTCCGGGACCGAAGCACTGGCGCGCGTCATGGTTGAAGCAGAATCGAAGGAACAGATTGAGCGAATCGCTGGCTCAATTGTCGGCGCCATTCAGGGCTCTCTGGGAATGTAAGGCGCGCTGTCCAAAAACGCACATCTGGACTTGGACCCCACGCAAGCGACGGTCACTCACGGCTATGGTACGTCCAAGAGTATGGGAGAGTTATCTTGTAGCGCGACGAGAACGCGTCGAGAATGAGAATCGGTTCAGAATTCACCAGCTTGAAAGCGATCTCATGAGAATTCTCATTGTGGAAGACGATGCAGCGCTTTCCGGATACATCAGGAAGGGCCTGGAAGCTGAATGTCACGCGGTGGATACAGCGCTGGATGGTGAACAGGGGCGCTCCATGGCAATTGGCGTTGACTATGACCTTCTTGTGCTTGACCTGAATCTGCCGACGGTTGATGGCATGACGGTATTGCGGAGCGTTCGTCAACGAAAAGCAAAGCTGCCTGTAATAATCCTTACTGCCCGCAGCCGCGTAGAAGACAGGGTTCAATGCCTGGACTCGGGCGCTGACGATTATCTGGTGAAACCATTCTCATTTATCGAGCTATCGGCGAGGGCACGCGCTCTGTTGCGACGCAGTCACTTGCCATCCGAGTCGGTGTTGAAAGTACGGGATCTGAGCCTGGATCGAGTCGAGCGCAAGGTAGAGCGAGCGGGTCGACCCATTGAATTGACCACAAAGGAGTTCGCACTTTTGGAGTACCTGATGCGCAATGCAGGGCGGCGTTTGACTCGGCCAATGATCATTGAGCACGTTTGGAATCTCGCCTTTGAGTCCAGCACCAACGTCGTCGATGTTTACATCAACTACCTGCGCCGCAAGGTGGATGACGGGTTCCCCGTTCCTCTGATTCACACTGTGCGAGGAGTGGGATATCAGTTGAATGCGGAGGGAGGGAAGGTCTGATGGCCAGTGCTGCGAACCCATGTTCTGAGAGTGTGCTGCAGAGTTTGCTACATTCGGTGAGCCAGCCTCTTACGACGTTGCACTGTGTCCTCGAAACTTCACTTGGCCACAACGAGAGGCCCGGCTCTGAGGAAGTTTCTATGGCGTTGGAGGAAACAGACCGCGTGATCCAGGCGGTACGGTTGATGCGGGAGTACCTTGAGGCAGAGGAGCGGTCTTGTGCAGAGGCGGTTGCCGTGGGCCCAGCGATCGGATCAGTTTTGGAACTACTTTCCGGGGTAGCTGAAGCTCATGGCGTAAAGCTGTTTACTATGGGGGCTTCGAACGCCCGGATTCCAATGTCCAATATGAAGCTGCAACGCATGTTGTTCTACCTGATCGAGTCCTTGATCGAAAGCGTTGAGAGGTATAGGGCGATCACGGTCGTGCTGGAAGATTGCAGGTCCCAATCGTTCTTGAGCGCGTATTGCCTTCCGATTTACGCCGCGCCTGAGCGGCCGATGGTCGGTTCCGCGCCCAATGCTTTCCGGCGAGCCAGGATAGCGATCGCTCAGCGGGCGCTGGAATGTTCGGGAGCAGTGGTGTGCTCACAGTGGGGCGGAAAGGCGGGATTTACCATCCGCATTCCGGCTGAGTAGCCAATCAACGTTAATAGCCAGTCAATTTTTCCACATAACTCACTGTTGTTCGGGCTTCCGAATCGTCTCCCGTGGAGTACAATCCTGCCGTTTGCCGGGGGATTCCATGACAAGGTGGGTGCTTGCAGTCAGTTTTTTGTGTAGTTCCTTCTTAACCTGGGCGCAAAGCAATCAGCAGGCCCCAAAGCAGCTGACGGTCATTCGGGCCGGCGCCGTCATTGACGGATCATCCAATAATGTGCGGCGCAATCTCGTGATCACGGTTCGTGGCAACGAGATTATTGACGTCGCGGACGCTAACTCGGCAAGGATCCCGCCTGATGCAATCATGATCGACTTATCGCGCGCCACCGTCTTGCCAGGATTGATTGACGCCCACACGCACATTTTTCTACAAGGGGAGGTTCCCTCCGAAGGCGGCTATGACATTCAGTTGCTGAAATATCCGCTCGCATTTCGGGCAGCCCGGGCCACGGTTTCGGCACGCCGGGCGCTGGAGCAAGGATTCACCACCATTCGCGATATGGAAACCGAAGGCGCGGGCTACGGCGATGTCGGGATCAAGATGGCGATCGACCGCGGATATATTCCGGGGCCGCGTATCTTCGCTTCGACGCGCGCAATCTCGACTACAGGAGGGTACCCGTTGGAAGGCTACGCTCCAGAGATTGAGGTTCCGAAGGGCGTGCAGATTATTGATGGCCCAGTTGAGGCTCGCAAAGCGGCGCGTGAGCAATTGGACCATGGCGCCGATTGGATCAAGGTCTATATGACGCATCGCTCGTGGCTTGCTAAGAATGGCGAACTGGTTTCACAACCGACCCTGACGGTCGAAGAACTACACGCGATCGTGGATGAGACTCATGGCTGGGGAAAGAAGGTCGCGTGTCACGCGTATGGCGGAGAAGGGTTGCAGAGAGCGCTCGACGGCGGATGCGACTCCATCGAGCACGGACTCGAACTGACGGATGTGCAAATCCGTCAGATGATCAAGCAGGGAACATGGCTGTGCCCAACATTGAGCGTGTATTACGGCGATTGGGCTCCAGAAAATACTCCCGAGGGACAGCGCGACCGGAAACGGGCCTCAGATCACGGCGATTCGTTTCACAGAGCATATAAAGCGGGGGTGAAGATCGCATTCGGCACCGACATGGGCGGGATCCCCTGGACCGAGCCGATCGCGCAGGAGTTTCCGCGCATGGTTGAGTTTGGGATGACATCAATGGAGGCGATCCAGAGTGCCACTTCGCGCGCAGCGGAATTGTTAGATCGAAAAGGACAACTGGGTGTGATCGCCCCTGGCGCGTATGCGGACGTGGTCGCGGTGACAGGCGATCCTCTAGCAGATGTAAAAGTTCTGGAAAACGTCTCATTTGTTATGAAAGACGGGAAGGTGTTCAAGGACGAGATTACCATAAAGAAATAAGCCAATTGTGAAGCCAGCTACTAATGAGCGTGCGGGCTTTGCGCGGGGTTGGCGGAGCGAGCGGCAGGTGCCTTGGCGATCTTCACGTCGAAGCTGACCGGCAGATTCTTGGGTGGGTAGCAGGCTGTGTTGTCGCAAGCTTGATATCGAAGGGTTCCACGGACAACGTATTTGCCGGGTTGCACGCTGCGCAAGGGGTGAACCATGACATCGACGTTGAAATCTCCGGTGTAGACGTTCAGCTTCTCGTCGGGCGCAAAGGCAAAGCTCATGTCCTGGCCCTCGGGATAAATGGTCTTGCCGATAACGATGTCGGTGGCGGCGTCGATTTTGAGCGCGGTCGGGATGAGGAACTCGGACTTGGGGCGATTGGAATTGATGTGATATCCCTTAGCGACGTTGAATGTCAGGGAAGCGCTCGCGCTCTGCGTTTGGACCGCGGTGATTGTGGGCGAATTGGTCAGCGTGACAACGGGCCCTTTGGGACCGAATTCGTCTTGGCCAAACGCGCACGGAGCCAGAGCCAGTAGCAGGAAGAGAAACGATCTCTTCACCGGGCCGGCCAACCTCTTCAGAAGAAAGCCTGTGTTTCTTTGCGAAGACATTCTGGCGGATGACTTCAAAGGCGTCCCTTCAAACCCTGACTTGATGAACCGGTATTCCCCTTGAAAATGATCATCTCAGGTTAGACGAACCTCAAGTGGCATTCGAGGTTACTTCTGAGCCTGTACCGTTCCTTGGCTGAGAGCGTCCTTAATGTGATCGACAAAGACGCTGCGGCTCTGCAATCCGAATTCGCGGGCGATGATCTTGCCGCTGCGATCCAGAAAAAATGTTGTAGGAAGCACGTTGACGCCGCCATAACTCAGGCCCACCGCCTCCTTGCCCAGCAAAATCGGGTAATTGACCCCCATTTGCTTGGCGAAGTCGGCAATATCTTCGGTGCTTGCATCGTCCATGGCGACGCCGATGATCTGAAAGCCCTGCGGCCCGTACTCCTTCTGCAATTCCACGAACCAGGGCATTTCAACCTTGCAGGGTCCACAATAGGTCGCCCAGAAATTGAGAAGAACAGCCTTGCCCCGCAGGCTGGAAAGTTTGAGGTTGCTTCCTTGAAGTGTCTGTAATTCGAAATCAGGCGCGATCGCGCCGATGAGTTGTCCGTTCTTTGGGCCATTGGCGCGGTTGTTACGGGCGATCCGGATTCCCGCAAACAACATCACTGCTACCAGAGCGCCAACAAAAAAGAGAATGAGCGGATTTCTCTGCACTGAAGCCTCGATTTTCGGGGAACGATCTAGACCCTGGTTAGTGCAATTATATCCTTACTGAAGGTGCGACGAAGCGACGCAGCAGTTTAGTTACAAGGCGAAACGGTTCAGGAACGAAAAGTAACCCGAGATAATGGTGAAACGGCCCATGACGAGCAGAATGCCTAGAGCAATCAGCAGGCAGCCACTGGCCACCTCGACAGCATGCATGTGGAATTTGAACCGGTTGTAGAATTTCAGGAAGCGCTCAATGCCGAACGACGTCACGAGAAACGGGACCGCGAGCCCGGCTGAATAAATCGCCAATAAAAAGATGCCCTTCCAGACAGTATCCTGGGCGGCGGCGAATCCTAGCACAACGGCGAGAATCGGGCCGACGCAAGGCGTCCATCCAAAGGCAAAAGCGAAGCCAATCACGAATGCGCCCCATGCCGACGAACCACCCTTAAGAGTGTGCAGGCGCGTATCGGCAAGCAACGCTTTGATTTGAAAGATCCCGGTCAGGTGCAAGCCAAAAAGAATAATGATTGCTCCGGCCACGCGCGCGAGCAGCGATTTGTATTGCGCCAGGACTTGGCCAACTTCGGTGGAGATCGCGCCCAACGTAATAAAGACGATGCTGAAGCCGATGATGAATGCGGCGGAGTTCAGCATTACTTTGCGCAGGAGCTGTCCTTCGGAGTGCTTGAGTTCTTCGATCCCCGCACCGGAGATCAAAGACACATAGCCCGGGACGAGAGGGAGCACACATGGCGAGAGAAACGAGATGAGGCCCGCGAAGAAGGCGGCCAGGGGTAAGGGCAGAGTCGACATAGTTGGTACTTATACAGTTCCTATTGTAGCGGCGGCGATCCTATATCTGCTCAGAAAGCTATGATGAAGTCAGAGTCTGTTACGATTCCTGTGCTGCGCACGCCTCGACAGAATTAAAATTGGAAACGGGATCACGGTTTCCTCGTCTTGGATGAATCAGGTGTCCGCTCTGGCGGAGCTGCGACCGGCCCAGCGGCAGGCTGGTTTCCGCCGGGAGGAACCTCGCTCAGCGCTTTCTTGATGAAGCCAGGGGGGACCGCAGCTGTCAGAATCGCATGATCCCCTTCACGCTCGATTTTGAGGCTATCGAAAAAGGCTTTCACGTCTGGGTCGGTGCCGTGGGTGCCGACGCTGCCCTCTGCGGCGTGAAATAAAGCCAGAAACGTGCCGGCCTTGTCGGCGATCGCTTGGGCGTCAGATTCACTATCGGTAAAGGCCTCGGCCCGCAGATGCAAGGCGCGGAGATAGCGGCCCGAAACTACGACGACAGCGGGTTTGGGAAATAGCAGGCTCCAGCTAAGGATGCCGCCGAGAGAATTCATCTCCTCGGGCAAGATGCGGAAAATGCCGAATGACAAGCTCGCCAGCGGAACCTTGCGGTAATACCTGCGCAACAGGGAGGGGCCTCCGAAGGGAGAGGCTAACTTACGGGAACGGTCGATGATTCCGCGAATGACAGCTGGATCGGGGTGGTTGGAAACCGCGATGCTGTCATAGGAGAGCATGGTCGCGCGCACGGTCCGGCCTTCGAGAGGAATGTTGTAAATATCAAAGCCGCGATAGTTGTCGATCGAGGAGGAAAGCTTCTTCAAATAGGCGGGCAGGCGGGCAGAGTCGAACTTGCCCACGAATATCTCGGAAAAACGGGGTTCGGGAACTGATCCTCCCGTGCCATGGCCCCAGCTCTCGGGATAATGAACCGCGAAGGCGGCCTGGTCGAGATCGCGCTCAAATTGGAATCCGGTTTCATCGACAAAGTTCTGATACTCGGGATCGCGGGAGACTGGCGGCAGTTGGTTGGTTGCGTTGAAGGTGCGGATCCACTTGAGATCAATGTAGAAGAAGCCGTCGGCGCCAGGCAGCAGGCGGGCCGCTTCCGGCGGAGCTTGCTTGCGAAGGGCGACGATGAATGCGACGACTGCCGCAACGATCAGAACCGCGGCCAAAATGGGGAGGCTGCGTCGAATACGCATTCTTGTCGGCGGAATGCCGAATCATCCGCAGGAAAGCGAACGAATCCCGATATAATAGCACCTGCACAACCGGCGGGGGTTCCTCCGCAAGGGGCGAAATCACCACAACCCATCGTTAAGACCCGGCGCTGGGGCCCCGAACCCTTTTGGTTGCACCCCCATACCCCTTGTGGTACCTTAAATAATTGTCCCGGACATTTTGGAAGGGATCGGGGAAGTATTGTGCCTGAATAGACAAGCTTCCACTTGCTGGCGTAGCTCAGTCGGTAGAGCATCTGATTTGTAATCAGAGGGTCAGGGGTTCAAATCCCTTCGCCAGCTCCAGAGAATAATTTCCGGAAACACAGCGGTTGGCGCGAAAACGCTAAGCGTCACAACAGCAGTAACGCACTCCATCCAGTAATTTCCGGCGAGTGTAGTTGTCAGGCGAGGAATCCCGCAATCCGTTTCCCGAATTTTGCGAAGTGGCCGGCGACGCCGGTGTGTTGTTTGTCGGAGGTTTCCGGATTTGCACAGGTGGGTGAGTGGTTAAAGCCAACAGACTGTAAATCTGTCCCTCCTAGCGAGGTACGAAGGTTCGAATCCTTCCCTGTGCACCAGTTATAGAAGGTTGCAAGGCTTCAGAGTTTCAAGGTTTCAGGGCTGGGCGCGGCTCGTTTTTTGAGATTGTTGATCGCTGCGATTCTGAAATCCTGGGAACATGGATCGTGGGCAGTGACGGTCAAACGGAAGTTCGTGCTTGCGCTGGCTGCGTATGCGGTGTTGGGTGTTCTGGCGTGGACGACGCTGTCCGATGAAGCGATTCCGGTTCTGGGCTTGAACCTGAAGCTGCGAGCCGTGACGCTGGTGATCCTGGGAATGTTCGCGTTCAAGTCCCTGATGTTTTTCTGGCGAACGCGGATCGAAGAGAAGCGGGAGCGAGAATCGCTTCAGTAGTAGACAGTTCGTTTCTCGGGCAGGAAGGTTTTGCTGACGGCTGAGAGCTGACAGCTGAGTTTCAGGGCCGATGTAGCTCAGTTGGTAGAGCACTCCCTTGGTAAGGGAGAGGTCACCAGTTCAATCCTGGTCATCGGCTCCATAGATTGTGGTTTTGTTGAGAACTGACAGCTGAGAACTGGTTTTAGAAGCGGGAGTAACTCAGTGGTAGAGTCACAGCCTTCCAAGCTGTTGGTCGCGGGTTCGATTCCCGTCTCCCGCTCCATTTGACGTTATGGCTTTCGAGCAAGCAACGATCAAAGTTGTAAAGGAACGAGAGTTCGGTGAGCTGAGAACGATCATCGAACAAGTGCTGGCGCCGGATCGAGTCGTGAAGTTCTTGAAGGCGCTCGAGAGTCGCGGGTTTCTGGTGCGAGACCTGGACGGGATCTTGGCGGCGAAGGTGATCGACTCGGTGGCAGACACGAAGGTAGGAGCGGCTGAATCGTTGTATGGCTCGCTGCCGGTTTCCGATCAGGCGCAGTTGAGGGAGTTTTATCTGTCTCGGATCGAAGAAGTCGATTCCGCGCTGCGAGTGAAATTTCGCAAGGTATATCAGTACTCATAGTTAATGACGCGGCGCGGCGATGTCTGCCCGCGCGAGATGAAGCTGAGGAAAAAATGGCAAAGGAAAAATTTGATCGGACAAAGCCGCACTGCAACGTTGGCACGATTGGTCACATTGACCATGGCAAGACGACGTTGACGGCGGCGATCACCAAGGTTCTGTCGAAGCACAACCCGAACATCAAGTTCCGGTCGTTTGATTCGATCGACAACGCTCCGGAAGAGAAGGCACGCGGAATCACGATCGCGACGGCGCACGTCGAGTATGAGACGTCGAACCGGCACTATGCGCACGTGGATTGTCCGGGTCACGCTGACTACATCAAGAACATGATCACCGGGGCGGCGCAGATGGATGGCGCGATCTTAGTCGTTGCGGCGACCGATGGTCCGATGCCGCAGACCCGCGAGCACGTGCTTCTGGCTCGCCAGGTCGGAGTGCCGTACATCGTGGTCGCGTTGAACAAAGTGGATGCGGTCGACGACCCCGAACTGCTCGATCTGGTGGAACTCGAAGTGCGCGAACTGCTGAAGTCGTACAAGTTCCCCGGCGATGATGTGCCGGTAGTACGAGTATCGGCTCTGGGCGCGTTGAATGGCGAAGAGAAGTGGGAGAAGCAGGTTGACGCGTTGATGGAGGCGGTGGACAAGAGCGTGCCGCAACCGGCGCGCGAACTGGACAA
>DATJNC010000010.1:0-17934 GCA_035508395.1 Terriglobales bacterium | reverse complement strand
TCGCGCGACCTCAACTCCCACTCGCATTGACTTGAACTCCTCCGCCCGCTTCGTCTCATCATTGAGTTCGTCTTATCTCCTCCCAACGCCGCCATGCGCTTGGCGCCTCAACGTACGAGCGATCAAGCGCCGCTATTGAATGACAGCCGAGCAGTCGCAGTGTGCGCTCAACGTCGGTTTTGAGAATCGATATGGCGCGCCGGACTCCCGCCTCTCCTCCAGCTGCCAGCCCGTATGCGTATGCCCGGCCAATCAGTACCGCCCGCGCCCCAAGAGAGATGGCCTTCACCACGTCCGCGCCGCGCCGGATGCCACCATCCATCAGCACTTCGATCTGGCCGTTCACGGCGCCGACCACTTCGGGCAACGCGCGCAATGTCGGAGAGACCGAATCTAGCTGACGGGCTCCGTGATTCGACACCACAACGGCCGCGGCTCCCTCGTCGATTGCCCGCCGGGCGTCGTCGGGAATCAGAATTCCTTTCACGACGATCGGTCCCGGCCACAGTTCTCGAATCCACTTCAGGTCGTCCCATGTGACAGTCGACTCTGCCAATGCGGTCGCGACATCCACCAATTCCATGGGACCTTTGCCCGGAATGACAACATTGGCGAGTGGAGGCACTCTGCCATCGGCCAGAAAAGACATGAGCCATCGCGGATGCGCGAGGATGTTAGGCAAATAGGGGATCTTTGCGAAAAAGGAACCGCCCATCAGCTCCTTCATCCCATTGCGCGGATCGCGTTCGCGCAGGCCCGCGACCGGAGTATCCACCGTGATGACCAGCGCTGAGAACCCGGCATTGCGTGCCCGTTCAATGGCGCCCTCAGCCGCGCCCCGCCCACCCAGCAGATAGAGTTGATAGAAACAAGTTCCTTTCGATGCCGCCCTCACATTCTCCAGCTTGTGTCCCGACAATGTCGACAGAATGTATGCGGTCCCTGCCTCTCCAGCAACCCGCGCGGCACACACCTCACCTTCCGGATGCATCAGCCTGCTGTACCCAACCGGCGCCAGCAGGAACGGAAGTGCCAGTTCATGACCAAGTACAGTGACGCCCATGCTGCAAACCGGTACCGAGACCGCCCCGCGCGGTCGGAAGATGACATCGCGAAAAGCGCGGCAGTTTTCCTGGAGCGTGATTTCTGCTTCGGCCCCACCGTCGAGGTAGTCGAAGACAGGCCTCGGGACGCGGCCTTTCGCTATCCCTCGCAAATCTTCAATGTTCACCACCTTTGATGACTCGAACCTATCGTCTTTGGTAGCCATTTAGATTCAGTGGGACGTCGGCATCCGCAGGATCACGCATATTATCATCGATAGGTTTTCGGGTCGCGGTTTCGGAAACCTCTGAACGCTCATAGTTTGGACCAGAAACTCCACACCGGTTAACATAGACCGACGAAGGGCAATCACACTCCTGAAAGCCGGAAAAAAGCAAGCGCCAACATGGCTGCGGAATCTCCACATGACCGACAGAACTATTTCGAACAAATCAACTGATTTAGCTGTTTCCCCTGGCCCGAACCAACAGGCTCGGACCGCAATTCAAGACAACATCCTCCAGACAATTGGTCAAACTCCGCTGGTTCGGCTACATAAGTCCGTGGAGAATATCGCCCCAATCATCTGCGCCAAAGTCGAGTCATTCAACCCCGGCGGCAGCACAAAGGATCGCGTCGCTTTGAACATGATCCTCGAGGCCGAGCGCAGCGGCGCCCTCCGCAGCGGTGGCACCGTGATCGAGGCTACTGCGGGAAATACCGGCCTCGGACTCGCTCTGGTCAGCGCCGTTCGCGGCTATCGCTGCATCTTTGTCCTCCCCGACAAGATGAGCGACGATAAGATTCGCCTGCTCCGGTCGTACGGAGCCGAGGTCGTAATCACACCCACCAACGTCCCGCCCGATTCTCCCGAGAGTTACAACGGCGTAGCCAACCGTCTCGCTTCAGAAATTGAAGGCGCCTGGAGAGCCGGTCAGTTCACCAATCTCGCCAACCCTCAGACCCATTATGAGCAAACCGGACCCGAAATCTGGGAACAGACCGCGGGCCGCATCACTGTTTTTGTAGCCGCCGCTGGCACTGGCGGCACCATCAGCGGTGTCGGCGAATTCCTCAAGGAAAAGAACCCCAAAATTCGCGTCATTGGAGCCGATATCGAGGGCTCCGTCTTAAGTGGCGGAACCCCAGGTTCCTGGAAGGTCGAGGGAATCGGCGAGGACTTTGTCCCCAGCACTTTGAATGCACAGGTGATCGATGAGTGGATCCGAATCAGCGACGCCGATTCGTTCCTCACCGCCAGGAAGATCGCTCGCCAGGAGGGCATCTTGCTCGGCGGTTCAAGCGGCACCTGCCTCGCCGCCGCCTTTCGCTATGCCCTGCGTTGCACCGAAAACGATTTGATCGTTGCCCTCTGTGCCGACACCGGGCGCAATTACCTCAGCAAAATGTATGACGATCTCTGGATGTCTCAACAGGGATACACCGAACTCCCCCCTGAGCAGGCTACGGCCGGCGACCTCTTGGCTCTGCTAGGGCGGGAGGAAAAGTTAATCTATCTTCAGCCCGATGATTCTTTGCAACGTGCGGCCGAGATCTTCAAGGAGCGTGGCATCTCGCAATTGCCGGTCATCGAAAATGGCAAGATAGTCGGCGCCATCCAGGAAATCACTATCGTGCACGCCTTGCATAGGGGTACTACCTCACCCAAAGTTCGGCTTCGCGAAATCATGGCTCGGCCCATGCCGCAGGTCAATGTTCGCGTTCTGCTCGAGGAAATCTATCGTCTGCTGCTGGCCGGAAATTCAGCCGTAGCAGTTATCAGGGATGGGCGGCCCATTGGTCTGATTACGCGCTCTGATCTGATGGAGTACTACGACCGGGTCGCCACTTAGAAACTTTCTTACCCTCTAAGGCTATCGCGCGACAGACCTCGCCAACTCCGGTCTCGCCCATAGATTCCTCGCCTCCACCTAGGGATCACCTCTTGACGTGACAGGCGTCACCGTTGGTTGGTGATGGGTGAAATCTCTTTGGAGAGCCTCGATCGTGGGCGATTTACCCCAAATATCCCCTCAAAAACGAGACCAATGCCGTCAGCCAAGCCTTGTTGATTCAATACTATACAGCAAGATGTCGCCTTGGCGTCGAAAGTGCACTCCTCCTTCACTGAATGGGGGAGTGACATGGCCTTTAGTCTTCCGACGATTGCCCGAAAAACCTGGCAGATCGCCGCCTCGATTAAAACCGGAGTGGTTCTGCTGATCCTTGTCGTCGTTCTGGCCGCTGCCGGCACCCTAATTTTGCAGCGCCCAATGACCGATCCCGATGACATGCAGCGCGCTTATTCGCCACAGGCGCTCCATCTGCTTGATGCCACCGGCCTGACCGACGTTTTCCATGCCTGGTGGTTCATCGGACTCATGATTCTGGTCAGCATTTGCATCATTGCCGCGTCCATCGATCGTTTCCCAAATGCGTGGCGCTACTACTCGCGACCTTACAAGTATGCCGATCCGACCTTTCGCCGAGCCCTACACCCCCAGAAATCCATTGCCATCGCCGATGAAGAAAGTGGTCTCGTGGCAGCCGAGCGTGCCCTGCATTCCATCGGTTTCAAGCCGGAGCGAGTTGTCAAGCAAGATCACTTCGGCATTTTTGCAGAACGACATCGCATCTCTGAAATGGCTGTCTATATTGTTCACGCCAGTTTGCTCCTCATTTTCTTTGGCTGGATCATCGACGGAATTTACGGCTGGCGCGGAACACTCATGCTCAACGAGGGACAGTCGACCAACATCATCACCTTGCGCGATGGCACACCACGCAGTTTGCCTTTCGCAATTCGCTGTGACGCCGCCGGCCAGGAAAACTACAAAGACGGTACCCCCAAGAAATGGTGGTCGAAATTAGCTGTCGTTCAAAACGGGCAGGATGTGAAGACGAAGGAGATCGTCGTAAACGATCCTTTGATTTTCAAGGGAGTGCGCTTCTATCAGTCGAGCTTCGGCGAGACCGGCAAGGCAGACACTATTTCTCTTCTCGCGGCGCCCAATACTGCGTTTAGCCCGGCCAAGACCGGCAAACTCTCTGCAAATTCGAATCCCCCGGCCGAAAAAGAATTCATTCTTCGTCTGGGCCAAACAGCTGACCTTGATCCTGACACGACTGTGCGGTTCGCCGAGTTCTTTTCCGACTATGCCGTCCGCGACGGCCAAGTTTATCGCCGGTCGAATGATATCGGGAGCCCTGCTGCGCACCTCGTCGTTACTACAAAGAGCACCGGTCAAAATTTCGACGTGTGGTTCCCCCCCCTCGACGAAGTTGCTGATAATTCCAAAGCTCCCTACCTGTTCCAGCCCAAAGACTTGTCGTGGGAACACTTCACCGGCCTTCAGGTTTCGCATGAGCCTGGTCAATGGGGCGTCTGGTCCGGCGTTGTGCTGTTGGGGGTTGGCCTCGCTTTTGTCTTCTACGTCGTGCACATGCGCTTCTGGGCTGTGCCCATTCGTGACGATCGTACGGGGCTCTATTCGCTCTGGATCGGCGGCAGCGCCAACCGCAACCGCGACGCATTCGAACAGCGCTTCGAAGCGCTGGCGAAAGCCATCCAGAAGGATGTTCAACCGGCTTCGATTATTGCTCCGAGTGAACACATTGCTGCAGTTAGCACGAAGTAATTCGTGACTGTGGGGACTGACCCCTGGAGGGTCAAAAAAATGACAAGCATAAAGGCGGAACAGCAACAGCGGCCGACGGCAACCGGCACCACTCTGATTGTCTTTGTCGGGCTGGCCATCGCTTTCTTGCTGTTTATGGCTTTCTTGAACGTAGTCAAAAGCGGCAACATATTGAGCGAAAGCAACCTTCTCTTTGCCGCCTTGATTTTCTACGCGGGTGCCGGCGCGCTCTATTTGGGTTTCGGAGTCACCGGGGTCGAGTCCTACGTCAAGTTTGCCTCACTAGCTACCTGGGCGGGCCTTCTCGCCAACACCGGGGCGGTTGCGCATCGCTGGTATGAAGCCGGGCATCCTCCGTTCGCCAGCGTCTATGAAATGCTCCTGAGCTTCGTGTGGACGCTCGCCGTACTCACGCTGATTGCAGAAAAGAAATATGGCGTCAAGGTGATTGGTACCGTCACCATGCCGGTCGCGATCGTTGGCGTTGTGCTCATGCAGTTGTTGCGCACAGAGGTTCATCCTCTGGTTCCAGCCCTGCAATCCACCTGGCTCCATGTGCACGTCACGCTGGCCATGCTGGCTTATGCAGCCTGTGCGCTCAGCTTTGCACTCGCCATGATGTTCCTCATCCAGGACAAGATGAAGACCGAAACCTTCCTCGCCATCACTAGCATCAGCACGATCGCCATCTACGCTAGCATCGTCCTGACCCGCTTTGAAAAGTGGGGTGGGTTGAGCTTGGTGGCGTGGGACTCGGAACATAAGCAGGAGGTCTTCATCTCGAAAGGTGTTCGCCTCTTTGTTATTGTGCCTGACCTCGGCTGGCTGATGCTCCTGGCCACCCTCGTGGTCGCCGCGCCGCTTGTCCTTTACGGCCTCTCCCGCTGGAAAAAAGACGAAAGCTTCCTGGCGATCGCCAATCGCGCTGTCTTCGTCAGCATCCTGCTTCAGATAATGACCCTCGTCATGTTTTTACTCCGAGCACGCGACGGCAGCTATCCCTCGCTCGATGCCGATGGATTGTTTACTACCAGCCTAGCAGCTAGCCCGTTCATTCTTTCGGGACTGGTGAGTGGTATTTTTGTTTCCCTCCTCTATCTGCTGCTCCTCTGGCGCCGACCCGATCTGGAACGTCTGCTGCCAGATGCTTATAGTCTCGACCGCATTACCTACAAAACTATCTGTATTGCTTTCCCGTTACTGACATTAATGATTGCTGCCGGTGCCTATTGGGCCAACCAGACGTGGGGTTCCTACTGGAACTGGGACCCCAAAGAAACCTGGGCGGCGATTACCTGGCTCGTCTATGCCGGGTATCTTCACATGCGTATCACCCGCGGCTGGCGTGGGCGCAGAGCGGCTTACTTCGCCATCCTTGGCTTCGGCGTAGTCATGTTTACCTTCTTTGGCGTGACCTACCTACTGCCCGGCTTGCATGCCTATGCCTGATGCAGCGTTGGCGATGGCGCGAATTGGCGCGCACTCAGCAATGAGCGCAACTGTTATGACGAACCAAGCACAAATTTCGATGAGAGACAGGGTGGAAAAGAAGACCACACGCCTGGTGCGCATGAACTGGCAAATTAAAGCCATCTGGCCAGTTGCGGTCGTGCTGCTCAACGGCATGTTCCTCTTCTTGCTGGCAACCCTGTCCCTACAGGATACCGAGCGTCATCGTCTCCTCGCTATAGCCGGCGCTGGCGCTGTTGCCATCTGTGGAGTCGTAATCGTTGTTCTTGCCACCACCATCAATCGCCCTATGATCGAACTTCAGGAGCAAATGGAGCGTGTGGGCAACGGCGATCTGACTGCCTCCGTCAGCTTTGCGAAAAAGAACGACGAAATTGGCGACCTCGGTCGCAACTTCAACCTCATGGTGCGCCAACTCCGCGAGAGCCGCGAAGAGATCGAACGCCTGCACCGCACCCAGATGTCGCGCGCCGAGCACTTCGCCACACTGGGCGAAATGGCTGCTGGTTTGGCCCACGAAATCCGCAATCCCCTGGCGGGAATCGCCGGAGTCATTGAGATCGTGGCTCGCGATCTGCCTGCCTCCAGTCCGGCCAGGGCCGTCGTCAAAGATGTCCGGGAAGAAATCGCTCAGATCAATCGCATCCTCACAGATCTGCTCGGCACGGCCCGTCCACGCGCCGCGGAAATGCGGCAGAGCAACCTGAACACCACCGTCGAACACGCCGTCATGCTCGCCCGCCAGCAGGTGCTCTCACGTCCCATCAAGATTGACTTCGCTCCCGATCCGGACTTGGCCGAGGTGGACCACGACAGCGATCAGATCCATCAGGTGCTGCTTAACCTACTCCTCAACTCTGTCCAGGCCATCCCCGAGTCGGGTCTGGTTCGAGTCACCGTTTTTGCTCACAACGATAATCAGGAAGCCGTTATCACCGTCTCCGACACTGGCCGCGGCATCCCGCCCGAGGCTCTGCCCAATATCTTTCGTCCCTTCTTTACCACCAAAGGTAACGGAACCGGATTAGGGCTGTCATTAGCGCGGCGTATCGTCGAAGAGCATCACGGAAGGATCGAAGTTGAAACCAGTTCGGGAAAGGGTACAACCTTTTCCGTCACTCTGCCCACCCGCCAGGCGGTCGCTGCCGATTAGCCCCGCCCCTCGCTTCGTCATCAGTTGGCCTAGCATACGGCATGGGCAAATATTCCCCGATGCCGTTTGACCTACCGGCGCTCTATATTGGATGATTAATCGGAATGGACCCTGAACGGACCATTTCTGAAATCGAGTGGCTGGAGCGCGTTTTCGCCGTGCCAGATCGTCGACCGCTTAGCGCAAGCGATCTCGCGGCCGCCAATCGCCGCCACGATGACATGCTCGCCCACAGCCCATGGTTCAAGCTGTGGCAGCGCTACGGCATTTGTTGCCGGAACGAGTCCCCCATCCTTCAATCAGGTGAGATCGATAGCTAGGCTTCCAGATTCCCCTTGGAATTGGAATAAAGCTGATTTCATTTCGCCGCGCTACGCAAATTCCGTAGCCGTTCCTGCAACTTACCTTTCAGAACCTTCCCGTATGCGTTGCGGGGCAGAGAGTCAGTGATGATCACTTGTCGTGGTAGCTTGATCTTGTTGAGTCTCGCACGTAGGAAATCCATAAACTCAACCTCGCTGGCGCGTGTGCCCGATTTCACCACCACGAACGAAACCGGAACCTCTCCCCACTTCTCGTCGCTCAGGCCGATCACGGCGACCTCCGCCACGGCCGGATGGTCAAGCAACTCCTTCTCGATCTCGGCTGGATAAATATTGACCCCGCCGCTGATGATCATGTCCTTGGACCGGCCTGCAATGTAGAAGAAACCATCTTCGTCGCAGCGCGCCAAGTCGCCCGTGTGAAACCATCCATCCTGATCGAGTGCCTGGCTGGTGGTGGGATTGTTCCAATAACCGAGGCAAACGTGCGGCCCGCGCAGGCAGAGTTCGCCCA
Source organism: Terriglobales bacterium (assembly GCA_035508395.1). Lineage (GTDB taxonomy): Bacteria > Acidobacteriota > Terriglobia > Terriglobales > Acidobacteriaceae > Acidiflorens. The sequence goes on along the minus strand of DATJNC010000010.1, from coordinate 9,792 downwards.
CCTCATTCGCCACCTCATTCCCGTTCGAATCCAGAAGCTTTGCCTCGGTGAACATCATCGGCTTACCAATCGAACCCGCCTTGCGTAGGGAATCCTCGTCGCTCGTGGCGAAGCAGTTCACGCCGACTTCGGTCAGCCCATAGCCCTGACGGAAAATCACACCTCGCTCTTGGTAGGTACTCAGCAGATGTATGGGAAGCGGAGCCCCTCCGCTGATACACCACCGCAAGTGACTAAGATCGGTAGAAACGAATGTGGGCGCATCGAGAAGCATCTTGAACGTCGTTGGCACCCCGAACAGAAGGGTGCATCGAAGTTCCTGGAGCGTGCGGAGAATCTCGATTGGTTCGAACCCGTCGTGCAGGACGATGCAGCCCCCGATGGCAAAGAGCGGCGTCATGAATACTGTCAGGCCGCCCGCGTGATACATCGGCGTATAAATCTGAACCCGGTCCGTCGCACGCAATTGCCATGAGAGAACCGTCGTAAACGCGTCAAATGCGATCTGCCGGTGCGGAATCATTACCCCCTTCGGTCGTCCCGTGGTTCCGCTCGTGTAGAGCAAACAGAAAACATCCTCGGACTGAGGTCGAGAAGGAAATGGATCTAACCGAACTTGCTGCTGGGCTCTGCGATAGCTCAGCACCCCAGGCAGGTGTTCTTCCGCATCGAGATTGATCTGGTGTTCGAATGGAGAGAGCTGATGTAACTCTTTTGCCAGCGCTTCGTACCGCGAGGAATACATCAGGCAACGCGGTCCGCAGTCGGCCACTACCTGTTGCAGTTCCCGAGCGGTGCTGCGCGTTCCGAGGGGAACCAGGATGATGCCGGACTTTCCGGCTGCCCAGAAGGCATCGACGTACTCAACTCGATTCTCAGAGAGGATACAGACCCGTTCTCCCGGACGGATACAGGAGAGATCGGTCCAGATCCTGGCGCATTGCAGGGCGCGACAGTCCAGTTCTGAAAATGTAAACTCCGATCGCGTCGGGACATGGATCAAGGCGATGGCATCGGGGCTAAGGCGCGCGCGCTCTCCAAGAATGTCGTCGCCGATCATCGGTGCTCCTCGGTTGATCCGGGAGCCATCTGTTCTGCGCCGGCGGGAGCCCGATGTGCTGCCAGGAGTTGCAGCAGGACCTGTGATAATTTGTGAGGACACTCAAGCTGCGGCGCGTGTCCGCAACGCTCAATGACCGTCAGCGTGCTCTGCGGAAGCCGCGATTGCAACTTCTTCGCATAATCCAATGGCACCAAACGATCCGAAGCACCCCAGACGAGATCGACCGAAACGGGAAAATTTGCCAGTTTGTCTTCAAGCAGATACTTCGACATGTCTTCTTCGCCCGCAGCGAGCAATCGCGAAATCGGCCCTGTATTCGAGACGCGCACCAGATCGTCGAGAACAAAATTCGGACGACGTGGAGTTGACGAATCGAGGATGGCGTCGAACGCTTTGCGGGCCTCTTCGCGGTTCTTTGGCATGATGCCAATACTCGAAACTCCCCTGATCGGGCCGCCGTCGATCAAAATCACCCGCGTCACTCGTTGCGGATGCCTCTGCCCATACAGCATCGACATCCATGCACCGAGCGAGTTTCCTACCACCACCATCGGTTGTCCGCGCCAGCGATTCTCTTCCAATATCTGCTCCAGCGCGGCGAGTAATGTTCCTAGGCTCAATACACCGGCGCTTGGCTCGCTCTTGCCATGCCCGGCGAGGTCTGGAATTACTAATTCGAAGTGCCGCATCAGCGCAGGCGCAACCCCATACCAGGTTCCGGCTTCATCGCCTGCTCCATGCAGCAATACGAGCAACGGCCCAGACCCGCCGTGCCAAACAAGCTGTTCGCCGGCATTGGTCGAAATCTTCGTTTTCCGAAGGCTGGCCTTGCGAAGTCCGTTCCGCCGGAGCCAAAAGGTGATGGCAATAGGCCGCAGGTAAAGAACAACCAGGCACCCAAGCACACCGATTACTCCGGCGCCTGCAACTGGCAGCGCAATGTCGAGGATCGGGCGCATCACACTCCCGCGGCCGCCTCGGGTCCAAATTTGCTGCAAGGAGTGCTAGGGCATTCGGAACGCGCACCCAGCCTGGTTGTAACCGACCCCCGAACCGACCAGCACTACTAGGCTACCGGACTTCACCTTTCCCTGCTCGATCGCGTGATCCAGCGCCATGCCCACGCACGCTGACCCCGTGTACCCGAACTGCTCCATGATCGTGTGCGCTCGTTCTTTCGGTAACCCGAGACGCTCCATCACGCGTTCGATGGTCGGCTTCCGCACCTGCGTAAAGATGAAACAATCCACGTCGCCTAAATTGAAGTCGCCATCCTTCGCCAGCCGCTGCGCAATGATTGGCCAAGTCTCCTCGTTCAACTCCGGAGGATAGCGATTCTTGATCGTGCACGTGGTCCGCCCGGCCTTAACCGACTCTTCGCTCGCCGGTTCAAATGTTCCCCCCGAATAAATTCCCCAATAGTCGTGGTATGACCCATCGGCCCGAAACGTAGAGCTGATAAAGCCCGGCACAGAGGCAGGCGCGAGCACAGCCGCCCCAGCTCCGTCTCCATAGAAAAAAATCATCGGATCGGTGGGCGCCGTGAGCTTGTGCATCAAATAGACGCCGATCACTAATACTGTTTTGATCCCAAGATTCGAGGCGATGATCCCCGCGGCCGCAGAAAGACCCGTTGGAAACGAAGCACACGCGCATCCCACGTCAAACGTGCCCGCATTCTTCGCACCCAACTTGTGCTGCAGCACCACCGAAGTGGAAGGCGTAATATAGTCCGGCGAATCAGTGCCAAGAATAATCAGATCCAGATCTTCCGGCTTCTTCCCGGCACGCTCAAGTGCGAGTTTTGCGGCCGGTAGCGCCACATCGCTCGTTGCCCAATTTTCCGGTGCATTCCATCTCGTCTTGATGCCGCTGCTGGCCTCCATCTTGTCGACGAAGTCGGGTATGTGCTTGAACCGCTCCCGGAGCATGTCGTTTGTCACTTCGATTTCCGGCACAAACCGGCCCGTCGAAACGATAGTTGCGTAACGCGTCATGAATCCAGCCTTTCGCGAGTCGCCCTGTCCCCGGTCGCCATATCTCAGGTCCCCAATACCAATCCGCCATCAACCGATAGCACGATACCAGTAATAAACGACGCAGCATCAGAGGCCAGCCACAAGTAGGCCTCCGCAACATCTTCCGGTTTTCCCATGCGCCCTAAAGGCGTGTGCGAAACCATCGTTTGAATTACCTTTTCCGGCATCTTCTGCACCATCTCAGTCGCAATGAAACCCGGAGCCACCGCGTTCACTCGAATATTGAACTTCGCCAGTTCGCGCGACCACGTCTGGGCAAACGCAATTACCCCCGCCTTAGTCGCAGCATAATTCGTCTGGCCAAAGTTTCCGTACAAGCCTACGACCGACGAAGCGTTTAGGACCACGCCACCCCCGTTTCGGATCATGTGCGGTACCACGGCGCGAGTGCAAAGGAAAACGCCCTTCAGGTTAACTGAGATGACCTGGTCAAAAGCCTGCTCGGTCATCGTGTCGGCCACAGTGCCGTCTTTCCATTTGATCAACTGTGCGTCGCGGGTGATCCCGGCGTTGTTGATCAAAATGTCGACGCGGCCCCACTGGCCAATCACTTGGTTGACAGCCTCCTCCACGTCTTGCGCGCTGGTAACATCCGTCTTGCGGAAAAGAGCTTTGCCGCCGACGGATTCGAGTTCGAGGAGAACATCTGCTCGCGTGGCGTCGTTGACGTCCCAGGCAGCGATGCGGCAGTGTTCGGCCGCGAACCGCTTCGCCGTCGCGCGGCCAATTCCCGCTCCCGCGCCGGTAACGATTACAACTTTATCCTGCAATCCCGTGGTCATTGAATAACGCCCCGTGGAACGGGCGCGCGACCAGCATGCCCGTTCCAACCGCTAGAAGCTGTACTTAAGGCCAAACTGGATCACTCTCGGTCCTGTCGTTGTAGCCACGATCGCCCCAACGTTCGCCGAGTTTAATGTGTTAATCGGATTGGCCCAATTCACATTGTTGAACAAATTGAAGAATTCCGCCCGGAATTCGAACTTTTGGCTCTCCGTGACTGGAATGGATTTCATGATTGAGAGGTCGGTATTGATCTGTTTCGGGCCGGGAATAATGTTCCTGCCCAAAGTGCCGAAGCTGGTTCCTCCGGCAGGAGGAGCAACGAAAGCGGTGGGATCAAAGTAGTTGGTGAGCCGGTCCCTCACATCTCCACTTTTGATCGCCGACTGCAGAGTCCGGCCCGGTGCCAAGTCCCCTTGTACCGCCTCAAACGCCGTGTTCGAGCCCCAGACCGAGAAAGGGATTCCCGACTGGAGCGTCACAATTCCCGATGTGCTCCATGAATTCAATACGGCTTTCGCAATTCCCGCATTTCCGTGATAAGCGTTCGGCAGGTTATAGAGGAAGCTAGCATGGAAGACATGACGACGGTCGAAGTCGGAGCTGCCATAGTTGTGTTGCTGATTGACCATGTCACCCGGCAGCAATGTGACATCGCTCACGTCGCTGCCTGAGTAGAAATCGAGCGAATGGGACCACGTGTAGCTGAGCAGCATTTGCAGGCCATACGAAAAGCGCTTCGTCACCTGAGCCTGGAGAGAGTTGTAATTCGAGTTCGAGTTGCTCTCCATCAGGAAGCTGCCGAGTCCAGGAGCGGTTAGGTTGCCGAAACCCGGGAAGAGCGGTCCGCCCAGACTGCCCAGTGCATAATTTCCGGCGCATCCTGGGCAGAACGCCTGGTTGAACGAGAACAAGCGCGGGAATTTGCGACCCTCCGAGCCTACATAACCCACGTCCAGCACCCAATTATTGGCGAAGTTGGTTTGCACTCCTAAGTTGAAAACCTGCACGTAGGGGATGGCCCAGTCATGAAGATCGGGATAGATTCCCGTGGCCGGAACCGGAGTGATGATCGGGAACGGTCCGAAGGGCGTGTAGTCGTCTACAGGCAAGAACGCAGGATATCCTCCATACGGGAATATCGTTGTGTTTGTGATATTGAGCGGAAATGCGCTGGGCAATGGCACTTGCACAAATGGACTTTCATTCGGTGTAGCCAGCGCAGAAGCCAACATCTCGTACGGCATGTTGAACAACTGGCTGTTATAAAGGCGGAAATTGGGCCGATCGAAAAAGATGCCGTATCCGCCGCGCAGAACAGTGTTTCCCGTTTGGGTGAGTTCGTAAGCAAACCCGATTCTCGGCGCGAAGTTTTTGTAGTTCGGATTTACCAGGCTATCTTGAACTTTCGGGAATCCGGGAAGGCTTCCATTCCCTGCCTGAACGAACCCTCCAGTTACGACCGATCCGCACGTGGGCACACCAGTACCGCATCCACCAACGATCGCAGATGCCGGCAGAGGTGTGGTTACCGCCTTCGTGGGGTCGAAGCCTACAAAGTGGCCATGAGTTTCGGTAGCCGGGCCGAAGTAGTCGTAACGCAATCCAAGGTTGACAGTCAGACGCGGTGTCGCTTTCCAATCATCCTGGAAATAGGCCGAAAAATCATTGGCGCGATTGTGCAGGCTGTTTGTTCCGGAGCCGATTACAGAAAGGCCAGACAGGCCAGCCAGAAAATCTTCAAAAACATTTCCCGTAAAGCCCAGATAGAAAATCTCGCCGTTGGGGAAAACGTCAAAATAGGGAGCATCCAACTCCTGTCGCTTGTATTCGCCGCCAAACTTCATGGTGTGGCGGCCTTTTGTCCACGTCATCATGTCGCCGATGGGATAAGTGTTAGTTGCGGCATAGGTAATGCCCAACGGAGATGGTCCCAGCGTGAACATATTGGTAAAAGACATCGTCGGCATACTGGGAAACAAACTGCTCAAAGGCGACGAAATCCCCAGCTGAGCTGAGGTAACAGGTGTTGAAGGAGTTCCGGGGCCATAAATCGTGCTCCAACCAGCTTTGAATTCATTCAGCAGGCGGGTCGAAATCACCGAAGACACACCGAATGAAAGGATGCGCTGGTTGACGTCCTCTTCTGTCGGCCAGCCTGGCGCCTGAAACGGATTGCCATCGCCAAATTGATCGTAGAGGGCCTGATTCTCGCGATTGAGCGATTGAAAATATTTGACGAAGAAGCGGTTTGCGCTCGTCAGCTTGATATCGAGGTTGGTGTTGAATTGGTCTTCTTTGTAAGTCGAGTTCGAAGGAATCGTATCGAGCACTGGGTTTAATGACGATCCCGGGGGGCAGACTCCTGTCTGAGTAACTCCGGGAGCAGAAGGAATCATGTACTGCCCATTTGGCAGTGTCGCTTGAAGCGACGCGATTGCCACCGGATCCACGAAGCCACCCAGGCCATAACAGGCGGACAGGTTTGCCAGAGATGCGAGATCCCGCTGAGACCCCAAAAACGCAGGCAGGAACATCGTCGAAAGAGAGTTGCTCAGCGAGGTTCCGTTGGTTTCACGGGTTCCCTGATAAGAGATAAAGAACCAGGCGTGATCCTTCCACAAAGGTCCGCCCAACGTCCCGCCAAACTGGTTGCGTCGATAGGCGGGTCGCGCGGTTCCCTCACTGTTAAGGAAGTAGTTATTGGCGTTCAGAGACGTGTTTCGTAGGAACTCGTACACATTGCCGTGAAAATGGTCGGTTCCCGACTTAGTGACTGCGGCCACATTGCCACCGGTGTTTCGTCCGGCCGACGCGTCGTACAGGCTCGTCTGCACAATGAATTCCTGTAGCGAATCGATCGCCGGCACCGCAAGATTGGGACTTTCGCCGGTGCCGATAGAATTGGCATCGACGCCATTAACGATGACGTTGTTCGAAAGCGATCGCTGGCCATTGACATATACCGCGACGTCGCCGCGCCCCAAATCGGAGGAATTCGTCAGTGATCCCGAGGTCCCAGTCGTCAGAGTCAACAACTGCTGGAAGTTGCGCGTTGGCAAGGGAAGAGCGCGTATCTGTTGCTCGTCGATAACGCTGCCTTTGGCCGAGCTTTCCGTCTGTACCAGTTGCGCTTCGCCCGTGACCGAAACGGTCGTGGCCTCCGCCCCCACCTTAAGAGCAACATCGACGACCGAAGTCTGTGTGATCTTGACCGTGATCCCTTGCACATTCGCCGACACAAATCCGCTGGCACTAACCGCAATTCGATACGTTCCAGGCTCGAGTAGCGGGAATACATAACGACCATCGCTGCCGGTCGGGGCTTCGCGTTGCACGCCGGCGTCGCTTGTCAGCGTTACCTTCGCCCCCACCACGTAGGCTCCGGTCGGATCTGTGACCGCGCCAGCTATCTGCCCGGTCGTCGCAGTTTGACCGAGTGCGCTTGCGGAGAAAATAACGCAGACCCCGACAGTAACCATGATTGCAATCAAATCACGTAACCGCATAACTCCCTCCTGACTGCTGGCTATTCCTGTTAGCTTGCTCGAGGCCAGGCGTTTCACGAACGAATCGCCTTGTTCCGCGATCTTTCCTCTCGAATCCCGCATCCCGGGTTCTGTCCCTACTGACTTTCAGTCTCCTTCGCTCCTTCGCGCTCTCGCCAAAGCCCTCGCGTCATCATCTGGATGATCTGGGAAACCGCTTCCTGATCCGGAAACCCAAGCGGCTCCTTGACGTTGAACACCCTCTGCAGCAGGAAATAGTTGAAAAATTGCAGATAGATCGTCGTAATTGCTAACGCGGGATCGACCCCGCCCCAGGCCCCCCGGCGCGTCGATGTTTGCAGCCGCTCCCCCAATGCAGCTTCCACTTTCTTGGCGAACTGGTGAAACGAGCGGGCAAAATGCCGGTTGCGGAATTCCACAACATCGATGTACATCAGCCGCCAGTAGTCGGGCATGCTGAACACGATGTCGTGCACCGACCATGCCAATCGTTCCAGTTCAGCCGGATCAAATACGTCCCCCAAGCCCGCCATGAACTCGTTGCGCTTCTCCGCCATCCGCGCTTCGAACCGCCTGATCAGGCTGACGTAGATCTGTTCCTTTGTTTTGTAGTGGTTATAGATGTTGCCGATGGAATAGCCCGAGGCCTCGGCGATATCGCGCATCGAAGTCCCGTGGTATCCCTGGTGAACAAAAGTCTTGAGGGCAGCCGCTTCGATCTTCTTCTTGGCGCGCTCGGCGTCGCGTTCGCTCATACTCGATTGCTAGCTTCGTGGCTAACAGAACGATCGCTCGTTCCGTTTATGCAAACCGAACGCTCGTTCTTTAACTCACTTTGGGCAGCTTGTCAAGCAAGATGTGGCTGGATCGGTGCGGTTTCCCGCGAAAGATGCTATAGTCTCGCCTCGCGGAGGCGCTATGGGCTTTATCGCGTGGATCTTAGTCGGGCTGATTGCCGGTTGGCTCGCTGGCCGGGTTATGAAAGGCGGCGGCTATGGCGTACTGGCCGATATCATTCTGGGCGTTCTCGGCGGCATCGTGGGTGGGTGGCTCTTCGGAATGCTCGGCATCTGGCCAGGAGGAGGACTCATCGGCTCCATCATCGTAGCCTTTGTCGGAGCAGTGATCCTGGTCTGGCTCACACGCTTGATCAAGAAGGCATGAAAATGCTCCTCATCTTGGACCAGACTTCGGTTCGGGGTTTGTTCGAAGCGTCCTTTCAGCATTCGTGTGCAGCAGCCTAAGTGGAGGTGGCAACGCTTGCCACCGGAACGCGACTCTCCGATGCAGCCGGCCTCTCGCCGGCGACGCCCGCCTCGTGATATTCGGCGTCCTGGTTGACGGCCCATACATCGTAGTTGCGCTTACCGGCCACAATGTTTTTCGCGGTCAGCATCGCGGTCATCATCGCGTGGTCCTGATTGTTGTATTTGTGCATGCCATTGCGGCCCACCAGATGCAGCGTTGGATAATGAGCGTCGAGAACGTGCCGTACCGTTTCGACGTGTTTCTGATAGGCATCGTCATAGACCGGGTAAGCCTTGCGTTGGCGAATTACGAAGCCGTCCACGACGTCGGTGCTCGAGGCCAGATTCACCTGCTCGAGCTCACGTTTTGCTAGCTCCACCAATTCCGCATCGGCCGTGGTCCAAAGTCCGTCGCCCTCGAAACAAAAATATTCCAGCCCATAAGAACTGTAGGCCGCGTCGGGAACCATCTCCGGCGACCAAGATTTGTAATTCTGTACCCGCCCAACCTGCACGCCCGGATCGTGAATGTATATCCAGTTGTCGGTGAAACGGCCGCGATCATTCACAATCAGCCCCACCGTCAAAAAGTCGCGATAGCGCAGCGACCGTGCCGCGTCCAGCGCGGGCTCAGGAAGTCGCGGCTCGATCTGCGCGATCAGTTCGCGAATCGGCATTGACGAGACCAAATGCTCACCACGATATTCTTCGGTTTTTCCGGTCGAGGAGCGTGCTGTCACGGTCCATAGGTTTGTCGCCGAGTCATGTCGGCATCCCACAACCTTGCGGTCGAGAATGACTTCGCCGCCGAGGCCGCGCACTTTTTCCGCGCAGGTTTCCCACATCATGCCCGGTCCCTTGCGCGGATAGCGGAATGTATCGATCAGGGTTTTGACGACTTGCGTGCGGTCTTTCGTCTTCCTTTTCGGCAAGAGCGCGTGTTTGATCGCCGAGCCGAGAGACAGTCCCTTGATTCTTTGCGCCGCCCAGTCGGCCGAGATTTCGCGGCAGCTCATCCCCCACACTTTTTCCGTGTACGTTTTGAAAAAGATGCGGAACAACCGTTCTCCGAACTGATTCGAAACCCAGTCTTCGAATGTCTTTGGGTTTTCGATCGGGGCCAGTCGCGCTTTCGCAAACGACAGCATGCA
>DATJNC010000009.1:0-3083 GCA_035508395.1 Terriglobales bacterium | reverse complement strand
AAGGTTGGTTTCAAGAGCAAAGTGCCCGGTGTCCAGGAATTTCACGACCGCGTTGGGCACGTCTCGCTGAAATGCTTCCGCGCCCGGCGGAACAAAGAAGCTGTCATTTTTTCCCCAGATGGCGAGCAACGGGGGCTGATGCGCACGGAGATACTGCTGGTATAAGGGATAGCGTTCGACGTTGGCTTTGTAATCCAGCTTGAGATCAACTTGCAGGTCCATCATGCCCGGTCGTGCGAGGAGTGCAGTATCGAGCCAATACGCTTCGGGTTCGATCTTCGAGGTATCGGGAACCCCATGGAAGTATGCCTCGCGAACACCGTCGAGCGACATGCGTTGTTTGATCTGGTCACGAATGGCCGCCGAGGGCTGCTTCCAATAGGCGCGCAACGGAGCCCACGGACCTTCACCCAATCCCTCTTCGTAGGCGTTGCCGTTCTGGGAGATGATCGCAGTAATGCGGCTTGGATCGGCGACTGCAAGATTGAATCCGATGGGCGCGCCATAATCGAAGACGTACATCGCGAAACGCCGTAATCGAATGGCATCAACGAAGGCTCGGATGGTTTCGGTCAGTTGAGCGAAGGTGTAGCGATAATTTTCTCCGTCGACAGTGGTAAAGCCAAAGGAAGGCAGGTCGGGAGCAATCAGGTGAAAGCGGTTGGCGAGAAGCGGCATCAGGTGCCGAAAGTAGTGCGATGAGTTGGCGAAGCCATGCAACAACAAGAGCACCGGATTAGCCTCGAGACCGGCCTCTCGATAGAACACAGTAACCGGACCAACCTTGAGAGTGGAATGTCGGACCGCTGCCGTCTCACTCGCCCCCCCCTCGTGTCGCCGATGATCCTCAATGTATTCCGGTCCATCAATTTCTGTGATGAACTGCGGCGGACTGTTGCTTTGGGACATAACGCGCTCCCTCTGAAGTTGTCCTGGGACTTACCCTGATTGGGGGTGACTGCAATTGAGTCTGATCATGGTTCGGCCTCGTGGGTCGCAAGAAATTTGAAGTGGAGGAATTCGAGGGTGGAATCTATGTGGGGCCGTCGCCAGGTCGGCTTGCGCAAATCACAATTGCGCAACTTTCCGCTTTCTGTTCGCCTTTCGAGGATTTTGAGTATTGGAATTCGCACTCATTTGACCACGCTCGGACAGAGCGCTTGCCTGCCAGGGCGAATGGGAACTCCAAGATGAGGCTACTGGGACAATTCGGCAGATACCGCTTTTGCCGCACGAGACATCGTATACAGCACAAGGATTGCGATAGCGCTCAGGATGCGAAGTTTCCACAAGGGCAGCGATTATGTCGTCGTACTCCTCATCCACGTGAACAGGCAACGGCGCTGATGGAGTCGAGCGGCGTTGCCGCTTTCCGTCTGTCGATGGCGAACGTTTACGGATTTTTTCCGCCGACGACCTGGGCATGGCCGATAGCGGCGACGAGCGAGACGCCTCCGATGACGTTGCCGAGCAGAGTGGGGACGAGGAAATGGGCGAGGTAGCTGGACCAGGAGAGAGACCTGGTGGCGACAAGAAAGAACATGGTGGTTGAGCCGGCGATGACGTGATTGAAGCCGCCGATGCCGACGAGGTAGGTGATGATGATGATAATGCTGACGCGGGCGGACTCGGCGCCGGGGAGAAGCCAGACCATGAGCGCGATGAGCCATCCGGCGAAGATGGCGCGGACGGTGACGGTGCCGAAAGTGGCTCCGTAGTGGCTGAGGCCGATCTCGGCGAGGCATTGGCGGGTGTGCGGATCGAAGATTGCGGTTTTGGCGAGGGCGAGGGCGAAGAGATAAGTGCCGAGCAAGTTTGCGGTGAGGACGATCGCCCAGAGGCGCAGCATGCGGAGGAAAGTGGCAAGATCTTTGCGGGCGAGCAAAGGCAGTACGACGGTGAGCGTGTTTTCGGTGAAGAGCTGCTGGCGGCCGAGGATGACGACGAGGAATCCGACGGAATAGCCGGCGCGGGAGATGAGAAGACGCCAGGGCTGATCGGGAAGACGGGATGCGAGCAGCGCCTCGGCAATAAACGAAAAACCCATGGAGAGGCCGGCAGCGAAGGCGGACCAGGCAAGGGCGGCGGCGGTGCGGCGGAGTTCCTCTTCTCCTTCACGGCGGATGGTTTCATAGACAACGTGGGCACCGATGGCGACGCGCTCTTCCACCTGCTTTTTTTCGGCGCGGGTGGTGATGGCTACGGGCTCGTCCGCGGGGGGCTCGGGCCCGGATGGTTTCTTCGAGAGCATTGGGCAATATGAGGGCAATTGGGAGGCGAACCAATCGGGCGGAGCCGGATTTCGAGGAGGAGATTCGGGTAGGACGGGTTAGGGAACGATGCGGTAGAAACTCAGTGCTGCGTCTGATTGGACAAGTTTGCGGTAGCGGAGGAGTTGGCCGAATTGGGCGGCCGGGTCGAAGCGCTTCTCGTGTTCGGCGATGACTATGGTGTTTGCGTGCAGCAGCGGAGAGGCGGCGAGGGCGGCGAGCGTCTGAGAGTATTCGTCTTTCAGGCGGTAGGGGGGATCGAGGAAAACGAAGTCGGGGCGCGGCGGAAAAATTTTGGCGGCGACCTGCGACGCGGCCTCCCATTGCCAGAGTGCCTTGGATACTTCGGTGCGTACGATTTCGAAGCCGGTGGTGATGACGAGGGATTTGAGATTGGTTGCGATGAGATCGGCGGCGGATTTCGACGACTCGGCGAAATAGACTTTTGCCGCGCCGCGGCTGAGAGCTTCGATGCCGACAGCACCGGTGCCGGCGTAGAGATCGAGCCAGGTGGTTCCGGCGAGAGCGTCGGGATTGCCGGCGCAAAGCACGTCGAAGAGAGTTTCGCGGAGGCGGTCGGAGGTGGGACGGATATCCATGCCGCGAAGCGAGCGCAGAGGACGGCTTCGATATTTACCGGCGATGACGCGCATGGGTGTTCGCTCCTAGCTGCTGGCCACCAGCTTCTAGCAACCAGTTCTTCCGACCCGCCGCTGCAGTTTTTGCTAGTAGCTGGTAGCTAGTAGCTTATTTTGGGCGCTGGTACATCCGATTCCTGTTTTCCGCAACCCGCAACGATCGCCCGGTGTCTAA
>DATJNC010000008.1:0-15659 GCA_035508395.1 Terriglobales bacterium | reverse complement strand
AACGAAAGAACGGCCGGGGCCTGACGAACGACTAACAACTAATCACGAACCACGCGCTCTTGCTCTCCCATAACTCCACCATCCGTTCGTTCTTTATCGATGGCCCCGCCGGGCGCCTGGAAGCTCTGCTTAACGCCGGTTCCTCGACGGCAACCCACGCCGCCATCGTCTGCCATCCGCATCCGCTTTATGGCGGAACTCTGCACAACAAGGTTGTTTTTCGCGCCATGAAGGCACTGAACAGTTTTGGATTTCCGGTCCTGCGCTTCAATTTTCGCGGAACCGGGCTCAGCGAAGGCGAGCATGCGGCAGGTCTGGGCGAGGTCGATGACGTGCGTGCCGGACTCGATTGGCTCGAACGCGAATGCCCGCTGCCGATCATATTTGCAGGCTTTTCTTTCGGAGCGGCTGTCGGACTCCGCGCAGCCTTCTCCGACGATCGAGTCCGCGCCCTCATTGCTCTGGGACTGCCGGCCGTGCCAGTGGAGGATCGGGTCTACGATTTCGATTTTCTCCGCATGTCGACCAAGCCGAAGCTCTTTGTCAGTGGGTCGCGAGATCAGTTTGCGCCCCCGGGAAAACTCGAGGCGCTTGTCGGCACGTTTGCCGAGCCGAAAAAGCTTGTGCGAATCGAAGCCGGCGATCACTTCTTCGAAGGCCGCCTGAAAGAAATGCGCATGGCGATCGAAGACTGGCTAAAGAGCTGTTGGGCCAGTGACCACTGACCACGAGCCACTTCTCTATAATCCCCGCATGTCCGAGATTACCCCCGCGCGCGAAGAGCAGTTCCTCCGGATGCGGCAAACGGCGCGCGACATTTTCACCGCGGCACTCAAGAACGCCTCGATCGAGAACGCGTTTTCCCGCCACGTGCATTGCGAGCGAGGCATCCTGCGAATCTGCGAAGACCTTTATGATCTCGACGCTCACAACCGGGTATTCGTCGTTTCCATCGGCAAGGCGGCTCAAACCATGGCCGCGGCTTTGGAAGCCCAAGTCGGAGCGCGACTGGAAGGCATTGTGGCCTCGTCTATTGAGCCGGAGAGCCAGGTGCGCGGAATGCGCTATTTTCGCGGCGGCCATCCCACGCCTACCGCCGAATCCATTCAAGCAGCGGAAGCCATTCTGAAATCGCTCGACTCCCTCGATGCAAATTCACTGGCCATCTTCCTGATTTCCGGCGGCGGGTCGTCCATAGTTGAAAAGCCGATCGATTCTGAAATCTTACTCGCCGATCTGATTTCGACCTACCAAACGCTGGTTTATTCGGGCGCGCCGATCGCGGAAATCAATGCGATTCGCAAACATCTTTCGGCGGTCAAAGGAGGAAGGCTGGCGCAAGCTGCTTACCCAGCGCGGCAAGTTTCTATTCTGATTTCCGACGTGCCCGATTCGATGCCCGACGCGCTTGCGTCGGGACCGACCATGCCCGATTCGACGTCGGTTCATGATTGCGAGCGAATTGCCGCGCGCTACGACCTGCTCGAGCACTTTCCAGCCTCGGTTGCCGGTCTTTTTCGGCGGCACGCCCTCGATGAAACTCCTAAATCTGATGACGCCGCTTTCGTTCATGCCCGTTGGTGGACAATTCTGTCGAACAAAGTTGCGGTCGAGGAGGCTGCCATTGCCGCAACGCGCGCCGGTTTCGCTGTTGAAGTCGATTGCTCGTGCGATGACTGGGACTACGAGCGCGCCGCCGAATATCTTCTCGGCCGCCTGCGCGAGCTACGCAGCAAAGTCTCACGGGTGTGTCTTGTTTCGGGAGGCGAGGTAACGGTTTCAGTCCGCGACGCCGGTATTGGAGGACGAAACCAGCAGTTCGCGCTGGCCTGCGCAGATCGCATCGCAGGGGAAGACGTCACCGTTCTTAGCGCGGGCACCGACGGCATCGACGGCAACAGCCCGGCTGCGGGAGCGGTCGTGGACGGCAGCACACGGGGCCGTGGGGGCGGCAAAGAGGTTGTTGGTCAGGCGCTGGGTAGATTTAATGCATTTCCTTTTCTCGATGCTCTTGGCGATTCTGTTGTTACCGGGCCGACTGGCAATAACCTGCGCGACCTGCGAATTCTGTTAGCTTATTGAAGGAGGCCGGCGCGCTTTGAACTTGGGCTCCGCACCAGAGATGTCAACTCGGGCCGCAACAAAGATGTGGCGGGCGTGTTTAAAATCATCGAGATCCCGAGGTGAGGGATCCTTCGTCCACTGTAAATTCCTGTAAACTGGGTCCTTATGGCAGCCCCTTTTGGCTTAGTCTGCATCTAATGCCAGAGCCATCAAAAAATTTTTCGCGGAGGTTTTCGATTGAAACAGATACTGCGTGTTGCCTTTCTGTTGACCTTTGCCTGTGTCGCACTTACGGCGTTCTCCAACTTTGCGCAGGCCCAGAAAGTCGATGTTGCCTTCGGCGTCAGCACGATTGTGGCGCCCGGAATCAGTAATGCAAACGGCACGGATCACCAACCCGTCACCATGTCGGGAGGCGCGTATCCGGGAATCAGCGGCGATGTGCAGGCCTTTCACCACATCGGCATTGGCGCAGAAATTTTCTGGAGAGCATCGCAGGGCCAAAATTACAACGGCCAGGGCTTCAACTATCGCCCCATATTCTGGAACGTGAATGCGGTCTACGCACCGAAGATTGCCACCCACACCTACCTTGAGCTGGTCGGCGGTATCGGAGCACTCAGCAACCGCTATTACACAGGTACATTTTGCGGAATCTACACCTGCTCCAATTATCAATCCATCAACCACTTCGATGGCGATTTTGGCGCCGGGCTCAGGTTCTACCCACGCGGCGGCTGGTTTATTCGCCCCGAGGCGCGCGTCTATCTGATCAAAAACAACTACGACTTCGCCTCCAATTATGCGACCCGCGTCGGTGCTTCGATCGGTTACACCTTTGGCGGCCACTAGCCTTCCAGGTTTGAACTTCCAGGTTTAAGCATCCAGGCGCGCTCTGTTGAGTGCGCCTTTTTTCATTCTTCTAACAACTCTGAGTAGCCCCTGGTTGCGATCCCGCATTATGATAGCGGTATGAATTTCGGCTTCTCGGGTGAGATGATCTTCCTGTTTTTTCTGGCCCTGATTCTTTTCGGCCCGAAAAAACTGCCGGAGATTGGCCGCCAGATCGGGCGCATCATGAATGAGTTTCGTCGCGCCTCGAACGAATTCCGTTCGCAAATCGAGTCCGAAATGAATGCCCTGGAGCGTGACACGAAGCCGAATTTTCTGCAGCCCCTGCAACCACCGCCTTTGGGATCGCTCGCCAGCCGTATTTTGAATCCTCCGCCCGCCGAGCAGATCAAGGCTGCTGACGAGGCCGCCGAAGCGCGAGCCGCCGAGGGTAAATCTGCGGACGCGACATCGGCCGAGCATGCCGCCAGCGCACCCGGGCACGCCGTAGAGATTGCGCCATCTTCCTCTCCATCGAAAGTTGCGCCAGATGCCTGAAGCGGCGACCTCACCCATCCTTGATCAAACGTCGAAAGAACCCATGGTGACCATGGGCTTCCTGGAGCATCTGGAGGAGCTTCGCAAGAGAATTGTTTCTTCGATGATCGCAGTGGTGATCTGCTTTTTCGGCTGCTGGTTCGCCGCCCCGCGCCTGGTGGCCATCATGCAGGCGCCGATCATCAAAGTGCTGCACGATAACCACCAGCCCGGGATGCTCGTCTATCAGCATCCTGTTGACCCATTCAATCTCTATCTGAAAGTCGCGGGAGTGGCGGGATTGTTTGTGGCCTCGCCATTCGTGCTCTATCAGCTATGGCTGTTCATCGCGCCCGGCCTGTACAAGAACGAAAAGCGTTATGTTTTTCCCTTCATGCTCTCCAGCGTGACCCTGTTTCTGGCGGGAGGCTATTTCGGCTACAAGGTCATTCTTCCCAAGGCGCTCGAGTTTCTTATTGACTTCGGCAAGCAGTTTCAGCCGATGATCACCATTGAGGAATACACCTCGCTGTTCGTGACGCTCATCGTCGGCATGGGCGTGATCTTCGAAATGCCCATCCTGGTCTTTTTCCTCGCCCTGATGGGCATCGTCAGCGCCGGCTGGATGTGGCGCAATATCCGTTATTCGATTCTCGGCATTTTCATTGTGGCTGCGATCATCACGCCTACACCCGACATCGTGAACATGTGCATCTTCGCTGCCCCCATGTTGGGGCTTTACGTCTTAAGTATCGGAATCGCTTGGTTCGCTCATCCCGATCAGAGAAGAAAGCGCGCGGAGAAAACATAGAACCAACTACCACGGAATAAGTGGCGGATCACGAATGCGTCTTATAGCGATTATGCGAGCGACCGTTACATTGAATGCACGAAGGCAAGAAGCCTTTCTCCGGGTTACGCCGTGTCCTCCGTGGTTAAGAATTTCCGTATTCCTGATACTGACGATCGCGTTAGGCGCTACGGCCTGCAGCAAGGGGACGACCGCATCCGAGGTCACTCCATCGGGCGCAGCCGCTGCGGCCGTCGAGAAATCCGAAGCCGCACCACCGCCAGCCCCACCAACCCCGCCATCCGACTCCACCCCGCTGCCGCAAATTGATGCCCAGCGCGCCTTCCAATACACGCGCGAGGTCACGGCCTTTGGCCCCCGCTACATCGGCAGCGAAAACCATAAGAAGCTCGAGACCTACATTCTCAACCACCTCAAGGGCGATCAGGTCGAAGAGGATTCTTTCATCGCCGATACCGTGGAAGGGAAGTTCCCTGTTCGCAACATCATCGCCAAGTTCCCCGGCAAGAAAGATGGGATCATCGTTGTCCTTGGCCATTACGACACCAACTATCCTCTTCGCAATACGGGATACGTCGGCGCCAACGATGGGGGCTCATCGACGGCGATTCTGCTCGAGTATGCCAATCAATTTCGCGGCAAACCGCGCGACGGTTACAGCGTCTGGCTCGTCTGGACCGATGCCGAAGAAGCAGTGCGCCAGTGGTCTGACACCGATAGTGTCTACGGCACGCGGCACCTTGCCGAAAAGTGGGAGAAAGATGGCACGCTGAAAAAGATCAAAGCGCTTTTCGTCATGGACATGATTGCCGGCGAAGACGTCAACATCCTGCGCGATACGAACTCAACCCCGTGGTTGCTGGATTTGATCTATACCGCTGCTGAACGGGGTGGCTACCAGTCGCACTTCTATGCTCTGCAAGGGGGGGAGGAAGACGATCACATTCCCTTCGTGAAGCGCGGTGTTCCCTGCGCGGATGTCATCGGCGTACCCTACGGTTACAACGACGTTTTTCACCACACGCCGCAGGACACAATGGACAAGCTCAGTCCCAAGAGCCTGGAAATTGTGGGGAATACCATCCTTGAGACCATCCGCTTGGTCGACCAGCGATGAATGTCGGTAGCCGGGTCGCGTTTTCCTCGATGTCATCCTGAGCGAAGCCAGCCCATCGCAAAGCGATGCGCGGGCGCAGTCGAAAAATCCCTACCCGATCCAACTCTCTTTGACCGTCGCAAGGCATTCTCAGCGCGCGGCCTGCGACGATTTTTTCCACTCTGATACTTGACGCCATACCTGACAGCCCGTCGCTACATTCGTTACGATAGGGCGAGCACTCATCAAGATGACTTCATTCCCCTTTCCGGAGAATCCTTTGCTTCAGAAAATCTTTGCAACCGCTCTTTTGAGCGGATCTGTTTTTATCCCCGCCGCCGCGCAGGCGCCCAGCTCGCCGGGAAAGCCGCTTCCGACCGGCCCCATGCAGGCAAAGGTCAAGGCCGAGTGCACGCAATGCCATACCACCGACCGCATCACCGAGCAGCACCTCACTCGTGACGAGTGGTCGCAGAAGCTCGAGAAGATGGAAGGGCTCGGCGCCGTGATTCCCGATGCCGACCGGGATGGGATCCTGGCGTATCTGGCGAAAAACTTTGGCCCGCAGAAGGGCACAAAGAACGCGCCGAAGAAGAGCGGTTCCGCGAACTAGGACTCAGGGGGTTCTCAACTTTCCCGAAATCCTGCGATCCAACGACCGCGCGATTCCAGAAGCAAAGCGCTACCGACCCAGCGTCCGTCGCCCCAGCAGAAGTGGCTTGCTGAGTCGACGCGTTGAAGTGGCGCTACGGTAGCGCTGCTTGATCGACTGCACCTGCTCTCAGGATGCGGCGGATGGCATCAACGGTGAAAGTGATTGTTTAGGTGCAAGCCGTAAGCCCTGGACGCTAAGAGCTAAGGCTGCAGCTGAGAGCTTGGAGCTACTTGCTCTCTGCGCCGTCTGTTGTGGATGCCTTCTCCGGCCTTAGCTGCGGAAACAGAATCACATCCCGGATCGTATGCGAGTTGGTGAACAGCATCGCCAGACGGTCGATGCCAACGCCCACGCCTCCCGCTGGCGGCATGCCGTAAGAAAGAGCCCGAATGTAGTCCTCGTCCATCTGATGCGCTTCTTCATCTCCGCGCTCGCGCTCCTTTAACTGTCCTTCGAAGCGGCGGCGCTGATCTTCGGGATCGTTCAGTTCGCTGAAGCCGTTGGCAATCTCCATCTTGCCGGCAAACATTTCGAAGCGCTCGGTCCAGTCAGGCTCATCCGGCTTCTGTTTCGACAGCGGAGAAACCGCCGTCGGAAACTCATAAATGATCGTCGGCTGCGTCAGGTGTTCCTCTGCGATTATTTCGAATAACCCGGCAACGGTTTTTCCCACCGGTTCGGCGGAGTCATAAGCGATATCCATTCCTGCCTGCCGCACTCGCATAACCAGTGCCTTTACCGAATCATGGGTCGCGAAGTCTTCACGCGTCGGAGCCGCTCCAGCCTTTGCCGGCCAGAACTTTGCAATCGCTTCGCGCATGGTCATGCGCCGCCAATTACCGTGCGACCAGTCGATCTCGTCCTCGCCCCATTTCGTTATCGTGGCGCCTGTTACATCCCTTACTGCCTGCTCGATCGACCCCTGTGTCGTATCCATGATGCCGAGGTAATCGGTGTAGGCCTGATATGCCTCAAGCATGGTGAACTCGGGATTCCACCTCCACCCTATGCCTTCGTTTCGGAAATTGCGGTTGATCTCGTACACGCGATCGAAGCCGCCTACCGTCAACCGCTTCAGATACAGTTCGGGTGCGATGCGCAGGAACAAATCCATGTCCAGCGTGTTGTGATGCGTTTTGAACGGCTTCGCCACCGCGCCACCGGCAATCGGATGCATCATCGGCGTCTCGACTTCCACAAATCCATGCGCATCGAAATATCGCCGCAGCGATTGCACCAGCTTGCTGCGTTTCAAGAAAACCTCGCGCACTTCGGGATTCATCACCAGATCGACGTAGCGCTGGCGATAGCGGAGTTCTACATCCTGCAAGCCATGCCACTTCTCAGGCAGCGGCAGCAGGTCTTTTGACAAAAACGTCAGCTCTTCTACGTGAATGCTCAACTCGCCCGTCTTGGTGCGAAACAAATAACCACGGACGCCGATGTGATCGCCCAGGTCGAGTAGCTTCCATAGCTCGAATCCCGCCTCGCCCACTGCGTCTTTTTTCACGTAGATCTGCAGCCGCTCGCCATCCTGCTGCAGGTGCGCGAAACCGGCCTTCCCCATCAGCCGAATTGCCATGATGCGGCCCGCCACTCGCACGTTCACGCGCGGATTGTCCAGCTCTTCCGCGGTCTGCCCGCCGTATTCAGTCAAAATCTGCGGAATCGTATGACTGAAATTGTATTTTCGCGGATATGCGGGCTGTCCCAGCGCCTCAATCTTTTTCAGCTTGTCGCGCCGGATTTCATAAATGTTTTCGTCGAGTGCCAATTTCTGTCCTTGAATTCGAAGGTCTCAACCTACGCCTGTGCGGGCGACCCTCGATTATAAACATCCAGCCCACAGCGGAATTAACACGCGCGCGAACAAACCACCCGCAAAACACAAACTGCCGACCCGATTTGATTGACCCGCAGGTCTTTGCCGCATTCAACTCCCGTGCCGCTGCCGCCGATAAAAGAACCAGGAATCATGTCTGCTGAGCCCCAGCGTGAATCAAACAGTGCACCGGCGAAGCCCACCGCCGTTATCTACCTCTCCAGCCATCGCCCGCTGCGCCTGGCAGATTTCTTTACTGAGTTTCACGACAACTGGCCATCGATTTCGCTCGAAAAAACCTGCCATGAGCCGCATCGCGCCTGCTTCCGCGCCGGACGTTCAGAGTTCTGGCTGGAATTTCACCACTCGCCCGTTCCCGATGCGATCACCGAACCGGTGGTCAATTCCACACTGCATTGGCCCACCGCCCTTACCGCGCTCGCCCGCCACGTCTCTTATCTCGAAGTGATCGGTTTGCGCTCGACCCATGGCCTCCTGACGCTAACCTGTGATGTGACCCGCGCCATCGCCACCCTGCTTGCCATTACCGACTCGATTGCGGTGTGCTGGCTGAACGGACCCGCGCTCAATCAAGCCAAAACCTTCATCGCCACCGCGCGAGAGATGCTCTCTACCGGGTTTTATCCGCTCTCGCTGTGGACCGCCGTCCGCTGGGACCCGGACTCGCACTCGCTAGCGACTCACGGCATGCGGCAATTCGACGCGCACGAACTCGTTCTCCGCGAGCAGCCCGACGCCGCGCCGCTAATGGTCGACTATCTGTTTCAAGCGGCGTTATCGTTGCTCGTCTCTCGCCATCCCATCCGCGATGGCGAAACCGTGAATGGTCCGCACGGCCCCATCAAAGTAAAATCGGGCAACACCGACGGGAAGGGAAGGGGAGTCCTGATTCTCGACCCGGCATCCTGATCTCAGGTCTCGGGGCGCAGGTGTCAGGTCTCAGGAACTCGAAATTCAGGCCCCCCTCGATGAAGTTTCCAACACAAAATGCCGATGCCAACCGCCTACGTCGTCCTCCTAAGACCTAACACCTGACACCGCCAATCTGAAGTTGAAGTGAGCACGATTCAGCGATACTATTCGTCTTGATTCCGATTCATTGAGGTTTCATGCCGCAGAACTACGTTGCTCCCTTCCTTTTCATCGCTGTGGTTGGAATTCTAATGCCGGTGACGCTGCTCGTTGCGCGCATCGTCCGCACGCAGAATCCGAGCCGGGCGAAACTGATGCCCTATGAGTGTGGCATCGATCCTTACGACAACGCGCGCGGGCGCTATACGGTTCGCTACTACATCATCGCCATGCTCTTCGTGGTCTTTGATCTGGAGACAATCTTCCTTTTCCCGTGGGCGGTGAAGTTCAAGGCGCTGGGGACGTTCGGCTTTGTGGAAATGCTGATCTTCCTCGGAATCCTGATTGTCGGCTACATCTGGGTCTGGAAAAAAGGCGCTTTGGAATGGGTGTAGATCCATCGCCGGCAATCCCCACCCCACAACTCCCGACGCCTGGCGAAGAAGTCTTCACTGCCAGCCGCTGGACCAGAGGAAATTTCTGGTTTCCAACCCGCATCGTCGTCAGCCCTCTTCGTGTCAGCCGGGTCAAGCGGCGGCTTTTTGGCAATAGCGAGGAGAGTATCTCGATTTCCCAGGTCGCTTCCGTGAAGATTTCTACCGGCATGGTCTGGTCCGACATCGTCATTGAGTCCACTGGAGGAACAGATCCCATCACCAGCCACGGTCACCGCAAAACCGATGCGATCCGCATTCGCGACCTGGTCGAGACTTACCAGGTTCGGTCGCGTTGAGGAACCCAGGGACCGTTGGAGAAGTATGCTGGAGGGGCATAGCAGAGCGGTTTTTTCTGAGAACTGAGAACTGGGAACCGAGAACGGTGTCTTTGTGATCCTCGTCACTGCCGCTCGTGAGCACTTGTCGTTGACTGGTACCGGTCAAGCTGTTAGAAGGGATGTCTCCTGAAAGCGGCTTTGTCCGACAGACCCTAGCATGGCCGAGGACGTCAAGAATCCTGCCCCATCCCCGCCTCCCAAAGGCGACGATAAGGCCACGACGGAAAAAACGACGCCCAATCCCGCGGAAGCTCAAGCTAAAGCCGATCCAACCCCCGTAACACCAGCGACCAAACCAGCTGCGGCATCTGCGTCAGCGGCCCCCCCAGCGCCCAAGCCCGACGCCGCAGCGGGAACTCCTCCCAAGGCAGCCGCCGCGGCCGCAACTCCCACCAAGCCCGCCGCTCCCGCGAAGCCTGCCGGCCCTGTGCCCACGCCCTGGTCTTCGCCGATGGTCGAGAAGTACAAGAAGCGCTACGGCTCTGGCCTTGAAGCGCTAACCTATCTGGGCCAGAATTACTTCAACGTCGATCGCTCGCTGATCCCCGATCTCCTTCGCCTGCTCAACAGCGACGACGAATTCGACTACTGCGTCGACCTCACCGCCGTCCACTATCCCAAGCGCGAAAAGCAATTCGACCTCGTCTGGGTTCTGTATTCCTTTCCCCGCAACGAGCGCATCCGGGTCAAGACCCAAATGAAAGACGGCGAATCCATCGCCTCCGTCGTTTCCATCTGGCCAACGGCCAACTGGCTGGAGCGCGAGGTCTTCGACATGTTCGGCATCAGGTTTGACGGCCATCCCGACATGAAGCGCATTCTTCTGCCCGATGGCTGGGAAGGCTATCCGCTGCGCAAGGATTACGACATCCTGCAGCAGGATAAAAAGTGGGTACGGATCAACCTGGGAATCGAGAGCGGCCAGTGACGGACGCAAGAATGACCGATGCGAAAACGACAGACGCGAGAAGGTCTGACGGGACGCTCCCGAATGCCGTTTCGACCCGTTCTCACGTCATCGCTTCGCATCTTGATCTCGATACGCCCGAGAAGCCTTATCTCGATTCCAATGAACTCATCCTCAATATGGGTCCGCAACACCCCGCGACCCATGGCGTGCTGCGCGTCATCCTGAAGCTCGATGGCGAAAAAGTTCTCGGTACCGAGTGCGTGATTGGCTACCTGCACCGCGGGGTCGAGAAGATTGCCGAGAATCGCACCTACACGATGTTCAATCCCTACGTCGATCGCATGGATTACGTCGCCGCCATCTCGAATGGGCTCGGCTATTGTCAGGCAGTCGAAAAGCTGTTGAATGTGGAAGCGCCGCCCCGAGCCAACTACATCCGCGTCATCCTCACAGAGCTGAATCGTATTTCCAGCCACCTGCTCTGGCTGGGCACGCACGCGCTCGATATCGGCGCCATGACGCCGCTCTTTTACACCTTCCGCGATCGCGAAGAGATTCTCAAGATCTTCGAAAAATATTGCGGCGCGCGCCTTACCACCCACGCCTTTCGCATTGGCGGCTTGCAATACGAAACATATCCCGGCTTCGAAAAAGACGTTAAGAACTTCCTGACCTTTGTTCCGTCGAAGATCGACGACTACGAAGCTCTGCTGACCGGCAACCGCATCTGGATCGAGCGCACGAAAAACGTCGGCGTCATCTCCGGCGAAGACTGCATCGCCCTCGGCGTCACCGGTCCGGTGCTGCGCGCCAGCGGGGTGAAATGGGACCTCCGCAAAGCCCAGCCCTACGCGAATTACTCCGACTTTGATTTCGAGATCCCCACCGGCGAAAACGGAGACACCTTTGACCGGTACATCGTGCGCATGCTCGAGATGCGCCAGTCGCTGCGCATCATCGAGCAGGCGGTGAATGGCATCCCTGAAGGCCCGATCATGGCCAAGGTGCCGAAGGTGATCAAGCCGCCAGTGGGCGAAATTTATCACTCGATCGAGGCACCCAAGGGCGAGCTCGGATACTTCATCGTCAGCGATGGTTCCACCCAGCCTTATCGTGTCCGCGTCCGGCCGCCATCGTTTGTCAACCTGCAAGCGCTCGACTTGATGGTGCGCGGAATGCTCGTGGCTGATGTCGTCGCCGTGATTGGTACCATCGACATCGTGCTTGGCGAGGTGGATCGCTGATGCTCAACCAGTTCATGTCCTATTTGGGCAGCACGGTGCCCCCAGGCAACGCCGGTAACCAGCTTTGGGCGCTGATCTACGTCCTGATTATTTTTGCCGGGGTTTCGGGTGCGGTGCTTTGCATGAACTGGATCGAACGCAAGCTGCTCGCGCACTTCCAGATTCGCCTCGGTCCCATGCGCGTCGGCCCTCACGGTCTGCTTCAACCCTTCGCCGACGGCCTCAAGCTCCTGCTGAAAGAAGACATCATTCCGGCGGGAGCCGATAAGTTTGCTTTCTGGGTCGCGCCCGTCATCGGCCTGGTCGCTGCATTTACCGTTTACAGCGTGATTCCATTTGGCCCCTCGCAGGCCGTGACCGACATGAATATCGGCATCCTGTTCATGCTTGGAGTCTCTTCTCTGGGAGCCTTGGCCATCGTTACTGCCGGTTGGGCCTCGAATTCGCACTATCCGCTGATGGGTGCGTTACGTTCCAGCGCTCAGTTGGTTTCCTACGAAGTGGCCATGGGCATGGCTGTGGTTTCGGCGATTCTGATGACCAGCTTCAACACCAAAGGCACTGGCACGCTAAGTATGATCGGAATCGTCGAGGCCCAGTACGAGCAGCGCGTGTGGTTCCTGTTCAAGTTCTTTCCCCTCGGCCTGCTCGCTTTCGTGGTTTTTGCCATCGCGATGGTTGCCGAAACCAATCGCGCTCCTTTCGACTTGCCCGAAGCCGAGTCGGAACTGACAGCCGGTTTCCACACCGAATATAGCGGGCTGCGCTGGTCGTTCTTCATGCTCGCCGAGTACGCCGCCATGATGGCCGTCTCTTCAATCGCCGTCACCCTCTGGATGGGTGGCTGGATGCGGCCATTTCCGAATCTGCTGCAGGGGCCGGGCTGGGACTTCCTCTTCTCGCTTTTTCCCGCTCTTACCTTCGCGGGCCTTGCTGCTCTTACCACCTTCGGCGCGGCCCGCATGCCGACGCACCTCTACTTCAGAATTCAGCGGATTGGTTTGGCAGCTTTCGGGGCGGTACTCGGATTCGTCGCGTTGCTTCTGCTGGTGATTGCGATTGCCGGACGGGCGAATGCGGCCAACCTCGCCGGCCGTTTCGATGTAGGCCTCGGCCACGTTTACTGGTTCCTGCTCAAGGTCGCAATTTTCATGTACCTGTTCATCTGGTATCGCGCCACTTGGCCACGTTATCGCTTCGATCAACTGATGGCGGTGGGATGGAAGGTCATGTTGCCAGTCTCTCTTGGCGTGCTGATCGTAACGGCCATCGTGGGGGTGATCCTCGCGTGAATCCGGCGATCGTAAATCAGGCGATGAATCCCGGAGCGGCTCCGGTCGCAACCCCGTTTTTCTTTTATCTCCTCGCTGGAACGGCGATCGTTGGCGCCATGCTCATGATTACGCGTCGCAACGCCGTGCACTCCGCGCTGGCGTTGATTTTGACCCTGCTTTCCGTCGCCGGCCTCTACCTGATGCTCTACGCGCCCTTCGTTGCTGGCGTGCAGATCATCGTCTATGCGGGCGGAATCATGGTGTTGTTCCTGTTCGTCATCATGCTGGTCAACATCGAGCGCATTTCCAAGGAGCGGCAGTTTAACCGCATGTGGCCAGTCGGCCTGCTGGCCTCATGCGCATTGCTTGCCTTGTTCCTGGGAGCGCTGGCCAAGGGCAAATCCTTGCTGCCCGACCGCATGATGCCATTGCCCGAGTCGGCAAACACGCAGGGAATTGCGGCCGCGCTCTACGGAGACGCCGGCCGCATGGGCCAATACACCTTCGCCTTCGAGATCGCCTCGCTGCTGCTGCTGGTCGCGATCCTGGGAGCGGTGATTATGACGAAGAAAAAGATTTAGGGATCGGGTCATCGGATCATCGCATGATTTTCGTGAGGTTGAGAACCGTGGTGAACGCGAAAGCGCGAGCTATTGCTGGATGTTCACTGAGAACTGAGAACTGAGAACTGGAAGATGGTTCCCATCACCACAATTCACTATCTGGTTGTTGCCGCCGCGCTCTTTGTCCTGGGCGTGGTCGGAGTGCTTACGCGCCGCAATGTGGTGATCATCCTCATGTCGATCGAGCTGATCTTAAACGCTGTGAATCTCAACCTGGTCGCCTTTTCGCGCATGTGGGGCAACCTGCATGGACAGGTGTTTGCTGTCTTTATTGTGGTTGATGCCGCCGCCGAAGCCGCCGTCGGCCTCGGCATTCTGATCGCCTTCTTCCGCAATAAAGAGACGATCAATGTCGACGAGATTGATTTGTTGAAGTGGTAGGGGAGCCAGCGAGCCACGAGCCACGTGTTTCGAGCGAGCTCGGGCGAGACTGGTTTGAAGGGGCTCGGCTTCAGCCGAGCCGCATCGATCGTCTGGATTTGTCATTCCGAGCCGTCCGTAGCCGCGCTCTGCGCGGTGAGGACGTGCGAGGAATCTGCGGTCGGGGAGAGCGAGCAGCGAATAACGAAGGGCTAAGAACGATGGACGAACGACGAAGGACTAAAACCGACGACTGAGAAGCAATGTTCCTAAACCACATCTACCTCATTCCGTTCTTCCCGGCCTTCGGCGCCGCGCTCATGTTTTTCTTCGGACGCCGGCTGCAGAAGTCTGCCGTCAGCGCGGTTTGTGTCGGCACGGTTGTCATCGCTTTCATCTGGGCCTGCTTCTCTGTGGTTGAATACACGCATTTCGCTCACGGCACTGGCCAGCCCTTCGAAAAGATTCTCTACACGTGGCTTGGGTCGGGCGATTCGGGCTTGAGCTTCACCAAGCAAGACGGCTCAACCACCCAGTTCAACGCTGACTTCGGTTTCCTGCTCGATCCTCTCTCTTCAATCTGGCTGCTCTTCGTCACCGGCGTGGGCATGCTGATCCACATTTACTCTGTCGGCTATATGGCGCACGAAGGCGGCTATTACCGCTTCTTCGGATACCTGAACCTGTTTATGTTTGCCATGCTCACGCTGATCCTGGCGAACAATTACATTCTCCTTTTTGTCGGCTGGGAGGGCGTCGGCCTCTGCTCGTATCTCCTCATCGGCTTCTACTTCCATCGCAAGTCGGCGAGCGACGCGGCCAACAAGGCTTTCATCGTCAACCGCATTGGCGATGCGGGCTTCGTGCTCGGTGCGCTGACTTTGGTCTGGTATATCGGCTCCTTCCGCTTCACCGACATTAACCCGCTTCTCCGCAGCGGACACTATCTCGTCGGCGATCCCATCCTAACCATCGCTGCCATTCTTCTTTTTGTAGGGGCGACAGGGAAGTCGGCCCAGCTTCCGCTCTACGTCTGGCTGCCCGATGCCATGGAAGGCCCCACGCCGGTTTCAGCGCTGATTCATGCCGCTACCATGGTGACGGCTGGTGTGTACATGGTGGCGCGCTCTTCGGCTCTTTATGAGTTGACGCCGAATACCGCCAGTATCGTAGCTGGAATCGGCGCATTCACGGCGATCCTTGCGGCAACCATCGCGCTGGTGCAAAACGATATCAAACGAGTGCTGGCTTACTCCACAGTCAGCCAGCTCGGTTACATGTTTCTCGCGCTCGGTGTGGGCGCGTATTGGGTTGCGGTTTTCCACCTGTTTACGCATGCGTTCTTCAAGGCCCTCCTCTTCCTCTGCTCCGGCTCCGTGATTCACGCCATGTCCGGCGAGCAGGATATGCGCCGCATGGGTGGGCTCCGTTGCGATCGCCGGCATACCTGGCCTCGCCGGTTTCTTCTCGAAAGACGAAATCCTGTGGCAGGCATACAGCTCGCCCAAAGGTTCGCAGATTCTCTGGTTCGTGGGTCTGGCGACTGCGGCGCTCACTGCGTTCTA
>DATJNC010000007.1:0-8276 GCA_035508395.1 Terriglobales bacterium | reverse complement strand
CGCACGTATAACCTGATTTCGAGCGCGAGTTATGCGGAAAAGGCGGAGAACCAGAACGCGGCGGCGACGCAACAGCAGATTCTTCTGGCAGTCAACAAGGCTTTCTACAATGCCTTGCAAGCCGAGGCGGTACTGACTGTCGCGCAGCAGACTGTGAAAGAGCGGCAGACGGTGGCCGACCAGGTCAACGCACTCTACAAAAACAAGCTGAAGTCGGAGCTGGACTACAGTTTTGCCAGCGTCAACCTGGCGCAAGCGCAGTTGCTTTTGCTGGATGCAGAGAATAACGAGAACGCCGCCCAGGCCACGCTTTCGATGGTGCTGGGGTTCCCCACGCAGCAGAACTATAAGCTGGTTGAGGACGGAGGTGCTGTGACAGCTCCCCCGCCAGATGTTGACGCCTTGACCGCCGAAGCATTTTCGCTTCGTCCCGAAATATTGTCTCTGCAATTCCAGTATCGGTCGGCGAAGAAATTCCAGAGCGCGGAACGAGATTTGCTTTTTCCGACAATCGAGGCGATCGGGGCAGCGGGATTTACTCCCTTTGGAAACCCGGCCGTGGCTCCGAATGCAAGTGCTCTGAACAATACATATGCGGCCGCCGGCGCCAACATGGAGATTCCTCTGTTCAACGGCTTTCAGTATTTTGCGCGTGCCAAGGAGGCAGGGTATCGAGCCGAGGCAACCGATGAGCGCCTACGCGACATGAAAGACCTGATTTCCCGTGACGTGAGAACCAGCTGGCTCAACGTCAACACCGCCTACCAGCGTTTATCGGTGACACAACAACTGTTGGATCAGGCCAAGCTTGCTCTGAGCCTGGCGCAATCAAGGTACAAGTTAGGGTTAGGTTCGATTGTCGAATTGAGCCAGGCGCAATTGCAGGAAACGCAAGCCGAGATCACGTTTGTAGGCGCTGGTTACGACTATCGTTTGAGCCTCGCTATGCTGACGTACGAAACGACGGGGATCTGATAGAGATTCACTAGAGGTTCACTATCGAACAGATGGTCGGCAATCACCGATCGGCGCCGACCTTTCCAGAAAAGAAAAATCCCGCTCTCGATATGGAGTTGCTTCGAGAGCGGGATTTTTATTCCAGCAAGCCAAAACGGGGCGTGCCAGAGCGTGAGTCTTACGGCAAGTAGTAGCGGAACGAAGTGAAGATCATGTTGTCGATACCGTGCGGCGCGGTGAAGACAGCGGGCGACGTCCCACTGGCGGCGGAGTAGGTTCCAGTCCATGCATCCCGAACCAGATAGGAATACTGCGGACCGAACTGCAGTCTTCCGTGCGGGCCCTGCATCAGACGGATCCAGAAACCGACCGTGCCTTCGATCAGCCGCTGCGTGTCGACGCTGCAACCGCCGGCAAAGGCAAAGCCAGTGCCCGCAGTCGGCAAGCCTTCGCTATAGCAGCCCGAGACGGAAACACTCGGCGGCCCATAGCCAACCTGCTTGCCCGAGATCGGGTCGACCGACCAACGTCTCCCGGCGTACTCTTCACCGGCGTTCATGTACCAATCGATCTTTTTCAAGTGCAGTTCAACGGTTGCCAGGCCCTGGTAGCTGCGAAGGAGGCCGAGGGTGCCATCCGGGTTAACGGTCGAATCCGCCAACCCACCCGTTCCATAGCGGCCAATGCCTTCACCTGTGAGGAAGTGAGCGCCGATGTCGAGCTTCTTGGCAATCGTCACCCGACCATTGGCTCCGATCCCTCCGGAGGTTTGTGAGTCATTGTAGGCACCCAATACGGATGCTTTGGTGCCGCAGTTACCGTTGCCCCCGGTGGGTAACTCTGCGCATGGGTACACCCGGTCGCGGAAGCGACTGAGGATGCCGTAGACCTCAAAGTGGCCGAATCCGGGCTCGGCTGCCGCTTTGAAGATGAAGTCGGGCATCGCATTGAAAGAGTAGTTCGCAATGTTGGTGCAGGTGGTAACGCCAGTGGAACTGGTACTGCAGGTCGAGATAGCGGAATTGTAAAGACCGCCAGCGTTGCCGGCGCTGCCCAAGGCGAAGTTGGAAGCATTGTTACGGGCAGCGAATGTGGTTTGAGGATTTTCGACCGATGCGCCGAGCCAAAAGTGGTTGTTGAAATTCCGAACCAAACGGACGCCGTACTGCCGGGCCCAACTGAAGCCGACGGTATACTGTGGGTCGATGGTCAACGGTGTAGCTTCAGTCCGGTTTTCCATGCCCTTCTTGGTTTCCGTCACCAGGCTCCACATCTGACCACCGGTAAGACTCCAGGCGGGAGAAGCGATTTGTCCCCAGACTTGCCGCTGTCGTAGCGCATAACTATTGCTTTCGTTGTTGTTCGAGGTTACGGCAGCTGAAAGAAAGTCGGCCTCGTAGTAGCCGCTCATCTTGTAGTCTTTCAGTTTGCCTTCCGCCAGCATGGTGATTCGCGACTGGCGACCGGAGCCGAAAAATTCGGATACGTTATTGGCAGCGGCCCCGGGCATGTTCACGCTGTTGAATGGCGTATTGATGTCCGCCCCGAGAGCGCGATTGCGGTAAACCGATTCTGCCGCCAGGAAGCCACCCGGAGTGATCGTGATTCCCTTGTAATGAATGGCCAGAGGACTCTCCAGCTGATCGCGCAGGTTCTTCTGAGTCTCCTGTAGGCTGAGGGCATTGCTCGTGGCATTCGCCTTGATGTCGCTGACATCGGTCTGCAAAGCCGAGACCGTTTGCCCTTGCTGGGCAGCAGTGGCTGCGGCGGCATCAGCTTTGGCCTGCGCCTGACTGGCGGCAGCCTGACTGGCATCGAGCCGTTGCTGCAACTGCTGGATCTGGGCATCCCGGCCCTGAATCTGCTGGCCCAGGTCCTGGATCTGCTTCTGCTGCGCTTCGATTGCCTCTTTCAACTCACTCAGTTGCGATGCGATAGAAGGGGCCTTTTTCGCGGCTGCCTTCCTTGCGCTTTTGGCCGCAGGAGTAGACGTATCCTGCGGGGGCTCGGCGGCGAACATGCTGCCTGCTAGCGCCATCGAGAGCGCCAAAGCCAACGCTTGCTTCATTTTCTTCTCCTCACAGAAAGGGATTTAAAAAACGGAACAGCAGTAACGCACAACCGGAAAGGTTACGTCCCCTTGGCGAACCTTGATCGTAAGGCCCTGATTGTTAATAACTGATGAACGTTCGTTGAATATCGCGTTAATCCGGGTAGACGGATGTTAGGTCGTCGTGAATCTGAATTGCGTCACACTGAAGGTCGTTCGCGATGCTGTAAGTCGGGCTAGGAAATCCCTGAATCACAGGCGCAGCGGGCGGTTGCCGTGCTTGCGGATGGGGGATAAGGACCAAGATTTCGCAGTTCTGCCATCCTGAAGCCTGCTTTGTAGGATTCCTGCGAAGCTGTTATGCTTTCTCACCAATAGAAAAACCTATGACGAATCACAAAGCGGTGGGTCGCTCCCGCGCGGCCGGAGTGTTCCTTATGACCTGCTTGCTGGCGGGTATAGCGAGCCCCGGCCTGGGACAAGATTCCTCCTCTGCTGCCAACAAGTTTGTCGTTCCTGACGATGTTGCGCTCCGCATCCGGCTCGACGACACACTTACGAGCACGGATTCCGAAGTAGGCGATCCGTTCAGCGCCACGGTCGTCGATAAAGGTGATTATCGGGGCGCTCGTGTTTACGGGCACATCGCCAACATCGACCGGTCTGGACGGTTCGATGGCCACACCACGATGGTCCTGCAGTTTGATCGTCTGAACATGCCGGATGGGCGCCGCGCGAAGATCCGTGCCGAAATTATCGAGCTCTATCACGCGCCGTCCGGTGAAAAAGTAGATGTAGAAGGAGCAATCGAATCGGGTGGGCGCGGTCGAAAAACCGTGGAGCATGTAGCCCTCGGCGCCGGCGCAGCCGCCCTGCTGGGCGGCATCTTCGGAGGAGGCCAAGGCGCAGGTATCGGGTCCGTTATTGGCGGATTCGGGGGACTGGGCGCGACCGCATTTCAGGGGCGCCAGAAGATCACCTTGAACAGCGGACTCGAGATGCTTATCCGTATCGTCGGCCGGTGATTTGCCATGTAACCGGGGGCTTGAGATTTCCCGATTACAAGTTGCTGGTTATCTCGAACTTGAACTTAGCTCGCTTTGAACTTGAGAAGGAGAATAACTTTCCAATGAAAACTCTCGCAATCGCACTTCTCGTATTGGCACTAGCCTCTTGTGCCTTTGCAGTCGAGGATGTCGTCACCGCGACGCACGGTACAATCACCAAAATCGACATGGCCGCGAAGACCTTGGTCGTCAAAACCGCAGACGGCGTTGAGCACGTCTTCCACTGGACCAAGGACGCCGCGGTTCACGGCGTGAAAGCAACCGACGTGGCCGCCAAGGATTCATGGCACGGTCTGAAAGAAGGATCGGAAGTCGTGGCGCATTCGACCAAGAAGGGAACCGAAGACACCTTGGTCGAAGTCGACAAAGTCGGTGACGACGGCATGAAGAAGACCGAGGGCACCGTCAAGGAAATTGACCGTGGCGGAAAGAAAATCGTCGTAGAGACCAGTGACGGCGTCGATCACACTTTCACGCTTACCGGACATGCTGCCGCTGATGGCGGCAAAGACTTGGCGGCAGGCACCGAGAAGGGATCCAAGGTCGTCGTCTACTCGACCGAAAGAGCGGGCAAGTCGGTCGCGCACTTTTTCGAGAAGATCTAGTCAGGAACTGAAAACCGGCTGTGAGAAATGACCTCCTGCAATCATGGTTGCAGGAGGTTTTCTTATGAAAGGTTGAGCACCGTTTTCAACATCGATTCGACGCCATTCCAGGTGATTTGCACTCCAATACAAAGCAAAACGAAAGCGATCACACGGAGCACACCGTGAGCGGTCTGTGGGGAGATGCGGGCCGTGATGGCTGGCGCGTACGCGTAGCAAAAATAAACCACGATACTCAGCAGCACAACCGCCACCATGATCCCGATATGCCCGGCAATATCGGGAAAGATGCCCTTTACGGAGGCGTGCGCGCTGAGAGTGACCATGACCACAATGCAGCCGGGGCCGGCAGTAATTGGAAATGTGAACGGGTAGAAGATTTTTTGTTGCAGCGAGCCGAAAGCTCCAGAGTCCACGTTCTCGGTCTTTTCTTTTGGCGCCTCGGCATCTTGCCGATTCAGAAGATTCCAACCCATCGCCGCCAATACCAGGCCTCCCGAAACCTCCATGACCGGCAGCGAGATCCCGAAGAAGCTCAGCATGGCGGTTCCCGCAAGTTCGATGGCGGCGAGAAAGAGGACCGTGCTGATGGCAATCTTGCGAGCCAGTTGCCGGTAGACGAAGTGGGGTGCGTTACCGACGAGCCCAAGAAAAATCAGTGCCGATCCGAGCGGATTGATCAACGGCAATAAGGCACTGAAAGATAGTCCAAGAAACTTTGCAAAGGACGCCACGGCGCAACAGCATATCAGGCTTGCCCGCAAGGTTGAACAGCCTTGCTCCTCCCGCTACGTCTCACTGACTTCTGCCATGGCAACAGAAGATTGGCGAAGCTGTTCCACCTGTTTGGCCATGGCGAACTTCAGCTTCTCGATACCTTCGCCGGTTACCGCAGAGATCGGATAGAGCTTCAGCTTCTTGCGCGTGCACCATTGCTTCAGCTTTTTCAGCTTGTCGGGATTGGCGACATCAATTTTTGAAGCGACCATGAGAGTTGGCTTCTTCTCAAGTCCAGCGCCGAATTTGGCCAGTTCGCCAAGGATCACGTCCACATCTTTAATGACATTGGGCCGCCCGCTGGAGTCGGAAACATCGACCAGGTGTACGAGCAAGCGCGTGCGCTCAATGTGCCGCAGGAATTGTGTCCCGAGACCCGAGCCGGTGTGCGCGCCTTCGATGAGGCCGGGAATGTCGGCGACGACGAAGCTGATCTCTTCCTTTTTCTTCTCACCCACCACGACGACTCCCAGGTTGGGTTCGAGCGTCGTAAACGGATAGTCGGCTATTTTGGGGCGAGCGGCAGAGATCCGAGAGATTAGAGTGGATTTGCCTACATTGGGAAACCCGACCAGACCAACATCAGCCAGCAGCTTAAGTTCGAGACGGAAGGTGCCTTCTTCGCCGGGGCGCCCTTCTTCATGTTCGCGAGGGGCCTGATGGGTGGAAGTGGCGAACTGAGCGTTGCCGCGGCCGCCGCGGCCTCCCCGAGCGATGACGACACGCTCATCGGGGTGCGAGAAGTCGTGAACTTTTTCGCCGGTTGCCTCGTCATAGACAATGGTTCCTACCGGGACCTTCAGAACGATGTCGCCGCCGTCGCGGCCGGTTTTCTTGGCTCCTTCACCGTGACGTCCGCGCTCGGCCTTGTATTCAGGATTGAAGCGAAAATGGACCAGCGTGTTGTGGCGCTCGCTGGATTCCATCCAGACGTCTCCGCCCTTGCCGCCGTCTCCGCCGGAAGGACCGCCACGGGGCACAAATTTTTCGCGACGGAACGCCATGCAGCCGTTGCCACCGTCGCCGGCTTTCACATGGATTGTGGCTTCATCGATGAACATAACGGAGATTGCTTTATGGGTCTAGCCCAATAAGCCGTGTAAAGACAGAGTATAAAGTGCATGGCCCTCTGTCCGGCAATCCGGTGAAGCGCGCCGCCTTTCCTGCCGATTACTACAAATGCAGCACCCGCGTTTCTAAATGACTACATCCAAAGCAGCCGACAGTGGTGCCAAGCTCACACCGCGCGCCGCCTGGTGGGGCGAACTTCGCGATGCAACATGCGAAGTTTTCGCGACGATGGTAGGCGTCCAAGTGAGCGTGCCGGCGGCAAAGGATGACGTTGCCGTTGTAGTCGAGCCAACTGACACCGCCGTGCTCGCCTATGTTACTGGCGTGATTGGCATCGCCGGGGCGGTCCGCGCCATCTTCAGCCTGCGCTGCAGCGAGAACGCCGCCACCAAAATCGCAGCCCAAATGCTCGGCATACCCCGAGAAGAAGCCGCGGTGCAAAAATCGGATGCCATCGGAGAGATGTGCAATATGATCGCTGGACATTTCAAGCACGAGATCGGATATGGCGACAATTGCACATTGACGGTCCCGACGGTGGTGGTGGGCGGTAATTACAGCATCCACTGCCTCGCTGCCGGGGAGCGGCTGGAAATTCCGGTGATCTACGAAGGCGAGACCGTGCTGGTCACTCTCGATATTCGCCAGTAAGCTTGCTTCGAAACCTGGCTCGAAGAGGCTGGTTTGCGAAGCGCCGATCGCCAAAAACCAGTTCGAACCCTAGTTCGCTTCGACCGGCTTGGCGTGTGCCGTTTCGACTTCAACTGGTTCGATCATGACGAATTTGCCGTTAGAGCCCTTGTCGACGAACTTGATGCGGCCGCTGATCTTGGCGAAAAGCGTGTCGTCTTTTCCGCGACCAACGTTGAGGCCCGGTTTTACGCGAGTTCCGCGCTGACGCACGATGATCGTACCGCCCGGGACAACCTGCCCGCCAAATGCCTTGAAGCCTAGCCGCTGCGCGTTCGAGTCGCGCCCGTTACGGGATGTTCCTTGTCCTTTTTTGTGTGCCATAGAATCAGCTCTCAGTTCTCAGCTGTCAGTTCTCAGTTAAAACCGCCAGCGGCAAATTGTTACTTCTTCTTCGGAGCGCTCTTCTTCGCCGACGCTTTCTTGGCTGCCTTCTTCTTGGCCGGCGCTTTTTCCGAAACGGCTGCCGCTTCGTGAGTTTCCGCGTGCGCTTCGGGGGCTTTCTTCACTTTCTTTTCTTTCTTCGGCAACTCGGGAGCTTTGAACGATTGGCCGTCGAAGGCAATCTCGGTGATGCGAACGGCGCTGTAGTCCTGGCGATGGCCGCGCAGCTTCTTATATTGCTTCTTTTTCTTGTAGTGGAAGACAAGGACCTTGGCTCCGCGACCTTGTTCGATAACTTCGCCGGTCACGCTCGCGCCTGAGCCAGGCCGAACCACGCTGCCGGCTTCTGGCGAGACGGCCAGCACCTCATTAAACTGAACCGGGCCCTCA
Organism: Terriglobales bacterium; assembly: GCA_035508395.1. Taxonomy (GTDB): domain Bacteria; phylum Acidobacteriota; class Terriglobia; order Terriglobales; family Acidobacteriaceae; genus Acidiflorens. The sequence goes on along the minus strand of DATJNC010000007.1, from coordinate 285 downwards.
GTGCCACCGACTTTTTCCACCCGGATCACATCTCCCGGGGCAACTCTGTACTGCTTACCACCTGCGCGGATCACCGCGTACATAAAGCCTCCAATTTGCCTACGTGGCGGGCACGCTTATCCGCCCGAGCCAAGGACCAAACCTGGCCATTTGCACATCTTGTGCTTGCTGTTTTTCCCGCAGCGGTTTTTTGACCGGAAACGCGGCGCGGACTTTGGGGCTCCCCGGCGCACCCGTCAATGACTGACGGGGCGGAGAACAGATCCGCCAGTACAGGCAAACCAA
>DATJNC010000006.1:0-13847 GCA_035508395.1 Terriglobales bacterium | reverse complement strand
GGCACGTCATCGGTGATGCAGCTGGCGGCCGCAATATAGGCGCCGCGGCCAATCTTTACCGGCGCAACCAGTGTCGAGTCGCTGCCCACAAATACTCCATCTTCGATTATCGTCTTGTGCTTGTGCACGCCATCGTAGTTGCAGGTGATGGTTCCGGCGCCGACGTTGACGCCTTCACCAATTTCGGCGTCGCCAAGGTAGGTCAGGTGATTCGCCTTCGAGCCTTTGCCAAGCCGCATCTTCTTGGTTTCAACGAAATTGCCGACGTGGGCATTCTCGCCAATCTCGCTGCCCGGGCGCAGGCGTGAATAAGGGCCAACGATCGCGCCGCGACTGATTTGCGAGCTGTCGGCAACCGTCAGGGGATTGATGACAACGCTATCGCCTATTTCAGAATCCCTGAGCACGCTATAGGAGTGGATGCGGCAGTCGGCGCCAACTTTTGTTTTCCCGAGCAACTGCACAAAGGGCTCGATGACAGTGTCGGTTCCTACCTCAACTTCGGTATCAATCACGCAGGTTTCGGGATAGAAGATCGTTACGCCTTCATCCATTAGCGCGCGGCATTTTGCCAGACGGATGCGCGCGTCGAGATCGACGATTTCGGCTCGGGTGTTGGTTCCTAGCACCTCGCCTGCATCGGCGGTCTTGAACGCCGCGACCTTCTTTCGTGCGCGATTGAAAACCCCGGCCATGTCGGTCAGGTAATACTCGCGATGGGCGTTCTGGGTCGAAAGCTGTCCGATGTGCTGGTAGAGCGCGGGAACAGAAAACACGTAGAAACCGGAGTTGATTTCGCGGATCTTTTTTTGTGCGGGGCTGGCGGCTTTTTCTTCAATAATCGCGCGCACCTCGACGCTCTTTGCACTCTTCCGCACAACGCGCCCGTACCCAAAGGGATTCGCCAAGTCGGCGCTAAGCAGAGTCATTGTCGCTTTCTGCCCGGCATGAAAGGCGCTCAAATTTCTGACGGTTTCGGCCGTAATCAACGGCGCGTCGCCTGAGAGCACGATGACCTCGTCATAGGGCGCGAGAGCCTCGCGAGCCACCATCAGCGCATGGCCTGTGCCGCGTTGCTCGGCCTGCACGACGAAATTCACACCCGTGCTTCCGACCGCTTCCCGCACGCGGTCGGCCTCATGGCCGATGATCGCAAAAATGTCGGCAGGAGGAACGACCCTTGCCGCCGTGGCTATCACGTGCGCCAGGATTGGCTTGCCGCCGATCTCATGGAGAACCTTGGGGTGTTTCGATTTGAGGCGCGTGCCCTTTCCCGCGGCCATAATCGCGATAGCAACGCGCTGGGGTTGACCGTTTCCTGAGTGCGAAGGCCGGGCCGAAGGTTTTGCCATGCAATGTCAATATAACGCGAGCAGGGTCGCCGAGCGTGACCGGAATCGAGCACTGTCAGCCCGAAGTGGTTTGGCGGGCGGGTGCCTGCGCCATTAAAGCCATCAGATCATATGCCACGCGATCCGTCGCATGCCGCGCAACCTCGCCCTCTTCCAGGTAGTCGCCCAAAATTGGGCATACACCGAGGGTTTCGATGGCCTCAAGATCGACCACAATTTGCGCGGCACCCTCCAGAGCATATTTGGCTTTCATCGCATCGGAGGCGGGCTTCTGGTTGATCAGCGCATAGTCGAACAATTGTCGGTGAGCGTGGCGGTTAAGGGCGCGAATGTGATCGGCGGCAGTTAATCCAAGGCTTTCATTAGCCTGGGTCATCAGGTTGCAGACAAATACCTTGACTGCGTTCGATTGCGCAACTGCTTCGGCAAATCCGCGGACCAGAAGATTGGGAATCAGGCTGGTGAACAACGATCCCGGGCCGATGGTAATCAGGTCGGCCTCGGCGATGGCCTCAAGCGTTTGCGGCAGGGACTTGACGTCGGGAGGAACGAGAAAGAGTTCGCGGATCTTTCCTTTGCTTGCCGTGATCTTGGTTTCGCCGAGAACGCGCGCCCCATCCTCAAATTCAGCCTCGAGTTCAACGTTTGACGTGGTGGCGGGATAGATATGTCCGCGCGTCAGCAGAATTTCCGAGGAAAGGCGGACCGCCTCGGCGAAGTCGCCCGTAATTGAGGTCAGTGCTGCGAGAAACAGATTTCCGAAGCTGTGTCCTTCGAGGCCGGAGCCCTTTTTGAACCGGTGCTGAAAGAGCCGCGAGAGAAGAGCCTCATCTTCGGAGAGGGCGACGATGCAGTTGCGCACGTCGCCAGGCGGAAGCATGTTGAATTCTTTGCGGAGCCGGCCGCTCGAGCCTCCATCGTCGCTGACGGTGACCACTCCGGTCAGTTCGCGAATGACATTCTTGCCGGCTGCCGCGATTGTCGGGGTGAGCACATAACGCTTCATGCCTTTCAGCAGGGTCGAAAGGCCGGTGCCGCCGCCGATAGCGACTACACGAATTGCGAGATCTCCGTCGGACTGGTCGTGCGAATTCTTCCGCTGGGGAACCATACTGCGTTGTTCGCTGCTAGTATGCGCTGGTCTCTTCTGTCGGAGTCTCCACCTCTTCTGCCCCAGGATCGGGATAGAGGAGTTCAGTGAAGCGGGGATCTTCCGTGAGATTTTGAAAATCGGCGTCGTTGCGAGCCTGGAACCGTAACGCGGCATTTGCCTGGATCGCCTGGTCCAACGTCTTGAGCGATTCCTCCACGCGCCCAGTCAGGCAATGCAGCGCCGCCATCCCGTAAAGGACATAATCGGCCTTGGGTTCTTGCTTGAGGAGCTTCTCGAAATGCTCCTGCGCCATCACATAGTCGCCGGTGTTCATCAACGAGATGGCATAGTCGAAGTGCTCTTCGGTGTTCTTGAAGTGCAGGGTTGGCGCTTCCAGGTGCTGATCGCAAGTCCTGATGTGCACCTGCGCGCGATCGACCAGGGCTTTGTCTGGCCCACCCAGCGCTTTCTGCAGGCTCGCCTTGGCCTTTTCGAATTTCTGCTCTTGCAGCGCACGGAGTCCATCCTCGTAGCTCTTCACTGCCTGAACATGCCGTGGATCCTCTGGAGCCTGTTTCTTGGAACTAACTTTAGCTGGCATCAAGTCCCCTCAGTTCGAATTGAAGTGCAAATCGTTGTGTGAAAAAGTACGCGGCATCAAAGCAAAGGGCGCGCCATCATTCGATGCTCGCGACCTTCTCCAAGTCTATCGTCTTCCAATCGCCGCGCATGATTCCGACCCTGATCTGGCGAGCCGACTTGCCCTGTTTGTACGCGATATAGGTGTAATACAGCTCTTGCAAACAGGTGGAGCACTCCGCCGCGTGCGTTCCTTCAAAGCAGCTATGAAGACTGTTGTGGCCCATGCTGCGATCGCAATAACAATAGCAGGGCTGCTGATAGATCACCTGCGGGATCCTCGCTGCTAGTTGGTAGGCTTTGAGCTGATAGGCATGTTGAGCGTTAATGCCCCAGAGCTGGTCATTGGTGAGAATGGGCGGAAGCTTTTCACTCTTTGCCGGGGGCGCCGTATTGTAATGCGGCGCATCCTGGTCCGATTGGAGCCAGGGGGCAGAAACGAGCATGACCATCACAAAAAGCGCCGCTGACGCGGCCAGACGCACGGGCATAAGTGAAGCCTCGAACCAGCTATTTTAGCGTAAGAGCGAGAGTTCGGCGGGTGAGGCTGTTGGCTAATGAGAGGCAGCGGCAAAAGGGGAGGCAAATCGACAGGCCTCCCCATCCCCAATATATCTGGAATTGCTACTCGCCCAGCTTTTCAAAAAACAGGCAGATTGTTTCAATCCCACGGTGGAAGTTCGGAATGTGGAACTTCTCGTTCGGGGCGTGCAGATTGTCGTCGGGCAATCCGAAACCCATCATCACCGACGGAATCTTCAGCACATCCTGAAAGTCGGTGACAATCGGAATCGACCCGCCGGAGCGAATGAAGACCGTATCTTTCTTGAACGTATCGTGCAGCGCCTCGGTCGCTGCCTTGATGTAAGGATTGTCGGTTCCAACCACGGCGGCTGGGCCCTTGCTCCAAACCTTGATTTTCGTCTCGATGCCTTTTGGCGTCAGCTTTTTTACAAACGCGGTGTAGCGCTTCAGGATGTCATCCGGATCCTGGTTCGGCACCAACCGCATCGAGACCTTCGCTGCCGCCTTCGCCGGGATTACCGTCTTCGCGCCCGGAGCGGTAAATCCTCCCGGCATGCCATGAACCTCGAGCGTCGGCCGCGCCCAAGTGCGATAAAGCACCGAGTAGCCCGGCTCGCCGGTCAACACCTTTGATCCGACTTCGGTCTTGCGATAGTGCTCTTCGTTGAAGGGCAGCCGCTTCCACGCTTTCAGTTCGTCTTTGCTCGGCTGTTTCACCTTGCTATAAAAACCCGGGATGAGCACTTTGCCCTTGGCATCTTTCAACCTGCTGATGATCTCGATCAAGGCAAAGAACGGATTCGGCGCCGCCCCGCCATACATGCCGGAGTGCAGATCGGTTTTAGCCCCGTAGGCTTCGATCTCCGTATAAACCAGCCCGCGCAGCCCAACGCACAGGGTCGGAAGGTTGGGCGCAAATAATTCTGTGTCGCACACCAGCGCGAAATCGGCTTTCAGCTTGGCTTTCTGCTTGCGGACGTATTCGGCAATCGACTCGCCACCGACTTCTTCTTCGCCCTCAAAAATCACTTTCACGTTGATCGGCAGCTTGCCGTTATGCGCCTGGAAGAGAGATTCCAGGGCCTTCACTTCCATCCAGAGCTGGCCTTTGTCGTCGACCGCGCCGCGAGCGTAGATGTTGTCATTGCGCTCCGGCGGCAACGACCATGCCTGCTTTGCGGCTGCTTCCGAGGCCTTCAGGGCATAAGCATCCTTATCGACGAATGGCGGCGACTTCCATTCATCCAGCGGATCGGGCGGCTGCACATCGTAATGCGCATACATGAGCACAGTCGGCTTGCCAGGAGCATTCAGCCAATCGGCGTAAAGCAGTGGGTGCACCTTTGTCGGGATGACCTCCACATTGTTCATTCCGATGCGCCGCAGTTCGGAGGCGACAAATTCCGCCGCCTTCTGCACGTCACTTTTGTGCTCTTCAAGAGTGCTGATACTGGGAATACGAAGCAGGTTTTTTAATTCGTCGATAAACCGGGGTTGGTTGGAGCGCGCAAAATCTACCGCGGGGGAAGCCATAGTTTGCCTTTCTGGCGCTGAGTAGGTAGATGAAAGACGAATGAGCGCCGAAAACGTTTCAGTATATACCCGATACGATATGCGAACCCTGACGGTTCGCGAAGGAGAAGGAACGAACAGGCAAGTCAACAAGCCAACACTAAGCATGCTGAGGATCGATGCCAATTGCTGAATTCGGCGACCATGCGTAGAGCAGTACCTCGGTAACGCTCGGGCCCTCCTGGCGCTCGGTTCAAACCGCTCTGCGACGGTAGCATTGATGAGTGGACCATCCGCAGCCACCAATGGGCAATGAGGACCCTGCGATTCCGCGCCCGAAGCCTCTTTGGGAACGAAACGGGTGCCTCGAAATTGCGCTGGCCGGTATCTGCCTGCTGGTGTTCTTCTGGACCACCACCTTCGGCTTTGTTTATGACGACCGGGACCAGGTGTTGGGGAACGCGCACATTCAATCATGGAAATACGCAGCGCGTGATTTGACCGAGGAAGTGTGGACGCAAAACGGCGGCCACCCCATCAAGTATTACCGTCCCGTTTTCATCGTATGGATGCGCCTGAACTACTCACTGTTTGGGGCCAAGCCCTGGGGCTGGCATCTCAGCACGGTTTTGCTCCATGCACTGGCGTCCGTGCTGGTATTTCGCTTGGCGCTGAAGTTGTTTCGCAATCGCTGGCAGGCCCTGATCGCGGGATCGGTTTTTGCCCTCCATCCCGTTCACGTTGAGAGCGTCGCCTGGGTATCTGGAGTGACCGATCCGCTGCTGGCAGTGTTCTTCCTTACTTCCTTTCTGTGTTTTCTCCGCTGGAAGGAACGTCGATCCGGTCTATGGTTGGGAGCCGCTCTGGCTCTGGCATTTCTGGCCATGCTCGCGAAGGAGCCGGGGATAACCTTGCCGGCCGTCGTGTTTGTCTATGCCTGGATTTTTCAGGAGCCCTCAGGAGGGAAAAGGAAGCGGACGTGGTATCAACTGCGTTCGGCGATTTTCGATGCTGCGCCGTTCGCGCTTCCCGCCATCGCCTACCTGGTGCTGCGCCACATCGCGCTCACCACACCATCGCAAGTGCTCGCCGACTCTGGAACAGCGCTGCTCACCCTGCCCGGTCTTTTGCTTTTCTATATTCGTCTTGCTTTCTGGCCGGTCGGATTGACGCTCTTTTACGAGCGGCAATATATAGAGCGCCTCACGTTCCATGAGGTCGTGATTCCGATCCTGCTGCTAGCCTTAATCGCCGCGATTCTCGCAGTTTTCTTGCGGAGGGATGCTAAAAAAAAGGAAGCCATCTTCTCCGTTGCGTTCGCCCTGCTGACGTTAGGGCCGGTCTTGTGTGTCCGCTGGTTTGCCCCTGACGATTTTGTTCACGACCGCTATCTCTATTTGCCGCTTGCCGGCTTTGCCATGCTGCTGTCAATCGTAATAACCAAGCTGGGCGGCAAAGATGCACCCAACTCTCTCGCGCCGGCGCGACAGATTGCAGCCATCAGCTTGCTGGCTGTCGCAATGAGCTTCAGCACGGTGATCTCGCAAAGCTACTGGGCTAATGATCTCGTGCTCTGGTCGCACTGCTACAAGTTCGCCCCGCAAAATCTCCGGGTCCTGAACAATCTCGCTTCCTCGCTCGGCGACCATGGAGATTATCAAAGCGCCGCGCCGTTGTTCCTAGAGATCCTTCGACAGAAGCCAGACGACGCGATGGCATACGCCAACCTCGGATATACGTTCTATCGCATGGGCGAGTTGCCGTCGGCGGAGCGATATCTCGGTAATGCCGTGCGGCTCGATCCGTCAGATGCTCATTCGATGGTTTACCTGGGCATCACGCATTACAAACTTCGACAACCGATTCCGGCCGAGAGCGAGTTGCGGCGCGCGATTGCTCTTGACCCGAGCACACAGGGCGCTCACCTCGCACTCTCGGTCGTGCTCGAACAACAGGGAGATCTGGCTGGCGCACTCCGCGAGACAGTATCTGAATTGACCTACCATCCCGAGGAACAGCAGGGCGTCGCGGAACGCCTTCATCACCTTCAATTGCTTAATCCATAAGCCCTCGAATCGTGTCCTAATCCCGCGTTTTTGACCTCTGGCGGTGAAACAGGCACCACTGGAAAGCCGACACCGTTCTTTATTTGCGTAAGCGTTGTACAATTGCCGCCGTTCTGAAGTCAGTACGAGTAGGAAAAGGAGATTTCAGATGGATACAAAATTAGGTCTTGCGCTGGGAGCGTGCGTGTTAACAGCCTGCGCCGGGGGCTTTGCGCAGGAGAACATGGCGGAACACATGCCGCCCAAGGTGCTTGCAGTGACCCGGGAATTCACCAAGCCCGGAAAGAACGGCATGTCGCACGAAAAAACGGAAAGCGTTTTCGTCAAGGCGATGACCAAGGCCAAGTGGCCCACCCACTACCTGGCCGTAGAATCGCTTTCCGGCAAACCACGAGTCCTCTTCCTGACCGGTTACGACTCTTTCGAGGCCTGGGAAAAGGACATGAAGGCGGAGGAAAAGAATGAAGCACTCTCCGCTGAGTTGGATCGGGCCAATGTGGCCGATGGCGAATTGCTGTCGGGCATGGACCAGAGTGCGGAAATATTTCGGAAAGATTTGAGCCTGCGTCCCGAGGTCGATATTGCGCACATGCGCTATTTCGAAATCTCGCGGGTGCAGGTGAAACAGGGACACGATAAGGATTGGGAAGCGCTGGTGAAAATGTATCAATCGGGATTTGAAAAAATCCCCGAGGCCCACTGGGTCGTGTATCAATCACAATACGGCCACGAAGATGGAACCTACATCATTTTCACCCCCATGAAGTCCGCGGCCGAGATCGACAGCGAATTCGGCGAGTGGCCGAAGTTTACGGCCGCCATGGGCGACGATGGCATGAAGAAGCTGAACGAACTCACGGCAGCCACGGTTGAGTCGAGTGAGACCAATCTTTTCGCCTTCAACCCCAAGATGAGTTATGTCGGCGAGGACTGGATCAAGGCCGATCCGGATTTCTGGAAATCGAAACCGGCAGCCGAAGCCAAGCCAGCAGCAAAGAAACCAGCGGCGCAGTAAATTCACCTAACACGCACCGGCGTTGGCGGATTGAGCTTCCCTCCGTTCGCCGACGCCGTGCGTCTCTTACGATTGGCCGTTTTCAAACCAGCGACGTCCTCCGCCCTCCAACCAACCGGACGTCGGGCCGCCTAGCCTATTGATTCCACCTTGCCGGTAGAAAGGTCGTACATTCCTCCCGCGATCTGGATCGAGCCTTTTTTTTCCAAGTCCTCCAGAATCGGGCTGCGACGCCGGATTTGGGCCATCGCGATAGAGACGTTGGCCCGGGCCACCGCATCGACATAAGTGGCATTTTTGCTCGACTTCTCCCCCACGAACTTTGCCTCCGTCTCCTTGACCGCGGGCTTGATTCGCGCCAGTAGCCCAGTGAGGTTGCCCAACTCGACGTCGTCAATTGCACCCTTGATCGCTCCGCAAGAGGTGTGCCCAAGAACAAACACTACTTTCGCTCCCGAGACCGCGCACGCGAACTCCATGCTGCCAAGAATGTCATCATTTACCACGTTGCCGGCGATGCGGGCGTTGAATCCATCCCCGATGCCGGCATCGAAAATGATTTCGGCAGGCACGCGCGAGTCAATGCATCCCAGCACCACCACTGCCGGATATTGCGCGGCCGCGCTGGCGCGTTTTTGCGCCAGATAATCGCGAGGTATCATCTTGCCGGCTCGAAACCGCTCGTTCCCTCTCTGCAGTGCGTCAAGAATCTGCGCCGGCGTCAGGCTATCGCGTTGTTCCTTTGACAAAGGCGTGCTTAAGAGATCGCTCTGCAGAGCGACGGACGGTACGGAGAAGAAAGCGCAAGCACCCAGCGCCGTTCCGAGAAAGCTACGGCGTGAATTCGCAATCGAAGACCCTATGCTGTCGGACGACGATAGTTTCATGGATTCTTCACCTCGAGATTTTGGCGCTTTGGCTCGATTTCTCGTTGGCACGATCAGAGTCTCTCCACCTTGCGCGAGCGGCATTATACCCGAGGTAGTGCGACTGGCATGTTTGCGAAAAAGGGAAGTTCTTCCATCAGGGAGCGATGGGGTACAACTGGCAAGACTCGTCCCTGGATTCCGGTTGTGACAGAGCGCGCCCCTAACCCGCGAACCTGGTTGCGGCACACGCCGCTAAATCAAGTGCCGGTTTTTCTCCGCTTACCACCTGCGCCATGACGCGCGCCGTCACTGGCGCCAGCAGGATCCCATCGCGGAAATGTCCGGTTGCCACAAAATAGTTCGGCATTCCTGTCGTACCCAGAATCGGCAGATTATCTGGCGTTCCCGGTCGCAGTCCGGCCCAGTCTTCCAGAAACCTCGCCTCTGCCATCTTGGGGACCAGTTCGAGCGCCGCTTTTCGCAGTTTCTGGATGGCTTCTGGAACCGTCCGCTTGTCAAATCCCACCTCCTCCTGTGTTGCTCCAATGAGCATTCGGCCGTCGCTGCGGGGGATCAGATAGACGTCCGGCGTGCGCACGACGTGCCTGATCAACTCTTTGCTTGGCATCACCACGCAAAGCATTTGCCCCTTCACCGGCCTTGTGGGCAAGGAAGTCGGCCCAAGTTGTCCCGACTGAATTTGTCCCGACCAGGCGCCGGCGCAGTTGACAACCTTGTCCGCCGAAAACTGCGTCTTGCTTGTGCGAACGCCATCGACCTTGCCACCGTGAATTCGCAACTCCGTCACTTTATTTCCAGAGGAGAAATCGATTCCACGATGCTTGGCTGCCGCGATCGCCGCAGCTGTCAGGTGCCGAGGATCCACCGAGCGCTCATGCAAGAGCAATGGCGTCAGATGAGCACATGCTTTGGGGCGGTCGAGCGCGGGTTCCAAATCCGACAAACCCTCAACCACGCGAAATGCGTTTTCCAGCCGCATCTCTGCGGCTAAATTTCGGGCTGAACTCAGTTCCGCGTCATTGACGAATACCAGTGCCCCTTTGTCGCGCAAGTCGATCTTCAGCCGCGACTCGTCTTCCAGTTGACGCACGAATTCCGGATACATACGCGCGCTGGCCGTCGCCAAACCGCGCAATGCTGGCGGCATTTCGAAAGGAAAGTCTGCGAGCATCCCGCCAGCTGCCCAGGAAGCCTCGCGTCCTGGTTCACCCTTTTCGACGATCAAAACCTTCGCACCACGTTTGTTCAGCTCGATGGCCAGCGACAAACCGATGATTCCAGCCCCGATTACGACAACGTCCCAATTTTTCACGGCACCATTCTAGGGCAAGGCGCCGGGTTATCCCGGGCAAGAACCTGAAACGCAATTGACAGCGCTCCCGCCGCTCACAAACAATATGCTTACAGTCCATTTCAACTGGGAGATCAAAGGCTATGCCTGAAGGCGAGCAGCCCAACGTGTATGAACCCGAAACCGGGAGCAATGCTGGCAAATGGATCCTTATCGGCCTGGCGGTAGTTTTCGTGGCCGCGGCGGTTTTCTTTGGCTACGACACCCACACCAAGCTCACCAAGCTGACTGACGATCAAACCACCAGCCAGCAGCAGATTTCAGCCCTGACCCGCCGAATGCAGTCTGCCGAAGCAGACGAGGAGACGCTCGGCGAGAAAATCGGCATGACCAAGAAAGAAATGACCGAGCGCGCCCAGGAATTGCAGCGGGCTCAGGCCGCCTCCTCTGCGCGCCTTGCCGCACAGGAACAACAGGAGAAGAAAGATATCGGCGCCGTTTCCGGCGAAGTGGGAAACGTGAAGACCGATGTCGGCGGGGTGAAGAGCGATGTTGCTGCTACCAAGGCGTCGCTCGATCAGACGATTGCTAAACTCCAAAGCACCATCGGCGATCTGGGACAGCAAAGCGGACTGATCGCCAATACTCGCGCCGACCTTGAAGCCCTCAAACACAGGGGCGACCGCCAGTATTACGAGTTCACGCTGTTGAAAGGCGCAAAGCCGCAGGCCATTTCGACCGTAACCTTGCAGCTCAAGAAGACCGATCCCAAAAAGGGCAAGTACACGCTCAACGTCACCGCCGACGATAAGACCATCGAAAAGAAAGACCGCAATCAGAGCGAGCCGGTGCAGTTCTATACCGGGCGCGATCACATGCTTTATGAGCTGGTGGTCTGGACGGTCGACAAAAACAAAATTACCGGCTATCTGAGCACACCGAAGAACGCGCCGATTCCCATCACGCCGACCGCGCAATGACGGAAAGTCAGAAGTTAGAAGTCAGAATGCAGAAGTAAAACAACTTGCCTCGCATTCGAATTATAGGCAATGAACCCTACCGCATTTCTGACCTCTTGTTTCTGACTTCTCTCCTGCCTCGATAGCAAGCCGCTGCAGTCCCTTGGCTATTGCTGATGTCCCTTCTGCGGCCTTGCCGATTCCGCGGCCACTCCTGACTTTCCTCCCTTCGGCGTCTTCGGCTGTAAATCCGCCGGCGGCCCCAGATTTGCCGGCAGCGTTGCCGTCAACGAATTCAGAAATGCCAGTAAGTCATCCCGCTCATCGAAGCTCAGAAAGTCAATTGGGTGGATTTCCTTGTCGAGATGCTTGTTTGCATTGCCTCCGCCGACATAATGTCCAAGCGCGTCCCTTAATGTCGGAAAACTGCCATCGTGAAAGTAAGGCGCGCGCTGCGCGATGTCGCGTAGCGTAGGAGTTTTAAATGCTCCTGTGTCTGCGTCGTTTTTCGTCTGGTCGAATCGGCCCAAGTCATTGAGCTTCCCTTCGATATCCGCGCCGATGCCGAGGTTGTGAAATTTATTGTCGGTAAAGAGCGCGTACTTTGCGCCGATCGTGTGACACACGGCGCAGTTGCCCTTTTTCGGATCGACAAAAATCTTCAATCCGCGCTGCGCCGCCGGAGTTAGGGCCGTTTTATCGTGTCCATAGTAATAGCGATCGAACGCGGAATTGCCGCACAGCACCGTGCGTTCGAATGACGCGATCGATTTCACAACCAGATCGATCGTAATGTGATCGGTGCCCCAGGCTTCTTTAAATAACGCGACGTACTTCGGATCGGCCTGCAACCGCGCCACCGCGGCTTCGTGGGTGGTTGCCATCTCCACCGGATTCGCAATCGGACCTTTGGCCTGCTGCTCGAGGCTGGGCGCGCGGCCATCCCAGAACTGCACTTCGTTGTAAGCGGAGTTCAGCACGGTTGGAGAGTGCCGCGTTCCTTTTTTGCCGCCGACGCCGGTCGAGACCGAGCCACGGTCTGTGAATCCCTCCTTCGGCCCATGGCACGTCGCGCACGAGATCGTGTCATCAGCGGAAAGAATCGGGTCGTAATACAGTCGCCGCCCGAGCGCAATGGTTTCGGCCGTCGGCGGATTGTCAGCCGGTATCGGCACCGGCGGAAGACCCAGCGGCGGCTTGATCGTGATCGGCTTGCCAACCGGCTTGATCGCCGCTGCTTCGTCCGCAGCAAAAACTGACGGTGCGGGGCTCCATCGCGCGCCCCCGGCGATCAAGATGGCAGCTGCCGCAAGGATCAGTGCCAGGCCAAGAAATCGTACTGTTCTCATAAAGACTCTCCTTCCATCTAGGCCGAATTCTATTGACCGATAGAAACGAGAGTCTGTGACGTTGACCACCTGCGATTGTGCGGATTTGCCGCGCCATTACACCATCCGAGTCATTCGGACTTTGATTTCCAATGATCCGCTGATTCATGAGGCGATGCCGATCGTCGATTTCCACGAGAGGCCGCCCGTACAATAGACATATGCGCATTCTGATGTTCACTGGCAAAGGCGGAGTCGGCAAGACCAGCCTAGCCGCCGCCACAGGCGTAAAACTAGCCGCGCTCAACTACCGCACGCTCGTCATGAGCATCGATCCGGCCCACAGCCTGGGCGATTCGTTTGATTCAGAAACCGATCTCTTCCACCTCACCACCGCCGACCCACTGCAGATCGCCGACCGTCTCTGGATTCAGGAACTCAACATCCAGAAAGAAATCAAGCGCCACTGGCAGGAAATTTCTTCTTACGTCATCTCCGTGCTGCGGACCACCGGCATCAGCGGCGTCGAAGCGGAAGAACTCGCCATCCTGCCCGGCATGGAAGAACTCAGCGCGATGATGTACGTCAACCAGTACATGCGTGAGAAGCGCTACGACGTGATCGTGCTCGATGCCGCTCCCACCGCCGAATCCATGCGCTTCATCAGCATGCCGACGACACTCGATTGGTACATGAAGCACATTTTTCCGTTCCAGCGCAGCCTGCTGAAGGCCGTTCGCCCGATCGCCAATCGTGTCGCGCCGTTTGAACTACCCACTGATAACTATTTCGTCAACATCCGCAGCCTCTTCGAAAAGCTCGAAGGCGTTGACGAGCTGATGGAAGACCCCGAAGTCACCAGCGTCCGCCTCGTTACCAATCCTGAAAAAATGGTCCTCCGCGAGACCGAGCGCGCGTTCGTCTATTTCTCTTTGCACGGCATGACCGTCGACGCGGTCGTCGTCAACCGGCTGCTGCCTGCCGAGGTCAGCGACGCCTGGTTCAACGAGTGGCACATGTCGCAACATAAAATCCTGCACGAGATCGAAGAGTATTTCGCGCCTGTCCCGGTCAAGCGCGTGCCGCTGTTCTCGCATGAGGTCCTCGGCCGGCAAAGGCTGGAAGAGCTGGCCGCCGTGCTGTATCCTGCAGGGGAAGATCCGTCGGCGGTCACCCG
>DATJNC010000005.1:0-13656 GCA_035508395.1 Terriglobales bacterium | reverse complement strand
GCATCGTGACAGTATCCGTCACACCGAACAAGGTAACCAAAGTCATTGGCCCGCCATCGCGTCATGCCTGTATTTATGCCCCTTTCTCCGTCTCCAATGCCTCATTTTCCGTCGCCGACCTGCATTTCCCTTCGCTGTTTTGCTCTTCCGCTCCTACAATCAATTGCATGCCCGATCCTAACTCCGCTCCTCCTCAACCAGGTCCAATCACCGATTTCCACATCGGAGACGAATTCGGCACCGCGAAGCGCAATCTTCCCCCAGCCCGAATCCTCGCTATTTGCATTGTCGGGGTGGCCATTCTGCTCGGCATCATCGCCTTCGTCGAGCGCGCCAAACCGCAGGGCGCCGGATCGGTCAACAACGTCGCCATGGCGGAAGTGCCCGACCAGAACATCGTTCTGGCCGCCATCACTTTCACCTTGCACAATAGTGCGGAAAAATCTCTCTGGGTGCGCTCGCTGAAAGCTCAGCTGGTGACCGCCGACGGCCAGAGCTATGAAAATCAGGCCGCCTCAGCCATCGACTTCGACCGCTATTACCAGCTTTTCCCTTCTTTGAAGGAAGGTTCCGCTCCGCCGCTTTCACCCGAGACCAGACTCCAGCCGAACACGGAAGTCAAAGGCACTATCGTCGTCAGCTTCCCCGTCACTAAAGAAGCCTTCGATAACCGCAAATCGCTGGCGGTTGTAATTCAACCCTACGACCAGCCGCTACCGATAACTTTGAAATGAACCGATAACTTTGAAGCGCGGGAATCTTCACTCCTTTTCCAGCTGTTTCTTCGCCGCCGCCAATTCCTTCTTCTGCGCTCCGCTTACATCGGGATACTTCAAATCCATCGCCTTCAGCTCATCCACCAGCACCTGCGCCACCACCAGCCGCGAAAACCATTTGTGATCCGCAGGAACCACATACCAGGGCGCGAACTCGGTTGCCGTTGCGCGGATCGCGTCTTCATAGGCTTCCTGATATGCATCCCAATACTCCCGCTCCCTCACATCCGCCGCAGAAAATTTCCAGTTCTTGTCGGGAGTATCCAGCCGCTCCAGGAATCGCCGCTTCTGTTCCTTTCTCGAAAGATTCAGAAAGAACTTCACCACCGCAACCCCGTTTCGCGTCATATAGCGTTCGAAGTTCGAGATATCCTCGTACCGCTCCTCCCAGATTTTTTTCGTGACCAGTTTCTTCGGAAGCTTCTCATTAGCGAGCACCTCCGGATGCACTCGCACCACCAGCACCTCTTCATAGTACGAACGATTGAAGATTCCGATCCGGCCTCGCGCCGGAGCGTGCTGGCTTGTACGCCAGAGATAGCCATGATTCAGTTCTTCCGTGCTCGGCTGCTTGAACGAGGTCACGTCCACTCCCTGCGGATTGATGCCCGACATCACGTGTTTGATGGTACCGTCCTTGCCTGCCGCATCCATCGCCTGCAAAATCACCAGCAGCCCCCAGCGATCCTGCGCCGCCAGAATGTCCTGCAGCCGGCTTAATTCCTCAACCCCATTGGCAAGCAACTGCTTGGCCTCGCCCTTGAACTCCGAAGCAAGTCCGTGAGTGTCCGCCGGATCGTAATCCTTGAGGCGAAAATGTTTCCCGTCTTGCACGCGATACCGCTTCAACATTTTGTCGATTTTCATGTTTTAGGAGCTGACTCTCTTGTCTGCGGAGGGGGTACCCCCCTCCCCTCTTCGCCGGTCTATTAGAATCAATATTTTAGGCTGCCATCCTCCGGCAAAGTCCTCATCGCAAAAGGCTTACAGGTAAAGTCCTGATCGCATTGAACTTAGGTTCGATTTCGGCAAGTTTTGAGGTTCGCGTCTGTAAAGTCCTCATTTAAAATGACAGAAATGCAAAGTATTCCAGATAAATGACTTGCTCTCAGCTCCCGAAACTCCTCGCCTTCGCGACGGAACAAAAAGTTATCAAGGATCGGGTCAACGGAGCACTCGTGATCCGTGTTACGCCGCGGCAAACTGCTTAAGCGATACCTCTATTTTATCGCCCAGAGTCAAGTGAAATAGCGTGAACAAACTTTGCGGATCGAAGGCAGTAATTTGCAAGATTTTTGCATGTGAACGGGAAGTTTGCAGCGGCCGCGCCTCGCCGCAAGATAATCCATCGTGTCATCACTTACAAACCGATTGCGATCGTGCTTTAATGTGCGCGCACATTGACGTATCTTGCTCCACGCGCTAAGGAGTTGGTTGTGACCCTGCACATGCGGTTGTTAGTCGCCCTCCAGGTAATTTTCTTAGCCTTCGGGAATAACGCACAAGCAAAGACCATCCGCGTTCCCGCAAAAGAGCCGACAATCCAGGCCGGCATCAATGCGGCCGAAGATGGAGATGTTGTAATCGTTGCTCCTGGAACTTATTTCGAGAACATCGACTTTCTAGGCAAGGCCATCACCGTGAAGAGTTCGAGTGGACCGAAAGTGACGATTATTGACGGCGGCCATCTGAATTCGGTCGTGACTTTCGATACGAATGAGGGCCCCGATTCCGTGTTGCACGGCTTCACGATTCAAAACGGAGAGGCGACATATACGAGCAGTTATCAAGGCGGGGGCATTCGCGTTAATTCTGCATCACCGACGATCACAGGGAATGTGATCACCAATAACCTCACAGTGGCGAGTGGTGGCGGAATCCAACTGAGTTTTTCGAACTCTCTGGTGCAAGGGAATACCATCTCGAATAACTCTGAAGCGCCAGGGTACAGCGGCGGAGATGGAGGCGGCCTCGAGGTAGGAGGGGTCGGTTCGGCGCAGATCATCGGCAACGTAATAGAGAACAATACGATGGACAGTGGTAACGGAGGAGGAATCTCGCTGTTTGCTGCCGGGACGCCAACTCTGATGAACAACATCATTGCTGGTAATGTTGCGAAAGGACTTTCGAACGGATCGCAAGGGGGCGGCATCTACATCGTGAATGATTCGGACGCATTGATCGCGCAGAACCTGCTTTACAACAACAATGCCGGGCAGGGAGCGGAAATTTATTTCGGAGTTCCATACGAGAGTCGCGGGCCGTTGCTGGTCAATAACACAATTGTTGGAACGGCGACCTCGACGCTCGGGTCGGCGGTTTATGCCGATGGTTACTATGACCAGGTTTACTTTTATAACAATCTCATGATCGGAGCGAGTGGAACCACAGCGCTTTACTGCGATAACACGTACGACGCGATACCTCCGACGCTCCTGAACAACGACGGATACAGTGCGACCGGTACCGGCTTTGGCGGAGCATGCAGCACGCAGAGCGGGAACGGCGGCAACATCTCGGCCGATCCCAAGTTCAGCAGCAAAACGACTTTCCGCCTGACGGCTAAATCTCCAGCAGTTAACTCGGGCGATAATTCGGCACCAGATATTCCCGCCGAAGACCTGGCGGGGAAACCGCGTATTGTCAATGGAACGGTTGATATGGGCGCGTACGAATTTCAGTAGAGCTTCTTGATACATAAAAGAACGCACGGCGTTCTTTCAGGGACGCCATCTGAAATGGAAGGAACGTGTAGTTCGCTCACCCTGAGCATTCGCGCCTCGCAGCGCCGACGGGAAATTACTGCTGCTTGTAGATCGAACTATCCGGCGTAGGCTCGTCATACTCCCGGCCGTATTTATTTTTGTGCGCGATGTGTTCGCCGTTGGCGTGCGGCACGCGGATCACTCCGAGCGATGCCGCATCCTCTCCGATCGTCACCTCGCGCGTTGGCGGTTTCTCAACCTCCGGCCCGATCCCTTCACTCCACATATGCAGCACGTAGCGGCCGGGCGGGACGTTCGCGATACTCACCTGCCCGCCGGTTCCCGCGACCGCATAAAGCGGAGTCTCCATCGCGATCACCACCGCGCTCATCTGCGGATGAATATTGCAGAAAATGTAGCTGATGCCGGGCCGATCGAAGCGCACCATGCGCGTCGTGCCAGCCTCATACAGGCCCAGATCGAATCGCTTGCCTTCGAACAACGAGAACACGTTGTGAAAGAACGGATCGTGATTCGGGAACGCAACCGTCGATCCCGCCGGCACAACCAGCAGGTGAGGGTGGAAACTTTTGTTCTTCTGCACCAGTTTCGGATTCCAGGTCGCCGGTCCTGGTGGATCGAGCTTTACATCGGATCCTGGCGCCGCCGTCAGCCAGACCACGGTCGAAGGAATCGGGTGTGGGTGCCCCTTCTTCGCTTCAGCCTTTTTTTCGTCGGCTACCTCCACTCGCCCATGGACGGTCACCGTCTGCGCGCGAACTGCAATCGCGCAAAATAACGCGATCACCAAAATTGCGAGTTGGGCTCGGATTTTCACTTCTGCCTTTTGCCTTCTTACTTACGTCCGCTTTTCACTTCTGCAATCTGACTTCTTACTTCTGACTTGCCTCGGGCGCGGCCGCCTTACAACCACTCAAAACAACACTCCCATCGCCAGATTCAGATGTCCCGCCCCGCTCAAGCCTGTTGTCAACGAATTTGTCTCGATCTGCCGATACTCCGCCGAAAACAGCAGGTCCGATCGTGGACGATAGATCACATTCGCGAACCCGGAACGGTTTCTCGTCCATACCGTACCTGCATACGTGTAGGGATACTGAAAATATTCCAGGTCCTTCGCGTACGGATTATCCATCCCAAACGCCGCATTGATTTCAACTTTTGTCGCCGGCCGATATTTCAGTTGTGTCCACCCACCCACTGAGTTCACACCTATCACTTCGGTGTATCCGTTCGTGACTGCACTATTCTCGAACAACACGCTCTGCCCAATGCCGCCGTACAGTCCACCCAACGCCCGCCCACGGTAAAACTTTCCACTGATAGAAACACGCGATCCCAGCGGCAATTCCAGATCGCTCATCGCCGCCCACGCGTTGACCGTCCGTTCAAATCCATAATCCTGCCGGCCATAGAAACCGCCCGCGCCCAGCCGCAGCGGCTGACCAAAGAAGTTATGTGTCCATGCCACTCGCGCTCCGTAAGCCGGTTGCCGTGATGATTCGCCCGGACCAGCGCTTCGATATGCGCTCGTATCCGGAACTTCCCCGCTCACCGGGTCAAGAATTCCTCCCTGCACCAGGAAATTTGAGTTCTCTCCCACGTCGAACCGGTGCTCCACGCGAATTTGCGGCACCCAGCTCCACAGGTTGCCCGCATACGAAAGCGCCGGCTGCGCGAGAGTGGCAAAAGAAGTTGGCGAGTTGGGCGAAAAGAAAATGCCATCCTGCCCCACAACAACCGAGGTATTATCCCAATCCATGTGCATGGTTGCCGTGCGCAACCGCATCAGCCCCGAGTTAATTCCATTCGGTTCCGAGGCAAAGCCGCCGGCCAGATCCACCTGCAAATCGGCTCTCGTCTTCGCCCCCGCAACGCGCGGCCCAAAAACTTCAAACCCAACCTCCGATTGCCGCAGAGTCGCCCCAAAGCTCCCGCCCGAATCGCCCGCCGGACGCGGAAATGCCAGCATCGGCAGGTCAATGTTGTCGACCGTTCCCTGATTGCTGAACAGGTTCGTCAGCACGATGCCCGAAATCCGCAGCCGGTACTTCGAAGCGCTCTCCACCTTCGTCTGGTACTGGTCATCGATTTTCCCACTCAACAGCTGATACTCTTCCTCGAGCGCCGCATTACGTGACGACTTGCTCTGCGCTTCCTGCCCGCCCACCTGCTGCTCTCCCGCCTCCGACGAAACATTCTGTGAGCCTCGTGCTTCCCCGGACTCCTGCGCCGACTCATTGGACACTGCAGAGCCTTCTCCCACGCGGATCGCCGCCTGCGTCACCGCGGTCTGTGCCCGCAACTCCTCGACCTCGTGTCGCAACGCACGAGCTTCCGCTCGCTCCGCCTCCGAATCCGAGCGCATTTCGGCAATGGTGCTGCGCAAGTCTCGCACCTCGTCGCGCAAGTCTCGCACCTCGTCGCGCAACTCGCGCACCGCCTGGCTCAGTGACTCCGTGGAAGCCGCTTCTCTCTGCTGAGCGCCACCTTGCGCTCGTGCTGTCGCGGTCCCCAACATAACGAAGAGCAACAAAAATGCAGGAGCGACAACAGAGAAGCGCCGCGCACCCGTCGCCCACACGTCGACCTTTCGCAGAACCCCGAACCAGCGCTCTCTGCTCATATTCCCTCCCTGCGGGTACACCAATCCCCGCGCCTTACAAGGATTCCCTACGGAAGCTACGCCGCTTACATCGCGTGCTTGGCAGCCACAACGCCTTCTGGCGCCGGACTCAGCGGAATATCAATGCGAAATGTCGTCCCTGTTGCCGATGTTTCCTCGACCGCCACGTCCCCACCGTGGTCTTGCATGATCTTTTGCACCACCGTCAATCCCATCCCCGTCCCATTCTCTTTGCCGTGACTCACAAAGGGATCGAACAAGCGTTCGCGCACCGCGTCCGCGATTCCCGGACCATTATCCGTAAAGCGGATCTCGAGTCTATCTCCCGTCCGCCGCAGGCTGACCTCGATCTTCCCTCCCTCAACCGGCACTGCCTCGCATGCGTTCAACAACAGGTTCGTCAGGGCGCGTTCCAGCTTTCTGGAGTCAAACCACCCTTCGGTCATCCCATCGCTCGTGACGCGAATCCGTACCCTCTGAAATTCCGGATGCGCCCGCACGCCCTGCACGGCGCGCTCCACAGCAGATCTGACATCGCCATAGGAAGGACGCAACGACTCGCGCGTCCGCGAAAACTCGAGGAGCGATTCGATCATCTCCGTCATCTGATTCACCGCGACCCGGATCTCCGCATATAAATCCTCGCGCTCCGCCGGTGTCAGATTGCTCTCGCAAAGAAACTCCGCATTCGCCACCACCGCCGCCAACGAGTGACGCAAGTCGTGCGAGATCGAACTCGCCATCCGCCCGATCGTCGCCAATCGCTCTGCATCCAGCAACTCGCGTTGTGTCTTCTGCAGGCTTGTCCGCATGTGGTCGAATGTCGCCGTGACTTCCGCCACCTCATCTCCGCCGCGCGCCTCCAGCGGAAAGGCATAGTCTCCTTGCGCCAGTGCGCGCACTCCAGCTACCAAATTGTCGAGTGGACGGGTGAAGGTGTGCGAGATCAAAAACACCAGCAAAGTGCCGATTAGTACCGCCGCCAATCCCAATCCCAGCAGCAGCTCATTCAGGTTTTTCAGGAAGGCCGTCGCCTGGTCGAACGATTTCAGCACCCAAAGGTTCAGCCCCGGCGTTGCCGGCGATGCCAGTTCCACCGAGGTCGCCAGAAAGCGCTCATCCCCCAGTTTAATCTGCACCGCCTCGAGCTTGTCGGTCTTCGCCCCGTGCGGAGCGGCGCGAAGCAACTCGGCTTCCTGCGCCGGCTTCAGCGTGCTGCGCACGATCGCATCGCCATAGCGAAATACCACTTCGCTCGCGGAAATCCGGCTCAACTCCCTCGCAAACCGGTCGTCGATCTCATAGCCGAGGACCACATAGCCGAGCACGCGATTGTCGCTCGCCGGCCCCAGATAAATGTCTTCCAGAAAAACCTCGTAGAGGTGACCGTCGACATACCACCAGTGTCGTGTCTCCTCGTGCGATACGATTTGCGGGAAAAACTCCTGCGCCTGCCGGATCGTCACGTCGCGCGCCATCGCCTGCATGGCTACCACTTTGCCCGAAGCCCGGGCCAACAACAGCAGGTCGCTCCCTGCAAGGTGAAATAGATCCTGGGAAGCATCCTGGATGGTCGCCGCGTCCGTCGACGTCATCATGGCGCGCACGGTCGGCAAATCGGCCAGCAGTGCCACTGACCGCTCCAGCATCCACTCTCGTTGTGTCTCGAAATTACGAAAGGTAGAAACCGAATTCTGCAGATCGCGCTGAATTCCCGACCGCTCCTGCTGTTGCACGGTGTACTGCACTGCCAGCAGCGTCGCGATCGTCAGCGTCGCTGAGACCGCCAGCATCGATAGCAGGAACTTCGTTCGCAGCCGAATGCCCTTCATGAGTCAAAGCTACGAGCTTCGAGCTGCGAGCTTCGACCAACCCGGTACCTTCATTGTTCGTCGCCCACTTTCGAACCCCGAGCATCCCCCAGCCAGAAAACTCTTTGACCACCAGTATCACGTTCGGTCAGGCGCTATATCTGCCCTTCGTTTTGGCTCGCGGCTCCAGACCGTGGCCTCAACTCTCAGGGCACAAACTTGTATCCCGCGCTGTGGACCGTGCGGAAGTGCAGCGGGTTCGCGCTGTCCTTCTCCAGTTTCTGCCGCAGCCGCAAGATATGATTGTCCACTGTCCGCGTGCTCGGATAATTCTTGTATCCCCACACCTGATTCAGCAGCTCCTCGCGCGAGAGCACGCGCTCCGCGTTCTGAATCATGAATTTCAGCACTTTGAATTCCTGCGACGTCATCTGTACCGGCGTACCTTCGCGCCACAATTCCATCTTCCGGAAGTCGACCTTCACGTCGCCGAAGCTGAAGCTCTCCGTGACCGGCGCAACCGCGCCCCTCCGCCGCATTGCCGTCCGCACTCGCGCCAGCAGTTCGCGCGGGCTGAATGGCTTCGTCACATAGTCGTGCGCTCCCAGCTCCAGCAGCAGAACCTTGTCCATTACCTCGGTGCGCGCGCTGAGGATGATGATCGGCAAGTTCGGCGCTGCCTGGCTGATCTCACGGCACACGTCCTGCCCTGGGATTCCCGGCAGACTCAGGTCAAGCACCAGCGCCGACGGCGCCGCAGCTCGAAACATCTGCAGACCTTCCGCCCCGCTCCCCGCCACATCGACTCCAAAACCTTCGCCTTCAAACAACCGCCGCAGCGCTTTCTGCACCGCCCGATCGTCTTCGACGACAAGTATCTTTTCCCCCACCGCGCGCGCTTCCATGGTCGTACCCTGTAACGAGTTTTTCAGCATAGGCGGTCCCCGGCGCCGCACCCCAATTGGCAACTATTCTATCGCTTTAGACTCTAGCCTGATCTCAGCGCGTTGAGCACATCTTAGGGGAAGAAGTGACAGGCATTTTACATCTTATTGACATTTCGCGCAGTTGATTGGAAACACTACGGGTTAGCCCCAATTTCCACCGCGTCGAGTCAGCTCGCGCAGCATCCCCAGACCAAGACCACGTTTGCTCGAGCCTGCGAGGTGTCTTCGCTTCTCCTCGAAAAGAGCTCTCGCCGCTCCAGCCAAGAACCGGGCTTAATTGTTGACAACAAAAGCACATTACCTTCGTACCTCACAGCTGCGTCCCTCTTTCCGTGCTAGACTCCGCTCAAACTATCATCCGCAGCGTGGCATTTGTGCGTACGAGGGTTTCTCGCCCGCGCGGGACGTTATTTTGCTGCTTTCATTCAACGATGAATTTGCTGCTTTCCAAGGACGTGATCCCATGATCGAAACTCGGATTCCAAGAACGGCTTGCACCTCACTCCTTCTCGTCGCCCTCTTGCTGCTCGGCATCGTCGCCCTCGCCGAGGAACCGCATTCTTCCGACCCCGGCAAAAGCTTCGGGGTCGCTTACGATTCCACCCAGGAAATCACGATCGCGGGCATTGTGCAGGAGATCATTTCTCACCCCGCCCACGGCGGCGCCGTCGGACTTCATCTCCTTATTTCTACCGGCGACAAGACTGTCGATGCTCATGTGGGTCCGTTCCTTTCTCAGGAAAACCGTGAGGCGTTGGCCCCCGGCGAATCGGTGGAAATCGTCGGCGTCAACTCCACCTCGCATGGCCAGAGTCTGTTCCTGGTTCGCCAGCTAATCGTCGGCAAGCGACAGATCACGGTCCGTAACCAGCGCGGATTCCTCGTCCGCCCAGCCCCGCAACGCGCAACGCAAATCAACAAGCCGGTTGTGAACGGAGGTGCCCAGTGAACTCCCGCCGATTCTCTCTTCTCGTCGTCACGGCATCTCTTGCAACCCTTCTCGCCGCTTGCGGCGGCGGCAATGGCAACAACAATCCACCGTTGCAGATCAGTGTCGCCTTCACCAGCGGCTTTACCCCGCCAGGTTCAATGACCGTGAGCACAACGGCAGGCATCGCGGCTACCGTCACCAACGACTCTAAAAATCTCGGCGTGACTTGGTCCTGCACCCCGGCCTCCGCCTGTGGAAGCTTCAATCCCTCATCTACCGCCAGTACCGTCCCCACCACCTACACCGCACCCGCGGCCGTTCCCTCCGGGGGAACGGTGACCATCATTGCGACCTCGGTCGCAGACACCACGAAATCTGCCTCGCAACAGGTCACCATCAACGCCGCGGCCGCAATCTCCGTCACCCTCACCACCAAGCCGCCTTCATCCTTACCCATTCAAAGCACCGCCGGCATCGTGGCCACAGTGGCCAACGACAGCCAGAACAAGGGTGTGACGTGGTCCTGCACTCCGGCCTCCGCTTGCGGAAGCTTTAACCCAACCTCAACCGCCAGCGGCTCTGCGACCACTTACACTGCGCCTGCTTCCGTCCCGACGGGTGCCACTGTGACCGTCACCGCCACGTCCGTTACCGATACGACGAAATCAGCCTCGGCTACCATCACCATCACTTCGACCGCCATCTCTGTCATCCTTAATTCCCCACCGCCGTCTTCGATGAACGTCAGTCAAACGGCGTCTGTGGTAGCGACAGTAGCCAATGACAGTCAGAACCTGGGTGTCACCTGGTCCTGCACTCCTGCCTCCGCTTGCGGAAGCTTTAACCCAACGTCAACCGCCAGTGGCTCTGCCACAACCTACACCGCACCGGCAAGCATTCCGGCCACCAACCCCGTGACCGTCACCGCGACCTCTGTGACCGACCCAACAAAATCTGCCTCCGCCTCTGTCACCATCACCGCGGCAGGATCGATCTCGGTTACTCTCACCACGCCGCCACCGACCTCCCTGCTCATTCAAGGCACGGCCAGCGTGGTCGCCACCGTCTCCAACGATTCCAGCAATGCGGGAGTCACCTGGTCTGTCACTTGTGGCAGCGCGGGCACTTGCGGAAGCTTCAATCCAACTTCCACTGCCAGCGGCGCGTCGACCACTTACACGGCTCCATCCGTCGTTCCCGATGGAAACACCGTCACCATTACCGCAACCTCGAATGCTACCGGCTCCACTGCTTCAGCCTCGGCCGTCGTCACCATCACCTCGAATGTCACCGTCGCGTTCTCCACGAACTTCGGGCCGCCGAACCCGGCTGTCCTGAACATCAATCAGACGTGGGAGTTTGCCGCCACCACGGCCAATGATCCCAACAACACCCTCGGAAATAACATTGTCAACTGGACCGTAACCTGCGGCACTCCTGGTTCCTGCGGAAATTTCAGTTCCACATCCACCGGAAACAATGTCCAGACAACCTATACCGCTCCATCAGCCATTCCCTCGGGCAATACTGTCACCATTACTGCGACCTCTATCACCGATTTCAACAAATCCGTTAACAGCGGGGCAATCACCATCCAACTGCCTCCCCCCTTGCTTCCTGCCGGTACTTACGTCTTCCAGGTAGCTGGTGAAGATGCAAATGGGGCACCCAATTTCACACCCTTCAGCGTCGCGGGCGCCTTCACCGTCAACAATGCCAGCGCCATTACCGGTGGAGAAGAGGACTTCACCGATGCAACCTTCTCTTCCTCCGAGTCCATCCTCGCTTCCGGAGGCGGCACCGGAACCACCATCACCGCCACCACCGATGGCAACCTGCAAATCGTTCTCGACACCGGAGACACCGGCAATATTGGCAACGGCACCGGACTTGAGACTCTCAACATCACCCTGACTTCCTCCACCAGTGGCCTGATCAGTTGGTTCGACGGCTTCGCAACTGGTACTGGAACCTTCTCCATTCAGGATTCCATTGCGGCCGGCACTACGCCGGTCGGTGGATACGCTTTGCTGAGTTCCGGTTACGAGGTAACCAACTCCAATCTTTACAACCTCGCGATCGGTGGCATTCCTGTTGTCGCCGGAGATGGCTCCATCACCGGTCTCTTCGACGTCAACGACACGAGTCAAACCGTGCAAACCCAGGTTCCATTTGCCGCCGGTAGCGGCGTCACCGCCCCCGACTCCTTCGGCCGCGTCCAGTTCACCTTCGTCAGCACCCTGCCGCAGATCCAGTTGGCCGGGTACATCGTCAATGCAAGCACTATTGATCTGGTGGAAGTTTCCGATTCCTACCTGGGCTTCACTGGCGGCGCGGCATTCGCCCAAGGTGCAAACACTGGAACTTTCAGCAATAACTCGGTGCTGAACTCGAGCTATACCTTCGCCCTTCAGGGAGACGATAGTCAGCCCTACGCGCAGTTCGCTGGCACTCTCGCTTTCAGTACGCTGAATCCCACCGATCTCGCCGTCTCCGGTACCGCAACTCTCAATGACATCGCCAACCAAACCACCGGAGCCGTAAGCGGCACGATCAAGGTAGATTCCACCGGACGAGCCACTATCTTTTCACTGACCCTCGGCGGCGTCGCCGGGCAGATCCAGCTCTATCTTGACGGCAATGGCAACGCACTCGTTGCCACCATGCACAAGAATTACGTCCTTGCCGGTCCAGCCTTCCAGCAGACTGCGAGCGCAGCCGTTTCCGGCAGCTATGCCATGAACGGCATCGGGGTTTCCGGTTTCACACTCGATCCTTGGAGCGCTGTCGGCCCCGTCCTCAACATCAGCACCGGCACCATCGGCGCCAACAGCTTCACCGACTTCAACTATTTCGACCAGACCTTGGCCGTAAGCCCGTGCCCGGGTACAGGTTCTACTTGCCCGGCTGTGCCTCTTTCCGGAACCCTCACCACAACCGCTGGCACCATCACTGGCCTGGGCGCGGACAGCCTGCTTACCGGCCCGGCAACCTCTGATACCTTCGATGTCTATCCCATCGATAGCAGCCACGCCTTCGCCATCGAAAATGACAGCACCCAGCTCGGCCTGCTCTATCTCGCCCCGTATACCGCGACGCCGAACGCAGCCGTCATCAAACCAGCAACCTCAACAGCGAGCGCAAAGGCAAAAGCTGCGAACGCCCGAACCGTGCAATCTCAAACCGCAAAATGACCCTGAGCCCTTCCCTGATCTGAGTGGCGCACGCAAGTGCGCCACTTTTTTTGTGGGCTGGAGGTCGGCCGCACCCGGCTGGCCGCCCGTGAACCAGCACGCAATCATCGCGATGTCATCCTGAGCGGAGCATGATCACCGCGCAGCGGCGACCATACGGAGTCGAAGGATCCCTACCCTAATCCGATTGTTGCTCCTGAGAGCATGTAGCTTGGAACTGGGAGCTTAAACCTGAGCTTGGAGCTAGCCTCGGAAACCGCTAAAATAGAGGTAGTTCTTTCCTGACCATCCCTCAGTGGGGGCGTCCCGGATTCGACGGAGATGCTTGCGGCCGGGAGGCATGCCGGGGTGTAGGCACCCGTAATCGCTTGCAAAATGATAATTGCCAATCAACAGATGGCATACGCAGCCTAATTAGTTAGGCAGCCGCTCTTCGCAGCTTTGCCCTTGGGCTGCGAAAGAGCGTCGCACAGAGGGCTGCTCTTTCACGCTACGTCTGGGCGTGAAGGCTAAGATCACAGGCTAGCGTCTCCGGTTTCTTGTCCGTTCTGAGCCGGAGGCGCGAACGTTCCCGGCGAAGGCCGGGAGCATGAACTGGAATAAGCATGTAGTCTCCTTGCCAGTGACATTTTCGGACGCGGGTTC
>DATJNC010000004.1:0-26598 GCA_035508395.1 Terriglobales bacterium | reverse complement strand
GCAATCTCTTCGTGGGTAAGCCTCAGCTTGACCCGCGGCTCGGGCCGGCCGGATTCTCCATTTTTGGTGCTCCACTCGAGCAGCAGCTTTGCCAGTTTTTCCGCGGCGGAGTGCGACAAGCCTAACGAGCGTACTTCGTTGCAAACTGCGTGATACTTCTCACTCAGCTGCTCGGCGACTTTGAAGCAAACCTGCACATCATTTTTGAGAAATCTGAGAAAATCCTCACGCTTCACAAAATTGATCTGGCATGGATCGATCGTAACCGCAGTCACTTCATACGGCCGGCCGGAAACCGTGGCGCTCAAGCCCAGCACCTCGCCAGCCTCGGCGATCTTTACGATCATCGTTTTTCCATTGGCGGCGCTCACGGAGAGCTTCACGCTTCCCTTGCAGATCAGAAAAACCCCGCGCGGGTCCTGGTGTTCCACGAACAATACGGCTCCCTCGGGATATGCCGTTGTATATTTGATTTCCTCAAAAGCTTGCAGGGCAGACGGCGGCAGATCGCAGAAAATCCGTTCGGCCCGCATTTTGCACGTCAGGCAGCTCTCTACGATTTCCATTCCATAGGGCGAGATCATGGAGTCCCCTTCCTTGAAAGACAGGAACAAAGAGAAACGGAAAAGCGGCTATCTGCACGGTATTGCGCGCGATATTGCTCGTCCAGTCTCATTTTCTGTGGCTAGTGTCGGTCCGGATGAGAATCTTTGCTGTGCCACATGACACAGTAAAGTGTGATTTGGCTCACACAAAGGCGGGTGAGTTCGCAACACGTCCAACCCCTGGGGCTCTTTCCCATTTTTGCCGGTGTGACGAAAATCACAGACGAATGTGATCTCTTTGGCTGACGCTGGACCCGCTTATCGTTGATGATTGCAACAGTCAGGCAAATCATTTACCCGGCTACTCATACGACTATGGGGGAGAGATGACCGCAAAACGTAAAGTGAAGACCATGGACGCCAACGAGGCAGTCGCCTACGTGGCTTACCGCGTCAACGAAGTAATCGCCATTTATCCAATTACGCCTTCCTCTCCGATGGGCGAGTGGGCCGACGAGTGGTCCTCGCTGCAGATTCCAAACATCTGGGGCACGGTGCCGCATGTTATTGAAATGCAAAGCGAAGGTGGAGCCGCCGGCGCCGTGCACGGCGCTCTGCAAACCGGCTCATTAGCAACCACTTTTACGGCTTCGCAGGGCCTGCTTTTGATGATCCCGAACATGAACAAAATCGCCGGCGAACTTACGCCTGCGGCATTCCATGTTTCGGCGCGAACCGTTGCTACGCACGCGCTTTCCATCTTCGGCGATCACAGCGACGTGATGTTCTGCCGCACCACGGGCTGGGCCATGCTGTGTTCGAACTCAGTGCAGGAGGCCATGGACATGGCCTTGATCGCGCAGTCGGCCTCGCTCGAATCGCGCATTCCATTTCTTCATTTCTTCGATGGCTTCCGCACTTCGCACGAGGTAAACAAAATTGAAATGCTGAGCGATGATGATATGCGCGCGCTCATCAACATGGATCGCGTCTTCGAGCATCGCCAGCGCGCACTTTCCCCCGATCATCCGGTTTTGCGAGGCACAGCGCAGAATCCAGACGTCTTCTTCCAGATGCGCGAACGCGCGAACTCGTTCTATGAGGAGTGCCCGGAAAAAGTTCAAGCCGCGATGGAGAAGTTCGAAAAGGTCGTCGGCCGTGCGTATCATCTGTTCGATTACGCCGGAGCGCCGGATGCGGAGCGTGTGATCATCGCCATGGGATCCGGCGCGGAAGTGGCGCATGAAACCGTCGAGGCGCTGAATGCCCGCGGAGAAAAAATTGGGTTGTTGAAAGTCCGTCTCTATCGGCCATTTTCGGCTAAACATTTTCTCGAAGCGCTGCCCGCCACAGTGAAGAAAATCGCGGTTCTCGATCGCACCAAAGAACCGGGAGCCGTGGGCGAACCGCTGTATATCGATGTGGTCAATGCCTTCCACGAAGGATTGAAGCTGGGCTACGGCAAGATCAAGGCTGACCCCGAGATCATCGGCGGGCGTTACGGCTTGTCTTCGAAAGAATTCACGCCGGCGATGGTGAAAGCGGTTTATGACAATCTGAAACCGGATCAGCCGAAAAATCATTTCACCATCGGCATTCAAGACGACGTCAATCACTCAAGCCTCTCGCACGATCCCGAATTCTCCACCGAGCCGGAAAGCGTGGTTCGCGCCATGTTCTACGGCCTGGGCGCAGACGGGACGGTCGGCGCGAACAAGAACTCGATCAAGATCATCGGCGAGAATACGCCCAACTACGCGCAGGGTTATTTTGTCTACGATTCCAAGAAATCCGGTGCGGTCACGGTTTCTCATCTCCGCTTTGGGCCGAAACCAATCCATTCGACTTACCTTGTCTCCAAAGCCAACTTTGTCGCCTGCCACCAATGGATCTTCCTCGAGCGCTATGACATGCTCGGCGCACTGGTTGAAGGCGGAACGTTCCTCCTCAACAGCCCCTTCGGTCCGGACGAGGTTTGGGAAAAGCTCCCGCGCCCCGTGCAGGAAGCACTCATCGGCAAGAAAGCGCGCTTTTTCGTAATTGACGGCTACACCGTGGCGCGCGACACCGGCATGGGCAGCCGCATGAACACGATCCTGCAGGTCTGCTTCTTCGCCATCTCCAAGATTCTTCCGCGAGAAGAAGCCATCGAAGCGATTCGCAAATCCATTCGCGATACCTATGGCCGCAAGGGCGAGGAGATCGTCGCCAAGAACATGAAGGCAGTCGATGAAACTCTCGCTCACTTGCACGAAGTCAAAGTGCCCACGCAGGTCACGAGCGCAAGTGAAATCCCGGCTCCCTTCCCCGCCACCGCTCCCGATTTCGACCGCAACGTGCTCGGCGTCATTTACGAGAATCGCGGCGATCAACTCCCGGTCAGCGCCTTCCCCAACGACGGCACTTTCCCCACCGGCACCGCCAAGTGGGAGAAGCGAAACATTGCGCTCGAAATCCCTGTGTGGGATTCGAAGATCTGTATCCAGTGCGGCAAATGCGCCATGGTCTGCCCGCACTCGGTGATTCGCATCAAGGTTTACGATTCAAAGGACCTCGAAGGCGCGCCGCCGACATTCAAGTCAACTGAAGCCCGTGACAAAGAATGGGCGGGCCTGAAGTACACCATCCAGGTCGCGCCCGAAGACTGCACCGGGTGCGGCATCTGCGTCGACATCTGCCCGGTCAAGAACAAGCAGGAAACTCGTCTCCGAGCTATCAACATGGCGCCGCAGCCACCGCTGCGCGAGCCCGAGCGTGAAAACTGGAATTTCTTCCTCAACCTTCCTGAACTCGACCGACGCAAAATTAAGGTCGGCAACATCCGTCAGCAGCAGATTCAGGAACCTCTGTTCGAATTCTCCGGCGCCTGTTCGGGATGCGGCGAAACTCCCTATCTCAAGCTTCTCTCGCAGCTTTTCGGAGATCGCGCGCTCATCGCGAATGCCACGGGCTGCTCTTCTATTTACGGCGGCAACTTGCCGACGACGCCGTGGACGAAAAATGCCGACGGTCGCGGACCAGTCTGGTCGAACTCTCTGTTTGAAGACAACGCCGAATTCGGCCTCGGCTTCCGCCTCTCCATCGACAAGCAGACTGAGTTCGCCCGTGAACTTGTCAAGCGTTCGAACGGCCAGCTTGGCGATGAACTCATCAATGGACTGCTCAATTCTCCGCAAAAGGACGAAGCCGACATCTACGAGCAGCGCCAGCGCGTGACCGAACTCAAGAAGAAGTTGGAACAAATTGCCACGCCCGAAGCCAAACAGCTTCTTGCTCTCGCCGACATGCTGGTCAAGAAGAGCGTCTGGATCGTTGGCGGCGACGGCTGGGCGTACGACATCGGCTATGGTGGCCTCGATCACGTTATCGCCAGCGGCAAGAACGTCAATCTGCTGGTGCTTGACACCGAAGTCTACTCCAATACCGGCGGACAGCAGTCCAAAGCCACGCCCCGCGCGGCAGTTGCCAAGTTCGCAGCCGGAGGCAAGCCAGCAGGCAAGAAAGATCTGGGCATGATGGCCATGGCCTACGGCAATGTCTATGTCGCCAGCGTGGCTATGGGCGCGAAAGACGAACACACGCTAAAGGCCTTTCTCGAAGCTGAAGCCTATGACGGCCCGAGCGTGATCATCGCCTACGCACACTGCATCGCTCACGGCATCGATATGACTACCGGAATGCAGGATCAGAAAGCCATTGTCGACTCGGGCGAGTGGCTGCTCTATCGCTATAACCCCGAGCGCGCGGCTGCCGGAGAGAATCCTCTCGTGCTCGACTCGCGCGCGCCAACGAAAAAGGTACAGGACTTCATGCAGATGGAAACGCGTTTCAAGATGCTCACCAAAAGTAAGCCCGAAGATGCCAAGCGTCTGTGGGCCGAAGCGCAGCACGATGCCGAGGTGAGATACAAATTCTATGAATACCTGGCGGCGAGGAAGCCGGCAACGCCATCGGCGGATCCGTTGGCGGTGAAGAAGTAGTTCTTAAGTTTTACGGAGAAGGAGAATCATGACCGACCTCTCAACCCGATATCTTGGACTGAATCTTCGCACTCCACTTGTCGCCTCGGCATCGCCGCTCTCGCAAGAGATCTCCTCCATCCGGCAGCTCGAAGACGCCGGCGCGGCCGCCGTCGTACTCTATTCGCTTTTTGAAGAACAGCTGAAGCTCGAGACTCTCGAACTCGACTACTATCTCACCGAGGGCACGGAGAGCTATGCCGAGAGCCTCAAATATTTTCCCGAGCCGGCGGAGTTCCACCTCGGTCCTGACGACTATCTGGAGCACATCCGAAAAGCAAAGGCCGCCGTCAAAATCCCCATTATCGCCAGCCTCAATGGTTCATCTGTCGGCGGCTGGATTCAATACGCCACGCAAATCGAAGAAGCCGGCGCCGATGCCCTGGAGTGCAACATCTATTCCATTGTCACCGATCCGAATCTGACTTCGGCCGAAGTCGAAGACCACTATCTGGACATCGTGAAAGCCGTGAAATCGGCCGTGCACATTCCAGTGGCTATCAAGCTCAGCCCCTTCTTCACCAACTTTGCGCACATGGCCAGGCGCATCGACGCCACTGGCGCTGACGGCCTGGTGCTCTTCAACCGCTTTTATCAACCCGACATCGATCTTTATGCCCTTGAACTCACTCCGCATGTCCTGCTGAGCACCCCGCAAGCCATGCGGCTGCCGCTGACCTGGATTGGCATCCTCTACGGCCGCGTAAAAGCGGCTCTCGCCGCCACCAGCGGCGT
The DNA here is from genome assembly GCA_035508395.1 of Terriglobales bacterium. Classification (GTDB taxonomy): domain Bacteria; phylum Acidobacteriota; class Terriglobia; order Terriglobales; family Acidobacteriaceae; genus Acidiflorens. The sequence continues at coordinate 21,299 of DATJNC010000004.1, read as the reverse complement.
CCATGGCGCTGAGGACGTGATCAAGCTGCTCATGGTGGGCGCGGACGTTACCATGCTGTGCTCCACTCTGCTGCGCAACGGGATCAACCACCTACGTTCGATTGAACAGGGAGTCCGCCAATGGATGGAAGCTCGTGAATACGTTTCTGTCACCGAAATGCGGGGCAGTATGAGCCAGGCCCGCTGCCCAGACCCTTCCGCATTCGAACGAGCCCAATACATGAAAGCGGTGAAGGGGCCCCAGCACATTGCCGTGGCGCGCTGATGGTGCGGCGAGGACCAAATTCGCGCCCGTCGCTCAGGGCTCTCCGAGAAAGTCGCTGACCGTGCCACGCTGCAGCAGGTAAGCCCCCGGGCCCTGCTGGCCGCGCACCGATCGGCAGAATTCGGCGACGAAGAATCCAGCCTTCAGGCTCTCGCGAAAGGCCCAACGTGTCGCCTCACGCCACTCTCGCGCCAGGACCATGTCCGCCTTCTCTACGGCCAGGATGTCGCCTGGAATCTCGATGCTCACGCGCTCGCGCGCCAGCGCCTCTGAAAGTTCGGCCCGCACCGGTTTGCCTTTGCCGTCGAACCTGACCAAGGGCGCCAACAGGCGGAGCGCATCCAGTGTCTCTACGCGGCCGTCTTTTTGACCGATTCGATCGCGCACGCGCCGCGATTCCAGGAGCCATCGTACCCATAGCCGGTCCGTGCCGTTGCGATGCAACATGCTCGAGGTTTCAGGTCCGTAAAAGTCCACCTTATATATCTCGGAGACAACGCCCAGCTTAGAGAAGTTGAAGTGCGCATTGCGGCTTTGCAGCGGGTCGAAGGTCCAGGTGATTTCGCGAACCCCCATGGCGAGCGCTCGTTCGCGTTGCGCATGCTTCAAGCGCGCGCCAAGATCGAGATGGCGATAATCGTCAAGCACAGCCAGCATGTGCGAGTGGATGGTCGTGACGCCATGTTCGCGACCAAGAAAGCCAAAGGCAAAACCCACCAGCCTTTCTTTCTCACTTCGGTCTTTTTCAGATTTCTCGCGGTGAAAAGCCCCCACGAAAATGTTGCCCGCCGCTTTCAAGGCAATCGCCATGGTCAGCGGAATGGCATCTTCACCCGCCATTCCCCAAACTTCGGTCTCTACCGTTCTTAATTGCTGCAGGTCCTCAATTGTTTTAAGGTCGCGTATCACGACCTGTGGCGCAGATGCAGTCATTGCGGGCCTTCTTACAGCACGCGTTGCGTCTTTGTCAACGTCGTGAGTTGCGAGCGACAACAGATAGCCCCCACTGTGTGGTCTTTTAAACTCAAAGACTTAGGAATGATTCCATCCAGGTCTTTGAGAAATAAAGACTTGGAAGTAAAGTGTTTATTTCTCAATGAGTTAGAATCGCCGTCGTGCGGCCTGGGATCGCGCGAATGCAGCTCTCGAGAACTAGAAAGCAAGGATTGCCATGACCGTCCATGATTTCCGCCGAATTGCTCTCAGCTTTGCAGGGGCTGAGGAAAGCTCTCATATGGGCGCGCCTGATTTCCGGGTCGGCGGACACATCTTCGCGACGCTCGCCTCTGCCAAGCAGGGTTACGGGAACCTAATGCTGACGCCCGAGCAGCAAGCAGCCTTCGTCGAAGAAATGCCCCAAGTCTTTCTGCCCGTCCATGGGGGCTGGGGACGCAATGGCGCAACCCATGTTCGGTTGGCGGCCGCCACCAAAGACGTCCTCACCGGCGCGCTCCAGACGGCGTGGAAGCTGCGGGTGGAGAAGAATGAGAAAACGGGCTCACAGGCGAAGGCGAGGAAATCGCGAGCCATGAAATCGCCGAAGCAGAAAACGTGAAAAAACATAACCGCAGAGAACGCGGAGTTCGCTGAGGACAGCACTTTGAGGAATCCTTGCGTTCCCGGAACCCTGATGATTCCTTGATCCGCACAACTGCAGATTCCTCGCTCGCCCTCACCGCTACGGGCGGCTCGGAATGACAATGTCGAAGGATACTCTTACGGCATGGCTAAAGCCTTGCCCCATCCAAAAACAATCGGCGAAGGATTCAGCAATCAACTCAATCCGCGGCGCCACACCTTCTCGGAGCGCATTCTCCACCGCTCACGCTCCTCGCATCTAACTCTGCATGCTACTCTCGACTGCGGAGGCTCTCCCATGAAGCCTTTCGTCGCGCTCATCTTCTTCTTCCCTTGGCTGCTCGGGCTGACAAGTAAGCCGCTCACCGCCGCCGAACACGGCACCATCATTCGCGAAGCGATCATTTATCTTTCTCCAGACACATCTTCCTCCAAGCTCGGCCAGGCAGAGCGGGGACACGAGGTTGTTCTTCTCGACAAGAGCCCCAACTATCTCCACGTGGAAGCGATGCTCGGCCGCGCCAACGTTCCTGATCCCGCATTCGTGGAGGATGAAGACGCCGATCAAAAGACCATCACCGGATGGATCCGCGACGAAGGCGTCGTCTGGTCATCCACTCCCAACGGCGATCGCATTATCTTTGGCGCGGCGGTCGATTCTGAAGACGAAGCCAGCCGCCGTCATGGCCGCCGCGGTGCGGCCCAGGATGCGCTCCGCCTCTACTATCGGGTGTATGACATCTTTCCCAGCTCGCCGCTCGCTGCCGAAGCTCTTTATCGGGCTGCCGACATCCGCTGGCAGGTCGAGAAAGCCGACATGCTCTCGCGGCCCTCGGCTCACGAGCGGGACCCTATTTATCGCAGCGGGATCAATGAAGATCAGATGAGGCTGGTGATCAAGAAATTTCCGGGAACGAAGTGGGCCGATCTCGCGGCGTTTCACTTTATCGACAACAAACTCTGCGGCGAGTGGCAAGGTTCTTCGAAATGTCCGGATAAAGAAGCCGATCTCTACGAGAAATATGTGAAGGAGCATCCGCAATCACCGGCCGCTCCCGAAGCGCTCTACGATGCGGCCTGGCGACGGGCCGCGCTGATCGAAATCTACAAGACAGAAGAGGATTCGAAGAAATCCGGGAAGTCGAAAGAACAGGCAATTGCGCTCTCGCAGCAATTGATCTCGCAATATCCGCAAAGCGACTGGTCCTCCCGCGGACAGATGTTGCTCTATCTGGTGCAGCAGGGCGTGCCGACGTATGGGAATGAAGTCAGGTAGCTCTCAGCTCCAAGTTCCCAGCTTCAAGCTGCAAGCTCTTAGCTCTTGGCTGTCAGCCGTTCGACTTCGACCTTTGTTATGCTGGTGGCCTGCCAGGGGTCGTGATGAAAACCAAAAATCTGATCTGCTTCGCCGTCCTCTCACTCTGTCTCGTTCTGTCGCTCTGTCTCGCCTTTGCCGAAACTACTCCTATCTTTACCGGCGAGAGCTGGTGGAACCACGTCAAATACCTCGCCGATGACAAACTGGAAGGCCGCGACACCGGCAGCGCCGGCGAGCGCACGGCCCAGAAATATGCTGTCGAGCAACTCCAACAGGCCGGAGCAGAGCCAGCCGGCGTGAAAGGTTTCTACCAGGCCGTCAAATTCGTCTCGCGTCAGATCGTCGAGAACGATTCGAGTCTCACCCTCATCCACGATGGCAAACGCGAGCCGCTCGTGCTGGGAGAAGACGCCATCATTAGCACCCGAGTGATGCCTGCCCGCGAGGTGAGCGGAGCGCTGGTTTTTGTTGGCTATGGTCTCAAGATTCCGGAAAAAGACTACGACGACTTCGCCGGACTTGATCTTCATGGAAAGATTGCCGTCATCCTTGGCGGCTCTCCGGCGGAGATTCCCGGCGCGCTGTCTTCTCATTACCAGTCACAGGGCGAGCGCTGGAAGGCATTGCGCGAGGCTGGAGCCATCGGCACCGTCACCCTGATGAATCCCGCGTCCATGGATATCCCCTGGCCTCGAATTGCACTCAATCGCGCGCACCCATCGATGGCTCTCGACTATCCCGAGTTTAATGAAAATGAAGGCGACAAAATCTCGGTCGTAATTAACCCGGCGAGCGCAGAGAGGCTTTTCGCCGGTTCCGGCCACAGGTTTGCCGACCTCGCCGCACTGGGTAAAGATCGCAAGCCCCTGCCGCATTTCCCGCTGACCGTTTCTCTCGAGGCGAAAACTCGGGTTGAAGTCAGGAAAGTTGAATCGGCGAACATTGTCGCCAAGCTTCCGGGCACAGACCCTGCGCTCAAGAACGAGTACGTAGTACTCTCGGCGCATCTCGATCACATTGGCATCGGCGAGCCGATCAATGGCGACCGCATTTATAACGGGGCGATGGACAACGGCTCGGGCAGCGCCCTGGTGCTCGATATGGCGCAGAGCTTCAGGCAGCACCCAGAAAAACTGCGACGGTCATTGCTTCTGGTTCTCGTGACCGGCGAAGAAAAGGGTCTGCTCGGCTCGAAGTATTTCGCAGCGCATCCAACAGTTCCAGCGAAATCAATCGTCGCCGACGTGAATGTCGATATGTTTCTTCCCATCGTGCCGCTGAAGATCCTTACGGTTGAAGGACTGGACGAGTCCGACCTTGGCGATCGGGCGCGGCAGGTTGCGCAGTCGTTTGGGGTAAAAGTGCAGCCCGATCCCGAGCCGCAGCGCAACATTTTCATTCGCAGCGATCAATACAACTTCATCCGGCATGGCGTGCCTTCGATCGCGATGGAACTCGGCGCGGAACCTGGCTCGCCTGAACAGAAGATCTTGAAAGACTGGCTGACCCTGCATTACCACGCGCCTTCCGACGATACGAATCAGCACGTCGAACTGGCGGCGGCAGCCAAGTATGAAGAGATTGTGCGCGCTCTGCTCATCAACATCGCGAATGAAAATGCCGCACCGGAGTGGAAACCGGATAGCTTCTTCCGGCGATTTGCCACTGAACCCGCGAAAGCCGGGAAGAAAACGATTCCGGTGGCTTCGGGTCTGAATTAGCGAGGGATGCGGGTTAGCGTGGCTTTCAAAAGCAGATTCCTCGCCCGCTCGGGCTCGGAATGACAACTTCAGGGTCGTGGAATTCATGCCAGCCAAAGTCGATCTCTATAACCACGCGTATGGCAACTACGAACGCGATATTTATCGCGAGATTCGTGTAGAGACGTATGGTGAAGACCTCGGCCAAACGAGTTGGGTCACGACCCAAGAGTCGGATGATATTCCGCGGCTTCTCGAACTAGGACGGCAGTCGAAAGTGCTTGAAATTGGTTGCGGCTCGGGCCGATATGCGCTGCGAGTGGCAGAGGCGACGGGATGTCAGGTTGTGGGAGTGGACGTTAATCCACTCGGGATCGCAAATGCCAACGCGCTCGCGCAGATGAGAGGGTTGTCGGAGAGGGTACGCTTCGAGGAGTGCGACGTATCGAGCAAGCTTGCGTTCGCCGAAGAGGAATTCGACGCCGTGTTCGCCAATGATGTGCTCTGCCATATACCGGAGCGGCTTGGTTTGTTCGCTGAAATCATTCGAATTCTGAAAGCTGCCGGACAATTTTTGTTTAGCGACGCGCTCGTCATCGGCGGGCTAATTTCGTCAGAGGAGCTGGCGATTCGCAGTTCGATCGGCAAGTATGTTTTTAGTCCGGCGGGAGAAAATGAACGCTTGCTTATGGCCGCGGGCTTCGGCATCACGGGAGTGACCGATACATCGGCAGACGCGGCGAAAATCGCCAAGCGATGGTACGACGCTCGCAAAGCGCGCAAGGCTGCGGTGCTCGCTATCGAAGGCGAACCAGATTTCTCAGGATTGCAAAAGTTTCTGGCATGCGTTTACCAACTCACTCTGGAGCGGAGATTGCTTCGGTTCGTTTATCTGGTTCAAAAGAAGAATCAAGGTTCCTAACTTCCCTGTAACCAACTTCTGCGATACTGGCTTACCAACAGCCGAGGTCAATTTGAGCGACTATCTACTGTCTGTCATTCTGGGCATCGTCGAGGGTCTCACAGAATTTCTTCCGGTCAGTTCAACGGCGCATTTGCGACTCTCGGAGGTGCTACTGCACGTGCCGCTCTCGAGCGGTTACTGGAAGATGTATTCGATCGTTATCCAATTGGGAGCGATCCTGGTTCTCCCGATCTACTTTCGAGCGCACATCGCCAAGTTGATCTCTACCTGGCCCGAGGGCGAAAAGAAGGATTGCGATTACCTGACACATCCGCTGAGCCTGGTAATGATTGCGTTTGTGGTGACGGCGATACCGTCATTCCTTTTGACCAAGGTGATTGGCAAGAACCTCGAAAGTCTTTGGGTGATGGGGACTTCGCTGTTGCTGGGCGGAATCGTGATGTGGGTGATCGATGCGATGAAAGCGCCGTGGGAAAAAGCCGGGCCGGGCGCGCCGGGGTCGCCAATACGAACCTGGAGAATGGATGACATTTATGGTGGACAAGCGCTGTGGATTGGCGCCTGCCAGATTCTCTCAGCCGTTTTTCCCGGCACGTCGCGGTCGATGTCGACGATCGCGGCAGGGCAACTGGTAGGAATGTCGCGCGCCGCGGCGCTCGAGTTCTCCTTCTTTCTCTCGATGCCAACGATGGCGGTCGCGACGCTTTACACACTCTACAAATCTCTCTTGGGTAAGGACGAGAATCCCATCGGCGTCTCGCAGATCACGCCGCACCAGTGGGTGATCCTCGGGATCGGCTTTGTGGTGTCGTTCATCGTCGCCTACGCTGCGGTCGCATGGTTCATCAATTGGGTGAAAAAGCACGGCTTTGTGCCGTTCGCCGTCTATCGGATTATCCTGGGAGCGTTGGTACTGGCGGGAGCGGCGGGGTACCTGGCGCGATAGTCTTAGCGGCGAATCCGTGCTCGGCGAGCGCTCCGCGAACCTTACTTGCAACTGCTGAACCTTTCCGGCATTGGTCCTGCCGGGAATTCTTTGTCATAATTAACAAGCTCTGGCTACGATCCGGCTCGCTGCGGTAGCTTCCGTTTGCGGTCCGACGCTGCCAAATGACATTCCTTTCGCAGATCTTTGAGCCCGGCCGGAACCGGCGGCTGAATGAGCTGATCGGCTTTCTGCTGTGCGTCTCCGCGCTCCTCCTGTTCCTCGCGCTGGCGTCCTATTCGCCTCTCGATCCCTCGTTGAACAGTGCCTCGGTTCTCAATGGATCGCATTCCGCCCGCAATTGGGTTGGTATTGTCGGCGCATACCTGTCGGATTTGACCCTGCAATTTCTTGGGATCGGCTCTTTCCTGTTGCCGGTGTTTCTCGGCATGCTGGGAATACGGTGGTTTCGCTCGCGGGCGGTACAGGCTCCGATTGCGAAGACGCTGGGCGCAATCTGGTTGTTGATGTTCGTGCCGGCATTGCTGGCGATTCTGCCGGGGCGTTTGCATTGGATGGGCGCGATCCCGATTGAAGGCCTGGCGGGACGAATTTTGGGCGATGCGCTCATTCATTATCTGAATGTCGCCGGAGCGTATATCGTCTGCACGACGATTCTGGCGGTTGCCCTGTATCTGACAACTGCGTTTTCTTTCGCGGCGATTCAGGTCTGGTTGCCGACTCGCTTTGCCTTTGTGCTTGCGCTGCGCGATCGTTGGCGGGACTGGCGCGAGGAGCGCGAACGCAAACATCAGCAGAAAGAACTGGACCGCCGGCGGGCCGAAAGGCCGATGGTTCACGCGCAGCTTGTGCCCATGCGGGGCGCGGCTCCAAGAGCGGACGCTTTGCGGGATCAAGATGCGCGGGCGAACGCTGGTGCGGAGCACGACGAGCGGGGATTGCGTGGCGTTGAAACTCCTGTGCCGGCGTCGCCAACGGGCATCGAGCGCATGGCGGCCGAGGAAAAGCAGGCCCCGGAAGATCCTTCAATGCCCGCAGATCAGGCGATCGAAGCAGCGGAAATCGAGGTCACCGAACGCGCCGACACCGAGCGTAAAGCGAAAACGACGCTTCCGAAGATTGCGGGAAGTTACAAACTGCCGCCATCAAGCCTGCTGCATCGCGCCGATGAGCAGCAGGCGGTGCATGAAGACGAACTCAAGCTGTTGGCGCAGGTGCTGACCGACCGCTACGCCGAATTCGATGTGCACGGACAGGTGACGCAGATCAATCCTGGCCCGGTGGTCACGACCTTCGAGTACAAGCCAGAGGCGGGAATCAAATACAGCCGCATTGTCGGGCTGACGGATGATCTTTGTCTGGCCATGCGGGCGGAAAGCATTCTGGTTGAGAGGATGCCCGGGAAGAGCACGGTCGGCATTCAGGTGCCGAATCGCGAGCGCGAGATTATCTGGCTGCGCGAGAACATCGAGTCGGCGGAGTTCATAGGGTCGAAATCGAAACTGACACTGGCGATGGGGAAAGACATCAATGGCCGGTTGGCGGTGGCCGACCTGTGTGGCATGCCGCATTTGCTCATCGCCGGATCGACGGGTACCGGCAAAAGCGTGGCCATCAACGCCATGATCATGTCGATTCTCTACAAGTCCACGCCGGACCAGGTGCGGCTGGTACTGGTGGATCCGAAGCGGCTCGAACTGGGGAATTATGAAGGCGTTCCGCATCTCTACACGCCGATTATCACGGAGCCAAAGCTGGCGGCGAATGCGTTGCGAAATGCTGTGCGCGAGATGGAACGCCGGCTGAAGCTGCTGGCATCGAAGGGTGTGCGCAACATTGCCGGATACAACGCGCTGTTTGACGACACGCCCAGCCTTTTTGCTTCGGAGCCGACGGAAGAAGGGCCGATCCCCTACATCGTGATCATCATCGATGAGTTGGCCGATCTGATGATGCTCGACGGCAATAATGTGGAAGAGTCGATCACGCGCCTGGCACAGATGGCGCGCGCGGTCGGTATACACCTGGTGCTGGCTACACAGCGGCCATCGGTGGATGTGATAACGGGTTTGATCAAGGCCAACTTCCCTGCCCGCGTGTCGTTCCGGGTGGCGACAAAAGTCGATTCGCGAACCATTCTCGATGCCAATGGGGCGGAAGCGCTGCTGGGACGCGGCGACATGCTTTACCTGCCTTCGGGTTCGGCGCGAGTGCACCGATTGCACGCTCCGTTTGTGACGGAAAAAGAGATTGCGGCGGTGGTGGAGTTCTGGAAGGCGCAGGGCGTGGCGCAGTATCAGGAGAAGTTCCTCGAGTCGCCGAAGGAAGAGGGCGAGGCGATGGCGAGCGTGGATGGCGAAGATCGATTGTCAGAAGACGATAATGATCCACTGTTCAATGATGCAGTACGGCTGGTGGTGGAGTTCGGGAAAGCGTCAACCTCGCTGCTGCAGCGGCGCTTGCGAATTGGCTACGGCAGGGCGGCCCATTTGATCGATCTAATGGAGCGTGACGGGATCGTTGGAGCGGCCGACGGACCGAAGCCGCGCGAGGTTCTCAAGCGGCCGGATTGGATCTCGGAGATTGAGGAGTCGATGAGATAACTTCCTGGTAAAGACTCGCCGATCGGCTCCGCAATGTGCATAATTTTAGCAGTCGGGATATGTTGGGCCAGGGGCCGAGAACGATGCCACAAATACCGCCTTCCGGTTGGGCCATATTGCAGGAAAAAGCTCGTCGGACAAAAGACCCCGCAAAACTCGCAGGCATCATCGATGAGATGAACCAACTGCTTGCCGAGTGTGAAAAAAGCAACGGCGACCACACTAAAAAGCCGCAGTCCAAGGCGGGGGAACGCGCGACTCGGGCACGGATCGGCAACAAGAAGCAAAGGTGAATTTATTTTGCCTTGCGCAAGCGCTCGAGTTCCCGGCGCAGTTGAAGGATCCTCCCTTTGCGTTGTTCGTAGGCGCTGCGTTCGCTCCTCGAAAGCAATGCGAGATTGCGGCCAACAAGCGCCTTCATCTGCTCATCGAGCAGGTCCGGGAGTTGCTGTGCGATCTCGGCCAGCCGCGTTGCATCCATACCATGCGTTTTACAATGAAATCGCCGCCGGCGGAGTGAGCTAGGGCATTCGAACATGTGATTCTTATCACTTACCCAGGACGGACAAACCATGAAGTTTCATACCGAATACCTCACGATGCACACCAAGACCAAGCGGGCGTATGTGCGGATCACGCCGCAGGTCGAAGGGGCACTCAAGAAGGCTGCGATCAAAGATGGGATGATCCTGGTTTCGGCCATGCACATCACAGCCGGGGTTTACGTCAACGATAACGAAAGCGGCCTGATTGAAGACATCGATCAGTGGCTTGAAACACTGGCTCCGTTCAGTCGCGACTACCGGCACCATCAGACGGGTGAAGACAACGGCGATGCTCATCTGAAGTCGCTGCTGGTTCACCATGAAGTGATCGTGCCGGTGACGAATGGCAGGCTGGACTTTGGGCCGTGGCAGCAGATCTTCTACGCCGAGTTCGATGGCCAGCGAGATAAGAGAATCGTGATCAAGGTGATGGGGGAGTAGGACGGAGTCAGAAGTAAGAAGTCAGATTGAAGAAGTTAACGCGACGCAGGGGGCCTAATCGACCGATGAGCGAGGAACTGCAGGAATTACAGGAGCACGCTGAGCATGCCCGGGAGCACTCCGAGCTTGCCCCGGTTACCATCACGATGGCCCTGCTGGCAGTCCTGGTGGCCACCGTGTCGCTGCTTGGCCACCGAACCCATACGGAAGAGATTGTTCTGCAAAACCGCGTCACCGATCAGTGGGGATATTACCAGGCCAAGAATATCCGGCGGCACACCGATGAGCTTTTTGCCGATCTGACCACGGTTATCACGACCAAAGATGAGGAAGGCATCGGCAAATTGAGAGAAAAATACCGGGCCGAGGCGGAACGCTACCGTGATGAGCAAAAGGAACTCGATGCCAAAGCACGCGAACTGGAACAGGACACAGAGAAGACGCGCCGCAAGGCCGACCGTTTCGACCTTGGGGAAGTTTTTCTGGAGGTTGCCCTGGTGATTACCTCTATCACTCTGCTTTCGGGACGGCGAATTTTCTGGTACTTCGGAATGCTTCTGGCGGGAGCAGGCGTCATCATTGCGGGTACAGCGTGGATGATCCAGTAACTTAAGGGCGCAACTGACGCCAGTTCTGCTGCAAGTTCTATCAAAAGAAACCTTCCGCAGGCGCGATTCCAGCTCGTCTTTTTCTCATGCAAATCCTTGTCTTCCTTTGTGTTCCACGACCATAGCTATATGCATATGAGTCACGCGCAGAAGTGACACTCGTCACCGCACCAGGGTTCTCGATTGTTGAAACTTACATCGGTGCGGCAGGGAATGCAGCAAACCGCTACAGGCAGGCTTAGGAAGTGAACGCGGTGGTGAAAACAGCAACACGTTACCTTCGTTCCTGCTCCCTGTCAGCCAAACTAAACACATGGAGAGGAAAGCAATCATGAAAACCACCAAGATCGCGGTGCTGGTACTGACCATCGCGGTTGCATTGTTCATTCTGATCCCGAGTCTGTCATGGGCCGATGACGGCGCTGCACTTTACAAGTCGAAGTGCGCGGCATGTCACGGTGCAGCTGGTGAAGGGAAACCAGCAATGAAAGCACCAGCATTAGCTGGTAAGCCTGCGGCAGATATCGCGAAGGGGATCACCGAAACCGCGAAGCACCCGGCTCCCGTAAAAGGGCTGTCCGCAGACGATGCCAAGGCGATCGGGGCCTATCTGCAGGGCCTGAAGTAGTTGTAACGGATCGGCTGTTCTTCTTGGGTGTTCGCAGCTGAGGTATAAGTCCTTCCCCAAAGCAGCTACGCCACCCCCGCGGAGGCCAGGGTGTCAGTCTACGTGAATACGGGACGCACCACTAAGAGGGCCATCCGCTCGCCGAGATTGGCTGAGCGACTGGTTTCCTCCGCAAGAATGGGTAGGACAGCCTGCCCGGGTTCTCACGCCCCTAAACGGGCAAATCGAGCGCTCTTCGGAATCCGTGCGAAGGGCGTGAAACCCGGGGTTGCTCCCCATAATAATGGCAAAACCAGCCGTTCGTGGGGACCGAGCTTCCGTTCAAGGCAGCAAAAACTGTCCGGGATGGAATCGCAAGTCATTGCTTGGCAAACAAAACGACTCACATTTGAGTCGGATCTTGATTGCCACTTCGCCACAGCCCACGCATCCGCGCACCACGTGATCTCGCGCGCGCCTACAGTCCTGTCTCGGAGTGGCCTGGAGACTAACCCATGAGCAAGGCCATCCTCTATGACGCCACCATGTGCATCGGCTGCAAACAATGCGAGTCCGCCTGTGCACAGCAGAACGGTCTTCCCTACGACGATACAGTAGCGGCAGAGCCGGTTCAGTCAGCCCACAAATATACCGTCGTCCTGACAAAAAACGACAAGTTCATGCGCCGGCTATGCATGCACTGCCAGAAGCCTGCCTGCGGGTCGGTTTGCCCGGTGGGAGCGTTTCATAAGACAGCCGCCGGTCCGGTCGTATATGACGTTTGGAAGTGTATCGGCTGCCGTTATTGCATGGTGGCGTGCCCATTCAACCAGCCGAAGTATGAATGGGGCTCCCTGAATCCGCGCGTTCGCAAATGCATTATGTGTCCCGATCGCATCGCGGAGGGCAAGCAGACGGCCTGCGCCGAGATCTGCCCGACGGGGGCAACCAAGTTTGGCGAGCGCGACGATCTGATCGCCGAAGCGAAGCAGCGGATTCAGCAGAATCCTTCGACCTACAAGCCTCGCATTTATGGCCTGAACGAGGTTGGCGGAACCTCGACTTTGATCATCGCCGGCGAAGATGTGGAGGACTATGGCTATCCGGCTTCGGCAAAGGTTGGCGATACTCCGATGCCCGAATACACCGGCCGCGTGATGGAGAGAATTCCCGACTTTATTCCTTTATGGACATTAGTGCTGGGCGGCATTTATTGGGTTTCCCATCGCCGTGAGGAAGTGGCCGCAGCCGAAGAAATCGAAAAAAACGGGGGTGAGCGATGAAATTCAAACTGACTTTCTGGAGAGTCGTCTTCATTGTGATCATGATTTTGGGGCTGTACTCGACCTATGTCCGATATCTACGCGGACTCGGCGCAGTTTCAAACATGACCGACCAGTTCCCCTGGGGACTTTGGATCGGCTTCGACTGTCTTTGTGGCGTGATGCTGGCAGCGGGCGGCTTCTGCATGGTGGGGGCCGTCTATCTGTTCAACGTCAAGAAGCTGCATGCCGTGGTGCGGCCCGCCGTCCTTACGGCATTCCTCGGTTACGTCCTGTTCATTGTCGGACTGTTGTTTGACTTGGGCCGCCCGTGGTTCATCTGGCACCAGATGATCTATATGAACCCGCATTCCGTGATGTTCGAAGTAGGCATGTGCGTCATGACCTACACCACGGTGTTGTTCTTTGAGTTCCTACCCAACGTCTTCGAGCGCCTGAATTGGAAGACTCCGATTAAATGGATCCACTTTTTCTATCCCGCGCTGATCGTCGCCGGCATTCTGCTTTCGACGCTGCACCAGAGTTCGCTCGGCTCGCTTTACCTGATCATGCCCGAGAAACTGCATGCCTTCTGGTACACGCCGGCACTGCCGTTCTTCTTCTTCGGTTCCGCGGTGGCAGTGGGATTGGCGATGACAATCTTCGAATCAACGCAGAGTTCAAAAGCGTTTGGACGTCAGCTCGAGCTACCCGTGCTCAACACATTGGCAGGTGCGTTGCTGGTTGCGCTCTGGGTCAACTTGCTGCTGCGCTTCGAAGACTTTTTCCATCGCGACCAGCTGCGAGCAATCTTCAAGCCGGGCTATGAAGCGTATTTTCTCTGGCTCGAACTGGCTCTGACCTACGCTATTCCGATCCTGTTGCTCAGCTTCAAGAAGGTCCGCTTGTCGCCGAAACTGCTGTACTTTGCCTCGCTCTCGGCCGTTCTCGGATTCGTCACGAACCGGCTCAACATCGCGTTGATTGGATTTGAGACCTATGTGGGTTATCACTACGTGCCGAAGTGGACCGAGTTCATGATCACTCTGATGATCGTCGCGATCGGATTTGCGGCGTTCGCCGTGGCGGTGAGATATCTGCCAATCTTTGAAGCTGAAACTGAAGAGACGCTCGAAGAACCGGGTCTTGCGGTAGGCACCGAGGCTTTGAGCCATGCAGGAGATTGAGAAAAAATCGTTCATTCGCATCTGGGATCACGCACTCAATGGTCTAGGGACCAAGCTTATCGTGCTGCTGCTCGGCGCGATGGTTGTGACCTTGACACTGCTTGGATACCTGACCATCCGGTTGCAACGTAAGCAGCTGGAAGCAGCCACGCTGCTGAGCGCCGAGCGCATGAGCGACGTGATCCGTCGCAGCACCAGCGAGTTCATGTTGCGCAATGATCGCGAAGATTTGCGCCAGCTCATCACGACGATTGCGGGTGAGCCGGGAATGATTCGCGTGCGCATTCTTGACCGCGAAGGGCTCATCACCTACTCCAGCGATCCATCTGAGATCAACCATACTCTCGATAAAGACGCAGAAGCCTGTTATGCCTGCCATGCTCGGGGGCAAACGCCGCTTGCACAGCCAAACCGGAAGGACCGCTTCCGCGTCTATCGCGGACCGGAGGGCCGGGTACTGGGCATCATCACTCCCATCGAGAATCAGCCTGAATGCTCGAACGCTGCATGTCACGAGCATCCTGCCAGCCACCGGGTCCTGGGCGTACTCGATACTCATCTTTCTCTAGCCCGCACCGATGAGCAACTGGCTCAGCTCTCCTGGAGGATCATCCTCTGTGACGTACTGGCCTTGATTGCGATCGCTCTTCTCAGCTGGCTGTTTATTTTGCGGGTAGTCGATCGTCCCCTGAAGCAACTGCAGGCCGGAACCCAAAAACTCAGCGCGGGCGCGCTCGGCTACCAGATCGAGATGCGCTCCAAGGATGAGATCGGCGACCTGGCGGAGTCGTTCAACTCGATGAGTTCGCAGCTGCAAAGCGCGAACCAGCAATTGATTGAGTGGGGTCACAATCTGGAAGGCCGAGTAGAGGAAAAGACGACCGAATTGCGCCGCGCGCACGACCAGGTGCTGCACAGTGAAACCATGGCCTCCGTGGGTAAGATGGCGGCTGTCGTCGCGCATGAGATCAACAACCCGCTTTCGGGCATTCTCACCTATTCCAAGCTCCTCAAGAAGTGGGTGGACAACGGACAAATCGGTGACGTAAAGAAAAACGAGGCCGAGCAATGCCTCGACCTCATCTCCTCTGAGAGCCGGCGCTGCGGCGAGCTGGTGAAGAATCTTCTCAGCTTCTCACGGCAAACCCCGATGAACGTGCAGTCGACGGATGTAAACCGGCTGGTTCAGCAATGTCTGCTTCTGGTAGCCCACAATCTGCAGAACGCGGGGATCGAGGCGCATTCCGCGCTCTCTTCCGAACTTCCCCGCCTGAGGTGCGATCCCTCGCAGATTGAGCAGGTGCTGCTGGCGGTCATCGTGAACGCGGCGGATGCGATGTCCAACGGAGGCAATCTCTGGCTCTCTTCGCACCTGAGCGACGATGGAGAACAGGTCGCACTTACCATCCGGGATGATGGGTGCGGAATCCCCCCCGATATCTTGCCCAAGGTCTTCGAGCCCTTCGTGACGACCAAAGACCTGCACCATGGAACGGGACTAGGTCTCGCGGTCAGTCGTGGCATTGTCGAACGCCACGGCGGAAAGATCTCCATTGAGTCGGAAGTTGGTAAAGGAACGACCGTAACTATTACATTGCCCGTGCCCGACCATTCCAGCCCAACGGCGGAAATCTCCCTGGCTGGCGCGGCGACAGAGACGAGGTGATCGCCTTGACGCCACAACCCAAACTGCTGATCGTGGACGACGAACTGAGCGTTCGCGATTCACTCGCGAAGTGGTTCCACGAAGAGGGATATGAAATCGGAACCGCGGAGGATGCCAGCGTCGCACTTACACGCCTGGCAGAGAAATCCTGGGACATCGCGCTGGTTGATATCAAAATGCACGGCACCGACGGCATCGAGCTGCAGCGCCGCATGCATGAGGTCGATCCCAATCTCATCGTGATCATGATGACGGGATATGCGTCGGTCGAAACCGCAGTAACGGCCCTAAAAAACGGCGCCTATGATTACGTCACCAAGCCGCTCGATCCGGATGAGATCGCGCATCTGGTCAAGAAGGCGCTCTCGCATCGCCGCACCGAAGAAGAGAACGTTCGGCTCCGCGAGACCGTGGCCGAGGTCGCGCGTCCCGAAGAAATCATCGGTGAAAGCGAAGCCATGCAGAAGGTTTACCATGCGATCGAAACCGTCGCCCCCACCGATGCCACGGTGCTGATTACGGGAGAAAGCGGTACCGGAAAGGAGCTGGTAACGCGCGCCATCCATCATGCCAGCACACGACGCTTTCATCCCCTGGTCGTGATTCATTGTGGCGCACTTACCGAAACATTGCTGGAAAGCGAATTGTTTGGCCACGAGAAAGGGGCGTTTACTGGCGCGCAATATCGCAAGAAGGGGAAGTTTGAGATCGCCGAAGGTGGGACCGTTTTCCTCGATGAAATTGGCGATATCAGCCTGAAAACGCAAACCGATCTGCTTCGCGTCTTGCAGGAGCACGAGATCGTTCGCGTTGGCAGCACGCAGCAGATCAAAGTGGATTTTCGCTGCGTGGCGGCGACAAACAAGAATCTGGAGCAGTTGATCGAGGAAGGTAAATTCCGTCCTGATCTTTATTACCGGCTGAACGTCTTCCACATTGAGCTGCCGCCGCTCCGCGACCGGCGCGAGGATATTCCCCTGCTCGTGAATCATTTCGTACGGAAGTTTTCTCTGCAGATGAATAAAAAGATCAATCGAGTAGGTCCGGGCGCGATGGATTTGTTGCAGCAGCAGCCGTGGCCAGGGAACATCCGCGAACTGGAAAATGCGATTGAGCGGGCGATGGTGGTTGCCCAGGAACCCGAGATTCGCGAACAGGATTTCGCCTTCAAGTCTCACAATGGCTCCTCGCCGAACGGAACACCGAAATCGCTGGAAGAGATGGAGAAGACACACATCCTCCGCGTGCTCGAACAATGCGGCTGGAACCAGACCCGGGCCGCTGAAACGTTGGCCATTGACCGGGTTACGCTGCATCACAAACTGAAGAAGTACGGCTGGAGCCGCCCCATCGAAACCCGATGAAGACGCTGGACTTGCTCCCGATCGGAAATTTCGACGGGCGGCTGCTCAAGACCCTCGCTCCGGCCCTCGCCGACACCTTCCGCGTGCGCTGCCGAATCCTCGATAACCGCCTCGATCCGGAATTCGCGTTTCATCCCGAGCGTGGACAATACCACTCGTCTGAGCTTTTGCAGATTATGCGGTCCTATGCCGACGAGGGGTCATGGCGAATCTTGGGGATTACCGCGGTTGACCTATACATTCCCATTCTGACATTCGTTTTCGGCGAGGCGCAGATGGGTGGGCCTTGCGCCGTGGTCTCATTTCATCGCCTGGCACAGCAGTTCTATGGGTTACCGCATGACTCCGATCTCTTAATGGAGCGTCTGGTGAAAGAGGCGGTCCATGAGGTCGGACATACTTTTCATCTCACCCATTGCCATGATTATTCCTGCGCTATGGCGCCCTCACATGCGGTGGAATGGATCGATCTGAAGGAAAGGGTGCTTTGCTCGTCGTGTCTGTCGAGGGTGTTGGATTCGCGGGGCTAGCGCTGCCAGGCCCACCGTAGCCGCGGCCGCTCGTGATCTGCATCACAACACATTGTGCCGGTTGCCAATCTCCCGTCCAGGTTCGACCGCTCTTCGGCAATCCTCTTGAGCTGGAGCGCACGATCCCGATCGACCTTTGATAACTCGATGTAACTTCGAGACATTCTAAGTGCGCCCCAATGTTGAGTTGGGCAGCTAACTTGCTATTTGGTACATATCTCCTGGCCGAAGTAACTCCCCCTGGAGAAGACTGGAACCCAGCCCATGCTGCATAAATGCGCGAATCCGGGATGTACTGTCCCGTTTCGATCGCTTCGCGAAGGTAAGTTGTTCCTGGCCGAGACGTTCACACCTGACACGGCGGAAAGCTTCGATGGTAATCGGCGCAAAATCCGCAAACGCGAACACTTTTGGCTGTGTGCGGCCTGTTCGGCCCACTTCACTTTGCATTTCGACCCGACGCGCGGAATGTTGACCGTTCCGATTGCCAGCCGACACCGCGCGCCGGTCACGCAGGCAGTGTGTGCAAGCACCGCATGAGAGGTGCTCGATGTATTCGATCAAAAAACGGTTACCCTGTTCGGTATGCGGTTTCGATTCATTCAGCCGGAGTGGCTGGTTCCTGGTGGTTGAGAACCGGTGGCTCGACCGGCTTCGGATTTTAACCTGGCATCCCTCCCTCGCATTAAAGAAAGACTTCCAAAGTGTATGCGGAAGGCAGCACCTCAAAGTTTTGATCGCCTACTGGCTCGAACAAGCGAACCTTCGTCTCCTTTCACCGGCCGACGATCCCTCACCGGGCTCGAGCAACTGCTCTTGCAGTGACGAGCTTTTCCAATCCGGAACGGATGCGATGCTGGTGGGAGAGCTATCGGTTTATCGTGATGAAGATTCGCAGGTTTGGGCAGGCTCGGCTGCAACATTGGAATCAATTATTGACGCCCTGGCTCCCCCGGATATTGACGCATCGCACGTGCCGGATTCTCGGCACGAATCCGTTACACATGACTTTCAGGTCTTTCATTCTCCGCACAAACCTCCATACGAACTAGCCCTCCACTAAGGCGTTGGCAGATGTGAGCTAAAGTTTGTCGACCACGGCTCGCTTCTGCCAGCGCTCCTTCCACACCCGCCAGTCTTTATCTGTCTTGACCGCCATGGCTTCGGCTGCCTTCACCAGCCAGTTCGCTTTACGCTTGCGCAGGTCTTTCAAAATATCGCGACGTTTTTCTTCGGTGCCGAGATGGATATTCGCGGTTTCAAAGCCCATGGCTTCCAGTAGCCGCAATTCGCCGCGCGCTGTGCCCAACGCCTCCAGTTCAATGCGGGAACAGTGTGGCGACAGACGCCGCACAACCCAGTGGCCGCGAAGCTGGACGTACGGGTCCAGGCAGCGCACCGCGCGGCCGAGAATGGCCCCATACAGAATCTCGCGCGGAGCACGCGCATCGGCCCAGTGCATTGCTGAGGCAGCAAGGGCTTTTGCCTCCCGCGCGACCTGAGCGCCCTTCCATTGCGCAATCGCCACAACCCGCACGCGCCCCAGACTTCCCATTCCTGCCACACGATGTGCGAGCCGGTATTCCAGTCCCGGCTCAGGGAGCAGATGTTCCAAGGCCTCTCGCGCACTTTCGGGAATTTCCCCGCTTACCGCCGGAAGCCGATCCATCTTCTTCCAGAACACGACCGGGTCACGCAACTTACTCTCCGCGATCGCGCGCAACCAGGAGTGCTCTTCTTCCAGAACAAACGGACGCCCACCCCTCTCCATTCCGTTCTGGTAGCCGGCGATGATCGCCTCCGCCGAATCCTTGGGTTTCATCGTGAGCTGCTTTTCCTGGGAAGCCAGAAGCGCGCTGGTCGCCAGCCGCACCAGGTCCATGGTGTAGGGATAAGGACAGGCCTCGTCGAAGTCGTTGATGCCCCAAACAAGACGGCCGTCGGTGTCGCGCCAGGTGCCAAAGTTTTCGACGTGAAGATCGCCCACCGAGAGGATTTTGGGAACGTCATGCAAGTGCGAGCAAACCTCTTCCCAAAGCTGCAACCACCGATAAAATGTGGCGCGGAAAAAGGAAAAAGTTGAGGCCGCCATACGCTCATGCTTCAGTTGCAAATCCGGCTCAATGATCTGGAGCTGCTGACCGAGCCATTCCTCGTATTTTCTGGTGGCTTTAACCGCATTCATGATGGGTAAGAACGATAGAAACGCGGCCGCGCGCTGTCAAGCAAGCGGCGGGCTCGGACTGGGAGAGTGAGGTCTGTCTTGACAATAATGCGCAAAACAAACCCGCGCTCGGGATGAGCGCGGGCCAGAGGAAGAACAACCAAAGCAATGACTAAGAAGCACAATCTAGCTGTAATAGGCTGCGTTCGTTTCCAGGAATTCTTTCTTGTCTTCGGGCAGATCCTCGGCGGCAAAGATCGATTCCGTCGGACAAACGGGCACGCAGGCTCCGCAATCGATGCAGCCGACCGGATCCACATAAAGCTGCTTTACTTCTTCAATCTTGGGTTCATCGACCTTGGGATGAATGCAGTCGGTGGGACAAACGTCCACGCAAAGGTGATCCTTGGTGCAGGTATCGGTGATGACGTACGCCATAAACTCTCCTCACTCCTTTCATAACTCGATCACAAGTTAAAACCTCGGTGCGGAGAACGCCGTGACCATCATCACAGGACGCTGTGGGCAATTGCTCACAGCGTCTTGTGACGTAAATCACAGCCACCGGCGATACCAACATGTAGAAATAGATCACTGAACAACGGGAAGTACATAGCATTGCCCGGCCCAACCCCACGACCCCACATGCCGCCACCTGGCGGCGGGCCGGGCATTCGCTAAAGTGATCCGGGACCACCCATCAAACGCCGAATCAACATTTGCCATTTCGCGTCTTTGTGGCGCAGTAGCTTCCTGCGACCCTCCCGCGACGTCGGTGTTATGATTTGCCCTTCCCATGGTTAACAGAAGGAAAATTCACAACCCGCGATCGTCACCTTTGCCCTTTTCACCTTCAAAGATTGTCTGTGTCCCGGTTCTTCTGGCTATCCTGCTGCTTCTCCCTGCAAGCTTGCCAGCTGTCCCCACGTCGACGGTCGCTCCGGCTAAATACACAGTAAAGATGGTCCAGGAGTGGATTCCCATGCCAGACGGCGTGCGCCTGTCGGTCACGCTTTACATGCCCGACAACGCCAAACCGGGTGAAAAATTTCCGGCTCTGCTCGAATACCTTCCCTACCGCAAAGATGACGCCACTGCGGCGCGTGATTATCCCGTTCACACCTATTTCGCCGCCCGCGGATATGTCAGCGCGCGTGTCGATATTCGCGGCTTTGGGACGAGCGAAGGCGTTCCTCCGGATCGCGAATACTCCCAGCAGGAACAGCTCGACGGCGAACAAGTCATCGCGTGGCTGGCCAGCCAGCCCTGGTCAACCGGCAAGGTCGGGATGTTTGGAATTTCGTGGGGCGGATTCAATTCCATCCAGATGGCGATGCGGCGGCCGCCCGCACTCAAGGCCATTCTTGCCGTTGACGCTACCGAAGCTCTCTTCCACGATGACGTTCATTACGTCGACGGCCTGATGCATCTTGACGAGTTCGAGCTGAACATGGACCTCGCGCCAGGCATGACCGGGGCACCCGACTACACCCTGGACGACAAGGTCCTCGGCCCGCGCTTCGACTCGCCACCCTGGTCGCTGCTCTATCTGAAGCATCAACGCGACGGCGACTTTTGGCGCGCTCCGGT
>DATJNC010000003.1:0-5543 GCA_035508395.1 Terriglobales bacterium | reverse complement strand
TCCCCGAACGACATGCACCACAATGGTGTAAAATGATGACATGGCAATGAAGAAGCAGACCCGGCGAAGCGTGACCTTGCCCATGCAGGTGGCTCAGCAGGTTGACCGGCTGGCACGGCGGCGGCGGCTCAGCGACAACCGCGTGTTGGTGGAATTGATCGAGCAGGGTATTGCGGCTGAAAAGGAGAAGGAAAAAGCGTTCTTTGAACTGGCTGAGCGTTTCCGCTCCTCGAAGAATCCCGAGGAGGCAAAGCAACTCGGCGAGAAACTTGGCCGATTTGTGTTCGGCGAATAATGCCTCACATCGCGAGTTGGTCCGGCCTGCCACAGGCTGTTCGCGACCATCTGGCCGAGCGAATGCGCGACCGCAACATCTCCGTCGAAGACCTCAACCGATTACGCCTTTGGATTGAGACAAAGCCTGAAGTTCCCGACGGCCGCTGGTATAAGGATTTTGGCTCACTCAAGCTTTGCGGGGAAGGAAAGCTCCCAAAGACATTTCTACTCAAGGGTCAAGCTGCGACGGGTGACAGGTTGTGAAGTCAACTTTATTACGCCTCGTGAAGTCGGCACTGGCGGGCATTTTCGCAGCAATTGCGTTAGGCGCTCTCGCGTTTCTTTGCCGGTTCACGAACATCTTCTTTCTTTGCTTCACTGCGCCTGCCTGATTGCTTTTGCCCGTGATTGGACCGCTGATTCCGGATTGGTTAGTTTACGAGCTTGTACCTGATGGCGGCGCTCCCGCTGGCGTCCTTGCAGTGATCGGCTGTGCCTTATTGTTCTGGACTGTCGTATTCGCCGTCATCCGCTGCGCGCTATTTCGAGGACGCATTAGGCCAAAAACCCAATCAAAAGCCGCCAGCTTTCGCCAGCGGCTCTGACAACTGATAACTGACAACTGATAACTGACAACTGAGAACTAGCTCTCGTACAGCAGCACGCCCTCTTGTTCTTTCGAATCGACCGGCCGGTAGTACAGCTTGTTGCCTTCGAGGAAGACCTCGATGAACGCTGGCCGAGTCGTGATCGTGCCCTGAATCAGCGCTTCTGATAATGGGTCCTCGATGTACTTCTGCAGGGCGCGGCGCAGAGGACGCGCTCCGTAGCTACGGTCGGTGAGCGTCTGGTTCAGAATCCAGCGCTTGGCTTCGTCGGCCACGGTTACTGTGATCGAGCGTTGCGCCAAATTCTGGTTCAACTGGCTGACCATCAGTTCGAGAATCTGAATCAGATCCTGCTCGCTGAGCGCCATGAACAGAATGATTTCGTCGATCCGGTTCAGGAACTCCGGGTTAAAGGTGCGCTTGACTTCGCCCTTAACTAGGTCTTCGACCTTCTCGGAAACCATCTCGTCTTTCGACGACTGGAAGCCGAGACCTTCGCGCTTCATCAGGTGCCGCGCGCCGATATTCGAAGTCATGATCAGGATCACGTTCTTGAAGTCGACCGTATTGCCAAGTCCATCAGTCAGCTGGCCGTCTTCAAACACCTGCAACAGGATGTTGAAGACATCCGGATGCGCCTTTTCGATTTCGTCGAGCAACACGACTGAGTAGGGCGCGCGCTTCACGCGCTCGGTGAGCTGCCCACCCTCTTCGTAGCCGACATATCCCGGAGGCGACCCGATCAGCTTCGAGACCGAGTGCTTCTCCATGAATTCCGACATATCGAAGCGGACGAGAGCCTTTTCGCTGCCGAACATGAACTGCGCCAGCGTTCGTGCGACTTCGGTTTTGCCAACGCCCGTCGGCCCAAGGAACAGGAACGATCCGATCGGTCGATTCGGGCTCTTCAGTCCGGCGCGGCTGCGGCGAATGGCACGAGCCAAAGCGCTGATCGCTTTATCCTGCGAGATGATGCGCTTGTGCAGCTCTTCTTCAATGCGCAGCAGCTTCTGCGTTTCCTCTTCTTTAATGGACGTGACGGGCACGCCGGTCCAGCGCGATACCACGTCCTCGATGTCCTCCCGGCCTACAACGCCAGTGGAGGATTCATCGAGGTGGTATTTTTCGCGAAGAGCGCGCAGGTTTTCGCGCTCTTTGCGTTCTTCGTCGGAGTAGAAGCGCGCCTTCTCGAACTCGTGGTTCGCGATGGCGTTCTCCATACGATGGACGATGAACTTAATGCGCTTCTGGACTTCGGTAATCTCATCAGGCAATGAAGTCTGGCGCAGCTTCACGCGCGCCCCCGCCTCATCGATCAGGTCAATCGCCTTATCTGGCAGAAAGCGATCGGGAATGTACCGGTTCGAGTGCGAAACGGAAAAGTTGATCGCCTCGTCCGTATACGTAACCGCGTGAAACTTCTCGTAACGCTCCTTGATGCCGAACAGAATCTTGATCGCGTCCGTTTCCGTTGGTGGCGGAACCTTCACCGCCTGAAACCGCCGTTCAAGCGAGCGATCTTTTTCGATCGACTTGCGATATTCGGCCGGCGTGGTTGCGCCGATGCACTGAATTTCGCCGCGCGAGAGCGCTGGCTTCAGGATGTTGGCGGCGTCGAGCGAACCTTCTGCCGAGCCTGCTCCAACCAGTGTGTGCAGCTCATCAATAAAAATGATGGAATTCTGCGACTCCATCAGCTCTTTCATGATGGTCTTGAGCCGCTCTTCGAACTGGCCGCGATATTTTGTGCCCGCGACGATCAAAGAAAGATCGAGAGCCAGAATTCGCTTGTCGGCGAGGAACGACGGCACTTCGCCATCGGCGATGCGCTGCGCCAGTCCCTCTACGATCGCAGTCTTCCCAACGCCCGGCTCACCAATCAGCACCGGATTGTTCTTCGTGCGGCGGCAGAGAATCTGCACCACGCGCTCCACTTCGCCTTCGCGGCCCACCAGCGGGTCAAGCTGGCTATCCATCGCGGCCTGGGTCAGGTCGCGCGAAAACTCGCTCAATAAAGATGACTCGCGCTGGCCGCGCTGCGGCTGCGCTTTTTCCTGGCTGGTGCGCGCCAGCTCTTCCCGGATGGTCGAAAGCCGCAACCCGCGCTCATGCAAAATCTCGGCGGCAAAGCACTTCTCTTCTCTCAGTAAACCCAACAACAGATGCTCGGTCCCAATATGCTTATGAGAAAGACGCTCGGCCTCTTCGGCCGCATAGGCGAGAACTCGCTTGCACTCATTACTCAACGGCAAATCAACCGACGTCGAGACTTTCTCCCGAATCGTCGTATGCCCTTCGATCTGTTTACGTATGGATTCCACCGACGCGTGGGAGCGCAGAAAACGGTTGGTCAGGGCCTTATCTTCGCGCAGCAGTCCGAGCAGCAAGTGTTCGGTCTCTATATAAGGAGAGCCGAACTGGCTGGCTTCGTATCGAGCAAAGAAGATGACGCGCCTGGCTTTCTCCGTGTAGCGTTCAAACATATACTCATTCCCCCCAGGTGCTCTGTGAGGAGGCTTGCCTCCCGCCAGAACGCCCGACCCTTACAGCAATTATGCCCTGTTCGTGGCGCAATCTCTTAACCAGATATGCGACGTTAGTAATAACCCGGCTGGGTCACTCCTGGTTGCTTAGTGTGTTGCTCTGCCTTTTCCTCACGCCGAAAGCGAATCCGGCGCCATCTCTTCTATTCTGCCCCGATCCAGACGCAGCACTCTATGGCACCGTCGTGCAAACGACAGGTTGTGCGTTGCGATCAGAGAAGTTAGCTGGTGTTCGCGATGCAGCCGTGCCAGCAACTCGAAAACCACTTCAGCCGTGGTTCCATCGAGATCCCCGGTCGGCTCATCGGCCAGCAATACTTGCGGTTTGGTGATCAACGCCCTGGCCAAGGCCAGCCGCTGCTGTTCGCCGCCTGACAGTTCGCCGGAACGATGTTGGCTGCGGGCTTCCAGCCCGATTTCCCGGAGCCAGCGCGAAGCTTCCTGTTGCGCCGATAAAAGCGCCTGTCCTCGCGTCAGCAAGGGCATGGCCACATTTTCGAGCGCAGTGAATTCCGGCAGCAGGTAGTGGAACTGCCAGACGTAACCGATTTCGCGGTTGCGGAATTCGGCAGCGTCATCGTCAGAAAGCGCATTCACCTGGGAATTTGCGCAGTATACGGCACCGGCTGAAGGGCGATCAAGCGCTCCCAGGATATGCAATAAGGTACTCTTTCCCGCGCCCGATTGCCCCACGATCGCCAGCATCGTTCCTTTCTCCACCTGAAAAGACAGATTTTCAAAGAGCACCAAGTCGGCTTCGCCTGAGCGAAAGACTTTACTGATTCCTTCAACCCTCAGAAGAGGATCACCAGCTATTTGATGCAAAACATCCCCCCTACGTCTCAATCGGCGCCGGCTACAGCTTGTCAAAACGCTGTAAAAAAGAGCTCTCGCGCCATTAGAACACGAGGAGGAATTCCTGTGCTTGCGCGCTTCCAGAAAATGGAAGCTTTCTGAAGCTTCTCAAGCTTCTATGCGGTGACTCTATACCTCTGGAAATCAAATGCAATGTGACCGTAGTCACAGAGAGAGGGAAGCGCGCACACGCTGGCGAGGGTCGGCTTTGGCGGGCGCTATTTTGCGAAGGACTACGGACGAAGGACGATCTCAATCATTCGCCGCAGCCGTGCTCTCTGAAGGGATAGCCGCGAATCGAGAACCGCCGATTGCCGTTTCCCGCCGCGGCGCGCGTTTCCCTATCTCCCAATTTCGTCGCTCCAGAATCGTCGGCGGCTCATAGGTCACGCCGCGAGCCAGGCGCCGATCCTCGCGGCGCGTAGTCCATAGAAGAACGGGCCCGACGACACTTGCCGCAACTCGCGATGCCATGCCGAATTCCTTGGCGATCTCCCGCCGCAGCTCGTGAATCTGCCGGCTGACGTCTTTATTGATTTTTTGGAAGTAGTGCTCGGCGGCCCAAAGTGCGGCGCTGTAGGCCGTACGCAGCTTCGTGTTCTCCCGCTCGAAGCGTTCCCGCACCCGCAGGTCAGGATAATTCTTATACCTCCTCCAACCCTGCAGCATGGTCTGGCACATGCGCGCCAGGCTCGGCCCGTTGCGCTCGAAGTCACGCCAGAAAGCAAAGTCTAAAAAGCGCTTGGAGTCTTCCCGCGAAATCGCCGCGTGCTGGAAGTTGAACTTGTCTTGCCCGTGAATATCGGCATAGTCGATTCCCTCGAGCATCCGCCCCTGCTCCGACATTTCTTTGTGCAGCGGCGTGCCCGGCACCGGCGTATAGAGCATGAACTGATGAAAGTCCGTGTTGTGTTCGACCGCGAATTCGATTTCTTCGTGAATGTTTTCCGGCGTGTGATGCTCAAGCCCGATAATGGTCGAGCCCTGCACGCGAATGCCGTGTTCCCGCAGCATGTGCGTGAGGGCGTGCGAGTCGGTGCCTTTCAGCTTGACGTAGCTCGACCGCGGAGATTCGAGCCCCATCCAAATCCAGGAGACGCCAAGTTCGACGAGTTCTTCTGGCTTGTACTGGCGAATCGCATTGGCCGAGGCAAACACCGCCATCCCCCACGCCTTGTTGCCGGCCTTCATCAGATCGAGTAGTTCCAGCGCGCGCTTCTTATGGAGCAGGAAATTCTCATCCATCACGAAAAACGTCTGC
>DATJNC010000002.1:0-24701 GCA_035508395.1 Terriglobales bacterium | reverse complement strand
CACTGTGGCAGGCTACGTCGGCAAGAAGAGCCCGATTGCCGTGCTTGCCGCCGCAGCGGCCATGGCCATCATCATGGGCTGCTTCGCTGAAGTCGCGTCGCAGTTCACCGAAGCAGGCGGACCTTATCTTTACGCACGGGCAGCGTTTGGCCGGCTGATGGGAATTCTCGTCGCTTGGACGCTGTACCTGTCGCAAACCGCTGCACCCGCCGCTAATGCAAATTTGTTTGTCATCTATCTGGCCGAATTTTGGCCCCGCGCCAAAGAGCCGTGGCCGCGCTTCGCGATTCTGACGGTACTCGTCTGGCTGCTCGCACTGGTAAACACGCGCGGAGTGCGCCAGGGCACTGTCGCCAGTAACATCTTCACGGTGGCAAAGATTCTGCCACTTCTTATGGTGGTTACCGCGGGTGCTGCGATTACGATTATCCATCCCACGCCGTGGTCCAATGGGCCGACTTACCCGCCGGGCGCGTGGATGAAGGCGATTTTTCTTCTGATTTTCGCTTATGGCGGATTTGAAACAGCGCTGGCTCCTGCAGGCGAGGCGCGAAATCCGGCACGGGACACGGTTTTCGCGCTGGCTGTAACGTTGGTCTCGTGTACCACGCTCTATGTCCTCATCCAATGGGTGGTCATAGGCGTGCTTGGACCCGGCTCGACCAGCGACCGGCCCCTCGCCGAGGTGGCTCGCGCGGCCATGGGTAACCCCGGGGCGGGTTTGGTGGCTGTGGGAGCAATGATTTCTGTCTGGGGATACTTGAGCGCAAAGTTACTCGGCATGCCGCGGGTAACCTTCGCGCTGGCCGAACGAGGCGACCTGCCGCATGTCTTTGCCGCGGTTAGCCAGCGTTTTCATACTCCTTGGTTCTCGATTCTGCTCTATGCTTGCGCGGTTTGGGTTCTCGCATTGATTGGAAGCTTTGGCTGGAACGTCACCTTGTCGGTGCTTGCCCGCCTCTTCTATTACGGCGTTGTGTGCGCGGCAGTCCTTCCTTTGCGGCGCAAACCAGCGTTGGGCACCGCGTTTCGGCTGCCCGGAGGTATTCTTTGGTCGGGCATGGGCGTACTGATTACTCTGATTTTGGCGTCGCAGGCAGATGTGAGTAAATCCATTATATTGGCGATTACAGTCGGGGCGGCCTTGCTGAATTGGCTTTGGACGCTTCGAACGCCGGTCACGAAAGCGCTTCCATGAAAATCGGCCTGCCAGCCATCGCTTCCGCGCATTGGAGAATCGAATAATGTCGCGCGTGGCGGCATTGTGGTTCATCGCATGCATCGCATGCGCGGCCCAGCGCGAGCCCGTGCTCAAGCAGATCGATCTGCCGCACTCGTATTACTACCGCGAAATGTACCTGCCACAGCTGACCACTGGCCCAAGTGCGGTCGCATGGTCAGCTGATTCGAAAACACTGATCTACTCGATGGCCGGCTCGCTATGGCGTCAAGAACTCGGTGGCAAGACAGCGGAGCAAATCACGGCGGGAGACGGTTATGACTATCAGCCGGACTGTTCAACTGATGGCAAGTGGATCGTCTTCGTCCGCTACAACCACGATGCCATGGAGTTGTGGTCGCTCAATGCCAATAGCCTGGCATTGAAGCAAATGACCTTCGGTGGAGCGGTGAACTTGGAGCCGCGCTTTTCTCCTGATGGCAAACGCCTCGCATTCGTCTCGACTTCGTATAAGGGGCACTTTCACATTTTTATCGCCGATTTCTCGAACGGTGCACTCAGCAACGTGCAGCAACTCACCCCTGAGCACATTAGCCCGTTGCCCAGGTATTACTACAGCAAGGTCGATCATGAGATCAGCCCGGTGTGGTCGCGCGATGGCTCTGAAATTCTTTTCGTTTCGAATCGCGGACACATTCACGGCACCGGAGGCTTCTGGCGGACCAAAGCGGAGCCCGGCGCCGAAGCTCGCGAGATCCACTATGAGGAAACGAACTGGAAGGCTCGTCCGGATTTTTCTCCAGATGGCAAGCGGCTGGTCTACGCCTCGTATCTTGGGCAGCAATGGCATCAGCTTTGGCTGATGCCGGGCGAAGGCGGCGATGCATTTCCCGTTTCCTATGGCGACTACGACAACACAAATCCGCGCTGGTCACCAGATGGTTCAAAGATTGCCTTCATTTCCAATCGCGGCGGCAACACGTCGCTTTGGATTCAAACAATTCCGGGTGGCGCGCAAACCCAGGTCGTTGCCAGTGAGCGAAAGTATCTCAGGCCCATGGGCCGAATCTCGCTGAAAGTCGTAAACCAACTCGGGAAGCCACTAGCAGCGAGGGTTTTTGTGACATCCTCCGACGGACGCGCCTATGCGCCTGATGCTGCCTGGATGCAGGCCGACGATAGCTTTACCCGGTCCGAGCGCCCGTTTGAAGCCCATTATTTTGATACTACGGGTGAGTCGACGATCACTGTGCCGGCTGGCGAAGTCAAAGTTGATGTCATGCGCGGCTTCGAGTACGCGTTCGAGCAGCACACGGCGGAGGTCAAACCGAATTCCACGATCACTCTAACTGTCAGGCTGCGACCGAAAATTCCCTACGAGCCGGGGGAGTGGATCAGTGGCGATGTTCATATCCACATGAACTATGGTGGCGTTTATCGAAATACGCCCGCGCACCTGGTTGAACAGGCGGATGCCGAAAACCTTGCCATCGTCGAAGACCTCATCGTCAACAAAGAACAGCGCGTGCCCGATATCAAGTACTTTTCTCCGGGACTCGATGCTGCCTCGACGCTGCACCATCTGCTGTTACACGGGCAGGAGTTTCATACCAGCTATTGGGGCCACTTGGGTTTGCTGAATCTAACCCAGAATTTCCTCCTTCCCGGATACGCGGCTTATCCCAACACGGCAGCGGCAAGCCTCTATCCGACGAACGCCAATGTAGCCGATATGGCGCATGAACAGGGCGGCCTGGTCGGGTATGTCCACCCATTCGATACCTATCCGGATCCGATCAAAGACGAATCTTTCACCGACGAACTGCCCGCTGATGTCGCACTCGGCAAAGTCGATTACATCGAGGTCGTTGGATTTTCTGATCACAAATCGACGGCTGAGGTCTGGTACAAGCTTCTCAACTGCGGATTCCGACTGCCCACCGCAGCCGGCACCGATTTCATGGGCAACTACGCATCCTTGCGCGGACCGGCTGGGATGAATCGCGTTTATACGCAAATGAAGCCGGGCGCGTTGGAGATCGGACCATGGCTTGACTCGATCAAGGCGGGCCGAACATTCGCGACCAACGGACCGTTGCTGCAATTTTTCCTTGGAGGGCAAGGGATTGGTGGCGAAGTGAAGCTGAAAAAGCTCGCAGGGAAAAATGGCCAACCGAGCGCAGCCGAGGTGCCCTTTTCGACCCGAATGTCATCCATCGTTCCCATCGACCATCTGCAAATCGTTTGTAATGGCAAAGTCACACGCGAACTCACGCTCGATTCCGACCACAGGTCGGCGCATGCGGAAGGCACAATCCCCGTCGGAGCCAGTGGTTGGTGCGTGTTGCGCGCCTTCAGCGACCGGGCGGAATATCCAATCCTCGACATCTATCCGTATGCGACGACCAGTCCAATCTATGTGAATATGCCCGGGGCTCCGATGCGCGCTCCCTCCGATGCGGCTTATTTCGTTGCCTGGATGAACCGGTTGATCGCCGACGTCCAGAACAATACGTCGTGGAATGCAGACGCGGAAAAGCAGTCAGTACTGGCGATGTTCCAAGAAGCGAAAAAGAAATACGTTGCACTCGCGAAATAAGCCTTAGGCCCGCGCACTAACGGCTTTTTTCTCCATTTCGAGCAACTGTTCTTTCCGCTCCAACCCCCAACGATAGCCGCCAAGGTTCCCATCTTCGCGCACCACGCGATGGCACGGAATCGCGACCGCAACCGGATTTGTTGCGCAGGCTCGCGCCACCGCTCGGGTTGCCTTGGGCATTCCGATCTTCTTTGCCACTGCGCTATACGAGCGCGTTTCCCCGCGGGGAATCTTCTGCAGATATTCCCAAACGCGGCGCTGAAAAGCTGTCGCCCGAATGTCGAGTGGAAGCGAGGGATGCGCATCCTGCCCCTGCATCAAGCGCGAGACATTCACAGTCCATTCTGCCAGAGCCGCATTGTCCCGCTTTCGCACCGCGAAGGGGAACTCGCGCATCAGCCCTTGCTGCAGTTCCTGATCGGAATCGGCGAATTGAATCGCACAGATACCCTTATCGGTCGCCGCGATGAGCATTCGTCCAAGCGGCGAGGGCGCGATGGTGTAGCGCACAATCGCTGCCACCGCCCCGCGGCGATACTTTTCCGGAGTCATCCCAAGCTGCGTCGATGTGCGCTCGTAAAGCCTGCTGCTGGAGCCATAGCCAGCGGCATACAGGGACGTCGTCACGTCGTGGCCTGCTTGCAGGTTTTGCTTTACCTGGCGCAGGCGGCAGGCGTCAATGTACGCCTTAGGAGAAATTCCCAACACGGCTTTGAACATGCGCTGCAGGTGAAATGGGCTTCGCCTGAACTGTTTGGCCAAGCCCGCCAGCGTGAGTCGGTCTTCAATATGTTGCTCGATATATCGGCACATTGCGCGGACCAGTGCTGCTTGTGGATTTCCGTCGACCGCCTTTGGCCGACACCGCAAACAGGCCCGATAGCCAGCCTGCTCCGCCGCTGCGGCATTGTCGAAGAAACGCACATTCTCACGTCGTGGCCGCCGGGCAGGACACGAGGGCCGGCAGAACACGCCCGTACTCGACACGGCGAAAACAAACACGCCGTCGAGTTTGCCGTCTCGCTCGGCAATCGCCAACCAACGGCGTTCTGAAATTGAGTTCATTTCGTCTGTTTGGATGTCCGGGTTCCCCGAAAGTATCGCATTGGTTGTCATGCCGATAACATAGCTGGCTGCGGCGGTCGTGAACTATCCGAATATTGCGGTCAAAAGGACTGCTCAGGAAATACCAGAATTTTCTTCAAACCAAAACATCGGTTCCAGGTTTTCCGCCTGCCACTTTGCCCCACTGAACATTTGCGATACCTTGCTTGTTTGACCAATATGAGCATGGCTTGGGAAGCGAAGTCGGCCCGCACCGGAACAATCAAAGCAATGCGAATGCCCGGCGAGATATCTCTCGATGCCAGGAATCCGGCACGAGTGTGGGACCAGGCAATGCCAATTACGTTTTGCGCCGACTGGCAAGGCAAGCGTCGCGATCCCGCGCGCGAAACCAAGGTTTGCGCACTTTGGACGTCGAAGACGCTCTATCTGCGTTTCGAATGCCGCTATCGGGCCTTGTTTGTTTTTGATGATGCTGACCAGAACGGCCGCCGCGACCGTTTATGGGATCGCGATGTCGCCGAGGCTTTCCTTCAGCCCCACCCGTCGCGCCCTCGCCATTACAGGGAATTCGAGATTAGCCCCAATGGCATGTGGATCGATCTTGATATCTTTCCAGGTGGAATCAGAAATCTGAGGAGCGGTCTCAAGCGCTCGGTGTGGCTCGATGAAAAGGACCGTCGCTGGGCCGCGGAACTCGCAATCCCGATGAAGGCCATAACCTCGAACTTCAGTCCCTCCGCTGTCTGGCGTGTCAACTTCTTTCGCGTCGAAGGAAAACAGGAGCCACGCTTTTATGCTGCCTGGCAGCCCACCAGAACGCCGAAACCCAACTTCCACGTACCTGAGGCTTTCGGCAAGCTGTTATTTGTCGATCGATAATGGCATGGTGCCACTGCTTCCGGCGCGCCACGTCAGTAAAATCACAGCCGAGGTGCGCGGGGGCGATGTACGATTGCAAGCTCGCGACCTCTAAAGGAGTCTCGTAGTTGAACAGGAGTGTTTATGAGAATCAATCACAAGGCGACTCTCGTTGCAATTTTGGCGATTGCGATGTTTGCTCTCGCGCCAGTTAGTGTCACTGCGCAGGTTCTGACGGGCGAGGATCTGAAGAAGATTGTTCCTGCATCATTCTTCTATGCCGGCCAGACTGCACCCGTGCAGGAACGTAATTCAGTAGCGGTGAAGAATTCAGCGGGTAAGTTAACGCTGGCGGGATTAGTCGACACCGCGGGATACTCCACTGCGATTGCTGAAAAATATCAGGGCTTTCTGATCACCGAGTCGAAGCTTACTTTCGACAACTCGACCCTCGATATTGGGGCCTATGGATTCGGATTCAAGGATGGGAAGCTCTTCGTTACGAATCTGGCTGGCGGCGATATTTTTTCGGTAGCAAGCCAGAGAGATGAGCAAGTCAAGCACCCGGTTCCACTGAAGTTTGAGAAGGCCGAAGGAGGATACCGTCTCTACTCCGGGAGAAATTACGTGACCTTTAAGACCGAGTGACCCTAGTGCGTCAGCGGCTGGTTTGATCCAAGTAACAACCCGACACCAGCCCGTTTGCGCAGTTCCAAAAGAAGGGCATTGGCGGCATTCAGGTAGGTTTTGTTGGGGTCGGAAGGATCGGCCCAGACGGCGTCATAGACGATCTTCGCCGCTTCTTTTGCGTCCATGTGCAGCGCCGCCTCGAGACGGTCCGCCTGCTGTCGGGCCTGTCCGTAGCATGTATGGCACACGGCGGCCGGTTCGATGTTGCCATTATGGTTCTGATCGAGCGCGCAGCGGAATGTTGCCGGGGCCATCTGTGAATGGCTCGCATAGATTTGCGATTTCAGTTCCCGTAAGCGTTCGCGTTCTTCCGCCAGAAGTCTGGCTTCCTCAGACTGCGGCGGCGCGACCGCGACAGCAATCTTGGTTATCGCGTTGGCCGAGATCCGTTCCTTCGACTTACAAATCGGGCAGGCAGGCATGTCAGAGGGATAGTAGGCTCGGCATCCGGCGCAGGGCAGTCCGTACCCCGCGGCTCGCGGTGCAGCCTCGGACTTCGATCGTATCGGCAGGTTCGGCAAGCGCTGTTCTGCGATGCCGGTTATGGCTGGGTTTGCAACCTTGGCTGGTACTTGTCTAGTTGCAGCGCTTTCCATTCGAACCATCCTCGCGACCCGGAAGGCCGCTGACTAGTTTTCATTCTAGGGTTGCTTGATATAGGGAAGCTAAACACGATGGTACATACTAAGGTAACGTCCCATAGTTACCTCCCGAAATGGCTACTTAGTAGTAGTGATCATGCGCGCCGCTTCCTGCATCCGCGCCCGGTAGAGCTTCTCGCCTGGATCAAGACGCGAAGCGATTTCAAGTTCTCCTAATGCCTCTTCAAACCGGTTTAGCGCCATCAGGCAAGCCGCCAGGGAATAGTGATTCTGTGCGTTGGCCTCCAGCTTCAAGGCTTCGCGAAACTCTTTTTCCGCCTCCATGTACTGCTGCGTGTTGACCAGCGCCGTCCCCAGGTAGTGATGACCTAATGCCGACCGCGGATTGAGTTCGACGGCTTTGCGCAGCACTTCCACCGCTTCCTGATCCTTGCCTGAGAGCAAAAGAGCCTGTCCGAGCACGCGGCGTTCCGTTGCTCCCTCGGGGTTGTCAGCGATCGCCTCCTGCAATTCCAGAATGGCGGCAGGATAATTGCGCTTCGACATGTAGACTCGGGCGAGGCAATTGTGTCCTCCGTTCCAGTCCGGTTTCTGGCGATAAAGCTGCTGGAATTCGGCGAGTGCACCGTCGAAATCTTCCTTGTCGCAAAGCGTATTTCCCAGATTGTTGCGCACGCTGGCCTCGTCGGGCTTTAACTTCAGAGCGATACGATACTCAACTATCGCCTCGTCGAGCTTTCCCTCATCGTGCAGCACGACCCCAAGATTGCTGTGTGCCTGCCAGTAATCACTGCGCAGACGAAGCGCGTGACGGTATGCGACTGCAGCCTGTCTTAAGTCGCCTTTATCGCGGTTCGTCACGCCGAGATCGAAGTAAACGTCGGCATTCTCGGGCTCTCGCTCGAGGGACTTTTCGTAGGCGTTGAGAGCCGCGTCGTAGTGGCCCTCGGAATAAAGGGCCAAGCCAAGATAGCGATATGCCTGGGCATTCGCCGGATCAATGCTCAGCGCGGTGCGGGCTTCAGCGATCGCATTATCGGAGTCGTTGCTCCGATAGAACAGATAGGAGAGCTGGTTGTGCGTTTCCGGGAACCCGGGCTCGAGGTGGACTGAATCGGCAAAGGCATCATACGCCTCGTCAAAGCGCTCCTCACTACGCAGAATCACGCCCAGGACAAAATGGAGCCTGGCGTCCTTGGGATGGTCCGCGAGCTGGGCGCGGACTGCAGCTTCAGCCCCACTCCAATTCTTGACGTGAACCAAGAAGGCGATTTCGGCAGCAGGCCTGGCGCACGACGCTTGATTGACGGCTGTTCCAGCAAGATGGTTGCTCAAGCCGGTTTGCGTTGCGAGCCAATGAGGCGCAATGCTGTCGAAATGCCGAATCAGGTCATCGTCAGCTCCACCTGCGCGAAGAGCCTTGATGCAGGCTGGGGACACGTGGCCGGCTGAGCCAGAAGCCACCTCGCTTGCCGTCAGGCGTTGAATACGAGGGCTCGAGATTCCGCCCGCCAGCCATAAAAAGATGTCATCCAGGGAAACCCCAGAAGATGCCTCAGAAGACGCTACAGCGGTCGACGTCGCTGACACTGGGAGGCTTGAGTGCGTTGCGCTCGGAGGAGTCTCCCTCGCCCACATGGCGCAAGCCGCTAGAAGTGACAGAAAGAAGACCCAACTATTCCTGCGGATTCCCCCAGGTTTGCGTGGCGACCCCAGAGAGATGACTTGGCACATGAGTTTCGCGGGTGAATCGCTCATGGCTCAAAATAGTCCGTGGTCGGCGCGGGTAATAGGTCACGGAAGTAATGGCGGGAATCGTCCCTTCGCACAACGAACATGCGGCATTTCGTACAACGCTCGTTCGAACGAGTTCCAACCCGCTGCGCTCCTCGGGCGCTGCAGACCTCCCCTATAGAAAAGCTGGGATCATCCCTTTGTCTCGTGCGAGACGCCCGACTGCAGTTGCGCTACACTTATCAACAGCAGCGCTGACCGGTCGTTGGATCGCCGCCCAGCTTCGGAGGCTCTATGTTTGAAGGTCTATTTCAGCCCATGCATTTGCTCGTGATCTTCTTCATTGCCTTGCTGTTCTTCGGCCCGAGAAAACTGCCGGAGTTGGGCAAGGGCTTGGGTGAGGGCATTCGTGCCTTGAAGAATGGCATGAAAGACGGTAGCCAAACCGAAGCAAAGTCAGATGCTAAGACTGACACCAAACCTGAAGAAAAATCCTAGGCCCGCCGAACCGTATTACGCGGCCAGGCATGACCGGCTTCGATTCGTGACAATCGCCAACCCCACCGTTATAATTTTCCATCCAAGATTCAATAAATAAGCAACTTAGCGCAGCATCTCGTGTCACTTCCCGTGTTGTCATGGGGTCCCTGTTTCTTCCGGCCCAGAGCAAGTTGACATCTCATTTCGCGAGTCGATTCTAAGGAGGAGTTTTGTGCGTAAATTCGTTGTAGGAATTCTTGTCTGTTTAGCTGTTCCAGCGCTTTCCGATGTGGTCACGTTGAAGAACGGCGACCATCTTACGGGCTCAATCACCAAGTCCGACGGCAAAACTCTTGTGCTGAAGACCGACTATGCGGGTGACCTGGCGATTAAGTTCGACGCCATTCAATCGATGTCTTCGACCGGCGAGCTTCACGTAACAGCTGCCGGCAAAACGGCAGTCGGTCCCGTGACTACAAGCGGCGATCAATTGCAAGTCGCTACCAGGACGGCAGGCACGGTTGAGGCCCCAATCTCGTCCCTGACTATGCTTCGCAGTCCGGACGAGGAAGCGGCGTATCAAAAAAGTCTGCATCCAGGCTGGAGCGAAGGATGGGCTGGCGGCTTCAATCTGGGATTTGCGCTCACCGCCGGAAACAGCCAGACCAAAAACCTGAATATTGGTTTCAATGCCGCTCGCACAGGCTTCCATGACAAACTGACGCTCTACGAAACCTCGATTTATTCCGCCACCAGCAAGCTGGCTCTTCAACCCATTCCGACGCAAACAACCGCGAATTCAAATGCCGGTGGCATCCGTTACGATCGCGACTTTGTTCCGCGCGTATTTGGATTCGTGAGCGGAGACTTCTTCAACAATGGGCTCCAGAACCTCGATTTGCGCTACATCCTCGGCGGTGGTATCGGCTTCCATGCGGTAAAGACTACAAACACCACGCTTGATCTGCTTGCCGGCATTAACTACACCCATGAGAGCTTCTCCGACCTGGTCGAACCCAATCCGCTTCCGCCTCCGGATGACATCACTTACAACCAATCCGACAGCACTGCTGCCTTGACCCTGGGAGATAACTTCACGCACAAAATGGGGAAGAACTCGACGCTGACCCAGAGCTTTTTGCTCTATCCCAGCTTCAGCCAAACCAACGTTGCCTTTCCTGGCGATACGCCCGACAATGTGCGCGTCCTGCGCGGGATATTTAACGTCGGTACAGTCACCAAACTGAACAACTGGCTCGGGTGGCAATTATCGTTCACGGATGTGTTCGACACTCATCCGCTGGCCTCTGCTCCGCCCATTGAAAGGAACGACATAACCCTTTCTACCGGCTTGAACTTTTCGTTCAAGCGATAGTTCTCATTGGGTCGCGATCTCTTTGGGGACGGGCGTTGCCCCGTCCTCAAGCTTTTCTCAATAATCCAAGCAACCTCTCGCCTCTTCCCCAACTCGCCTTACTGAG
The DNA here is from genome assembly GCA_035508395.1 of Terriglobales bacterium. Taxonomy (GTDB): domain Bacteria; phylum Acidobacteriota; class Terriglobia; order Terriglobales; family Acidobacteriaceae; genus Acidiflorens. The sequence goes on along the minus strand of DATJNC010000002.1, from coordinate 14,009 downwards.
AACTGAACTGAGAGCGGACTTCGCTCCTGTTATCCTATCCCGCGTGCTCCGCTCCTTCTTCATCGATACCGATACTGCTTCCGATGACGCCGTAGCCCTCATCATGGCTTTGCGCGCGCCCCAAGTTCGCGTGCTTGGAATCACGACCGTTGCCGGCAACGTTCCCGTCGAGCAGGCCACCCGAAACGCCCTTTACACCGCCGATCTGTGCGGTTCCGACGTTCCAATCTATGCCGGCGCCGGCAAACCGCTCACCCGCGCCTATCAGAACGCCACCTGGTTCCATGGCCGCGATGGTTTGGGCGATCACAACTATCCCGTGCCTTCGCGATCGCGCGAAAAAACTCATGCGGTCGACGCGATCATCGACACGCTGAGCGCTAATCCCGGCATCGTCCTCGTTACCCTCGGTCCGCTCACCAACATTGCGCTCGCGCTCGCAAAGAAGCCCGAGATCGCGCGCAACGTTAGTCGATGCGTCATCATGGGCGGCGCTCCCTGCTGCGAAGGCAACATCACTCCCGCCGCCGAGTACAACATCTTCGTCGATCCCGAAGCCGCTAGCGCCGTCATGCTCAGCGGTTTGCCGATAGAGCTCGTTGGTTGGCACCTTTGCCGGGGCGAGGCAATCCTCGACGATACAGATATCGCTCGCATTCTCGCGTTCAATAATCCGGTCGCAAAGTTCGCGATCGAATGCAACAGCTACGCTCGCTATGCGCTGAAAGTCCAAACTGGAGAAGACGGAATCTGCTTGCCTGACCCAGTGGCTATGTCACTCGCGCTAGACCCAGGCATTTCGACCAACGCCAGTGAGCATTACGTCGACGTCGAAATCAATAGCGAACTCACTCGCGGCATGACTGTCGTCGATCGTCTGAACGTCGCTGATGATGAAAGGAATAAAGAGGTATGGGCACAAGCGCTGGCGGTGAAACAGAAGCCTCGCGTCTACTGGACAATCGATAATCAGCGTTGGAAACAGGCTTTAGAATCAGCCCTCCGCTGATCTGCCCTTGGAACTTGGAGCTGTGAGCTCGGAGCTCAAACACGAAACCTGAAACCTGACAACCGACAACTGGCGACTGAGAACGGTAGTGGGCTACTTTGAATTTTGCGTCAAAGTAGCCCACTACCACTGAGAACCGATAACTGACAACTGGGAACCCGGAACTGCTATATTGCTCTGCTATATCGTCGTTCCTCGGAGGTTCTCATGTCCCGAATCGTGCGCTGCGGCCTGATCCAGGCCAGCAATGCCGCTCCCGCCGGCCGCTCGCTCAAAGAAATCAAGAAAGCGATGATCGACAAGCACCTCAAGTTGATCGATCAAGCCGCCAAGAAAAAGGTCAAGATCCTCTGCCTTCAGGAGCTTTTCTACGGTCCTTATTTCTGCGCCGAGCAGGACGTCCGCTGGTACGACCTCACCGAACGCGTCCCCCGCGGCCCAACCACTGAACTCATGCAGAAACTCGCCGCCAAGCATGGCATGGTCGTCGTCGTTCCCGTATATGAGGAGCATATGCCCGGCGTTTACTTCAACACCGCCGCGGTTATCGATGCCAACGGAGAATATCTCGGCAAATATCGCAAGCACCACATCCCGCACGTCCATCCTGGATTTTGGGAGAAGTTCTATTTCACGCCCGGCGATGGCGGCTATCCCGTTTTTCAAACGAAGTTCGCGCGGGTCGGCGTCTACATCTGCTATGACCGCCATTTTCCTGAAGGAGCACGCGTTCTTGGCTTGAACGGCGCCGAAATCGTGTTCAATCCCTCCGCCACTGTCGCAGGCCTCTCCGAATATCTCTGGGAGTTGGAGCAACCCGCTCACGCCGCTGCCAACGGCTATTTCGTCGGTGCAATCAATCGCGTCGGCCGCGAGAAGCCGTGGAACATCGGCGAATTCTACGGAAAGAGTTACTTCTGCAACCCGCGCGGTAAGATTTTCGCGCAGGCCAGCCGCGACAAGGACGAAGTCCTCGTCGCCGACGTCGATTTCGACATGATTCAGGAAGTCCGCCGCGTCTGGCAGTTCTACCGCGATCGCCGCCCCGAGACTTACGGCGCATTGACGGAACAGTCGGTCAGCACCGCCGCTGCAGATTAGAAGTTCTCGGTTCCCGGTTCTCAGATCTCAGACACGCGGCTGAGAACCGAGAACTGAGAACTAAATACAAATGTCTACGTCCCAACAAATCCAGTCCTCGCCCCTCTACAACGAAGACCTCGCTCCTGCCGGCCCCGAGCGGCGCCATTGGGGCACCTACAACTACGCCGCACTGTGGGTTTCGATGTCGGTTAACATCCTCACCTACATGCTCGCCGCCAGCCTCATTCAAGGCGGGATGAATTGGCGCCAGGCCGTCGCCACGGTCTTTCTTGGCAATACCATCGTTCTGATTCCCATGCTCCTCAACTCCCATCCCGGGGCGCGTTACGGCGTTCCATTTCCCGTGCTCGCTCGCGCTTCCTTCGGAGTTCTCGGCGCCAACGTTGCCGCGGTCCTTCGCGCACTAGTCGCCTGCGGATGGTTCGGCATTCAAACCTGGATCGGCGGCGAAGCCATCAATACGCTGATGTCGCTCGCGCCCGCCTGGCGCAAGGTCCCGCACGGCGCGGCCATCTGCTTTCTCGCGTTCTGGTTCATCAATCTCGCCGTCATCCTCCGCGGCATCGAATACATCCGCATCCTTCAAGGAATCAGCGCGCCCGTTTTGCTTGCGGTTGGTCTTCTGCTGCTCGGCTGGGCTTATCGCGCCGCAGGCGGCTTTGGGCCCATGCTCTCGTCTCCTTCGCGTTTCACTTCGTTCTCAGACTTTCTGAAGTTTCTCATCCCCGCGCTCAACGGGACCGTCGGCTTCTGGGCTACCATTTCTCTCAACATTCCCGACTTCACGCGCTTTGCCAAAAGCCAGCGCCAGCAGATCATAGGCCAGGCCATCGCCCTGCCTACCACCATGACTCTCTATTCGCTGATCGGCATCCTGGTGACATCGGCCACGGTCGTTATCTACGGCACCGCAATCTGGGACCCGGTTCAGCTCCTCAGCCGTTTTCACTCGCCCATCGCCGTCGTGATTTCTCTCGTCGCCATCCTCCTTGCCACGCTCAACGTCAACATCGGCGCCAACGTCGTGTCGCCCGCCAACGATTTCTCCAATCTCTGGCCGCGAAAAATCAGCTTTCGCACCGGAGGCATCATCACCTGCTTCATGGGCATCGCATTCATGCCGTGGAAGCTTCTCTCCAGTTACAGCACTTTCATCTTCAACTGGCTCGGAGGGTACGCGGCGTTCTTAGGTCCCGTCGCCGGCATCATGATCTGCGACTATTTTGTGATTCGTCGCCGCGTACTCATCGTCGACGATCTCTATCTCCGCGGCGGAGCCTATGAATATTCGCGTGGTTTCAACTGGGCAGCAGTCGCCGCCCTCCTCGCCGGGGCTGGGACGGCACTCATTGGTCTGGTTCTGACTTCAGTTCGCGTTCTCTACGATTATTCGTGGTTTGTAGGATTTGCCGTGTCATTCGTGGCTTACTACGCTTTCATGAAACTGCAAGGAGAAGAACCGCGCGTGCCCGCGCTCGAACAGGCGTGAGGCACGCGCTTAGAAAAATTGTCAGCCTCAGTTCGTTCCCGTTCGTTCTTGGCGTGATTGCGTACTGCCCGAAGCTTCCACTTCCCGTAGCCGCCGCTCCAGAAAGCGGCGTTCGCTGTCATTGGTGACCAGCTCCAGCGCTCGCTGATAACTTTTTGCCGATTCGGCAAATTCACCCATGCGGCGCAGCAAATCTGCGCGCGTTGCATGAAGCAGGTGATAAGACTCGAGATGGTCGCTGGCGGCTAGATCTTCAATGATCGGCAAGGCAGCCTGCGGGCTTTCCGCCATTGCCACGGCAACGGCGCGATTCAGCGCAACCACCGGAGACGGTTGCAGTCTCTCCAGCAGCGTGTAGAACTCCAATATCCTCGACCAGTTTGTCACTTCAGCGCTGGTCGCGCGACAATGCTCCGCTGCGATCGCGGCCTGCAACGCATACGGTTGCAATCCATTGCGAAATGCTTCCTGCACCAGCGGCAACGCCTCAGCAATTTGTTCGCGGTTCCAGCGGCTCCTATCCTGCTCCTCAAGAACCACGATGTCGCCCTCTTCGTCCATCCGCGCATCCCGCCGCGCGTCGTGAAGAAGCATGAGGGCAAGAAGACCAGTGACTTCGGCCGTCGCTCGCGGCTCCAGCAATGACCGCACTAGCCGGGCCAACCGGATCGCCTCCGCACACAGATCGGTTCGAACCAGAGGACCGCCGCGCGTTGCTGCGTAGCCTTCGTTGAAAACGAGATAGATTGCGGTGAGGACTGCATCCAACCTCGAAGGAATGTCTTTGGTCTCGGGAACTACATAGGGAATGCCCGCATCCCGAATCTTGCGCTTGGCTCGCACCAGGCGTTGCGCCATCGTCGGGGGCGGCACGAGGAATGCCCGGGCGATTTCGTCCGTTTCCAGGCCGCATAGGGTGCGCAAAGTCAGGGCAACCTGTGCCTCCAGGGCCAGCGCGGGATGGCAGCAGGTAAAAATAAGGCGCAGCCGGTCATCAGGAATAGATTCGGTATCGTAGTCCGGCTCTACGACGGTTCGCGCCGACTCCTCGATCGCGTACGATTCCATCTTTTCGGCGAATTTATTTCGACGGCGGATGCGATCAATTGCCTTGTGGCGGGCAGTTTGAATGATCCACGCCCGCGGAAAATCTGGGACGCCAGATTCGCTCCATTGTTCGACCGCGACCGTAAATGCTTCCTGCGCGCATTCCTCCGCCAGGTCGAAGTCCCCGATAAGGCCGATCAGAGCGGCAACGATGCGGCCCCAATCCGACCCATAGACAGCCTCCACGGCTTCGCGCGCATCCACACCCATAAGCAAATTCTAAATATTGTTGAGACGGGCTGTCGATTTCCGATTGCAGCTTTCGATATACATAGGAAAGCTGCGGAAAGCGGCTGAATGGAGAGGGGATAAAACAATGCGATTTGCGGTGCTGGTCAAAGCAACCAAAGATTCGGAGGCGGGGATTCTGCCTACCAAGGAAATGCTTGCTGAGATGGGTAAGTTCAATGAAGAGTTGGTGGAAGCGGGCGTGATGCTTGCCGCCGAAGGCTTGCGAGCGAGTTCCAATGGCGCGCGCGTGAAGTTTTCTGAAGGGAAGCCGACCGTAACCGATGGTCCCTTTGCCGAAACCAAAGAACTGGTCGCCGGTTTCTGGATCTGGAAAGTGAACTCGAAACAGGAAGCGATCGAATGGCTCAAGCGCGCTCCTTTCAAGAATGAAGAAGTCGAAATTCGCCAGATCTTTGAGGTGGAAGACCTTGCTCCGTCGCTCACTCCGGAAAGCAAAGAACGAGGAGCACGCTGGCGTTCAAAACTGGCGGCGCAGAAGTCTGCTTAGCTCAATGCCTTGTTGCTGATTTCCAGATGGAGATAACCATGAGATACATGTTGCTGATTTATGCCGATGAGCAAAGCTGGTCAGAGGCGGAGCGGGAACAATGCTACAAGGATTCCGCACAGCTCGCACACCAACTGAAAGCGAAAGGGCAATATCTGGCGGCGAATCCGCTCCAGCCTGTGGCGACAGCAACCAGCGTACAGGTGCGAAACGAAAAACGGCTTGTCACTGATGGTCCCTTCGCCGAGACACGCGAGCAACTCGGCGGCTACTTTCTCGTGGAAGCTAAGAATTTGGATGAAGCCATCGATATCGCGCAACAAATTCCCGCTGCAGCGAAGGGCACCGTGGAGATTAGGCCGCTGCTCGAAGTTCCAGGATTGCCTGAAGACTAATCATCGCGAGTCCGAAGGAAAAGTTGAAGCCGTTGCCGAGGAGCTATTGCCATCACGAAAGTTTGCGAGCTCTTAATGCACGATCGCGCTCTTCCTTTTCTTGGTCGGCGGCGATAATTGAGGGTCGCTCTCAAGACGCTCGGGGTGTGTCTTTTCGAATGCCGTCAGAAGCTGATTGATTTGCTCAACGATCGCCTGAAACTCCTCGGGGTCTTTCGCGGCCTGCAGCTTCGCGCATAAATCACGCCACCCCGGCGGCTCATATTCCTTTACCCGCGTCATCGCGTGACCCTTCCGTTCTCCAGAGATTACGACAGCGCTTAGAGGATTTCCAGAACTGTTAGTGCAACACTTTCAATGGATAGCACGGTTGTGCGAAACCACAACCATTCGTGGTATTCCGGCAGGCTCAACTTTCTGCGACTCTGCTGCCATCGTGACCACCGAACAGAAAATCCGCGATCTCTGCACCAGAATATCGTCTTACCCGGAAGGGTCCAGCCAGTTCCGGCAGACGCTTGTCGAATTGCGCGATGTACTCGAGGTTCACATCGCGGAGTTGCGTCAAAAACGCGCGGCAAGCAAAGTCACTGAATAGCATCCGCAATCGAGCCACCCGCCACTAACATCTCATTCCGATTTACCGCTCGTAGGGTATAATCCGCCACCATGGCACTCACCTCTGGAACGAAGCTGGGTCCTTACGAGATTCAATCTTCATTAGGCGCTGGCGGAATGGGCGAGGTCTATCGTGCCAAAGACACGCGCCTTGACCGCACGGTAGCGGTCAAAATTTTGCCCGTTCACCTTTCTTCGAATGTCGAGGCAAAACAGCGGTTCGAGCGGGAAGCCCGCGCCATTTCGTCGTTAAGTCATCCCAACATCTGCATGCTCTTTGACGTCGGCCACCAGAATGGCACCGATTTTCTCGTAATGGAGTACCTGGAGGGCGAGACCCTCGCCGATCGCCTGAGGAAAGGTCCGCTTCCCGCCGATCAGGTTCTGAAGTATGGCATCGATATCTGTGAAGGCCTCGAAAAAGCCCACAAGAGCGGCGTGATCCATCGCGATCTGAAGCCGGGCAACATCATGCTCACCAAGTCCGGCGCCAAGCTGATGGACTTCGGGTTGGCCAAATCTACGCCTTCTCAGCAGCCGCCTCCCTCTTCCAGCTTGACCATGACGATCTCGGGGCCTTCCGCCGATAGCCCTCTCACCGCGCAGGGCACCGTCGTCGGAACATTCCAATACATGGCGCCCGAGCAGCTCGAGGGCAAAGAGGCGGACGCACGATCCGACATTTTTGCGCTCGGCGCCGTGCTGTATGAAATGGCTTCCGGTCGCCGCGCTTTTTCGGGCAAGAGCCAGGCCAGCATTGTCGCCGCAATTTTGGCCTCTGATCCTCAGCCAATTTCCGCCGTGCAGCCAATGTCGCCGCCTGCGCTCGATCGCGTCGTTCGGACCTGTATGGCGAAGGATCCCGACGAGCGCTGGCAAACCGCCCACGATGTTCGGTTGCAACTCGAATGGATCGCCGAGGCCGGCTCGAAGGCCGGCGTTCCGGCACCTGTCATTGCCAAACGCCGCATCTCGCAGCGGCTCGCGTGGGGAATTGCCGCCGTCGCCACGCTTGCTGCAATTGCACTCGGCATCGGGTTCATCTTGCGTGCACCCGCACCGATCCATCCCATGCGCCTAAGCATTCTGCCGCCCGAGAAGCACACATTCGATCCTTTCAGCCTGGCGCTTTCTCCTGACGGCACCAAACTCGCGTTTGTAGCCGGCGTCGCCGGTTCCGCCCCGCAACTGTGGGTGCGCCCGCTCGATTCCATTGCCGCTCAGCCCCTGGCCGGAACCGAAGATGCTTTGTTTCCTTTTTGGTCGCCCGATAGCCACAGCATTGGATTTTTCGCGCAAGGAAAGCTGAAGATCATTGGCGACTCCAGCGGGGGCGCGGTCCAAACGCTGGCCGATGCGCCCCAGCCCCGTGGAGGTTCGTGGGGGTCGGATGGCACCATTCTGTTCACGCCCGATGCGCTCTCGCCGATGCTGCGTATTCCCGCCGTCGGCGGGACGGCATCGCATGCGATCGGCGACCTGAAATCAGCCGCCTCCCTCGGTTCGCCGCGCTGGCCGGTGTTTCTCCCGGATGGCAAGCACTACATCTTCTTTCAGTTCGCCACCGATTCCGAAGGTGGCGGCAACATCCATCTTGGCGAACTCGGATCTGAGCAAGACACGATCCTGCAAAAGTCAGATTTTCGCGCCTACTATGCCAACGGGCGGTTGATCTACGTCCAGGGCGGGAACCTGATGGCCCAGCAGTTCGATGAGAGAAAGCTCAAGTCGATTGGGAATCCGGTTCCCATCGCCGAGCAAGTTCGCAGCGAAGCACGCGGAGCCGCCGCTTTTTCAGTCTCGCACGATGGCAAGCTGGTCTTTGCCGGTGGACAATCCACTACGCTCGATCTTGCCTGGTATGACCGCACCGGGAAAAAGGGCGACATCATCGACACAGGCACTTTCCAGGATCTTCACATTTCGCCGGATGGAAAGAAGGTCGCCGCCGCGCGTCTCGACGCCGGGGGCCACCTTGAGATCTACCTCTACGACCTGGTTCGCGGCACCAAGTCGCAATTCAGTTTTTCGCAATCCCGGGACGACGATCCGGTTTGGTCGCCTGATGGCAACACGATCGTTTTCGACTCGGCTCGCAGCGGCCGCATCGATCTTTACACTCGCCCCGCCAATGGCAGTCGACAGGAAGAATTGCTTTATCACGATGACCTCGACAAGTATCCCTACAATTGGTCTGCCGACGGTAAATACGTCTCTTATGAAACCATCTCCAAGGGGCACTTTGATATTTGGGTGTTTCCCATGTTTGGCGATCGCAGGCCGTTCCCATACATTCAGGAGAAATTCAACGCCCGTTATCCCACGTTTTCGCCCGACGGAAAGTGGATGGCCTTCACCTCATTTGAGTCTGGACACGGCCAGATCTATGTCGTCGCCTTCCCCAAGCCCGGAGGCAGATTCCTGGTTGGCGACGGAGTTGAATCGGTTTGGAGTCGCCACGGAAAAGAGATTCTCTACGTTGACGATCACTCCAATATTGCTTCGGTCGAAGCCGCCGCGCACGGCGACAGCATGGAACTCGGCAAGCCGCAAATCCTGTTTCCGGTGCAGCCGGCACAATTTGAGGCCAGCCCTGATGGCAATCGCTTGCTCATGATGCAAGCGCCAATTGAAATTTCCACTCATCTGACTCTGGTTGTGAATTGGCCGCAGGAACTCAGGAAATAGTCTGAATAGTCGGCTGAATCCGCAGAAGTGCTACGTCGATTTCACAACTCGGCCAATTTTCTGAGCGTGCAGAAGTTGGTCTAAGGGACTACAACCATCGAGAATTACGACAGCGAATAGCGGGCAGTAGACTGAGTTATTAGCCATGGGGTTTTTCATGGATATCAATAACTCGGGTTATACCGGTAAGCCTGGTAAGGTCATTTTCAGTCATCCCCTTTTACATTTCTGCTTGCTTGCCGTGATTCTTCTTTCCTCTGCCGCACTGATTAACTGCGGCTCAACCTCGAACTCGTCCTCAACCAAGGGCGCCGACCCGAAGATATCCTCTTTCTTGGCAAATCCCACGGCCATCAACTCCGGAGCCAGCAGCACCCTGACTTGGACGACCTCGGGAGCCGCGAGCGTTACCATAACGCCGGGAACATTCACATCCACATCGGCGAGCGGCTCCATGAGCATAAGTCCGACCGCGACGACGATCTATACATTGACCGCCACCAATGCCACGGGTTCCACCACCTCGACGTTAACCGTCACGGTAAATGCTCCGGGCAAGCCCTCGATTAGCTCTTTCGCCGCCAGCCCTCCAAGCGTTACGTCAGGTTCCAGTTCCACTCTGAGCTGGGTCGTGACAGGAGCGACGAGCATTGCTATCGCGCCAGGCAATTTCACATCGACTTCCGCCAGTGGCTCCACGACCGTGAGCCCAACTTCGACGACAACATACACCCTGACGGCGACGGGTTCTTCTGGCTCGACGACCGCGACAGCCCAGGTAGCTGTAACAGCGAGCGGCGGTCCCCTATCGATCGTCACGACCTCTTGCCCGGGCGGAACCCAAGGACAGGCATATGCAGGTTGCACAATTGTCGCCAGTGGAGGCTCTCCTCCATACACCTATTCCCTCGACACTAGCGGCAATTTTCCTCCTTTGCCTGAAGGAATGTCGCTCAACGCAACCACAGGTGTCATCAGTAGCCCGCTGATTGGAGGCCAGGGCACCTACACTCCCCAATTCATAGTCACGGATTCAACCAGTGCGCAGGCGACAGCCGACATCGCAATTGCGCTCAACGGAAACAACGCATTTCTGGCAACGGTTTTTCCGTCGACATCTATCTTTCACCACCGAGTCGACGCAGCCACAACCGGCTTGCCCGTCGATACTTCTCCCGCCGCGCCCATGTACAGCGGCTATTTGTCTTCGACCGTCAAGCCTTTCTTCGGAAACAATTACCCGCCGTTCCCCAACGGAATCCCAGCTATCGAGGTTCCTTACAATCAAGCCGTCGTATCGGTTTCAACCACTGTTTATCAGTCTTACTTCGCCTCCGGCCCAATTCCCGCCTACGCTCCCGTCGAGGGCACGAGCGCCTCAACCGGAGATCGCCACGTTCTCGTCTATCTCGAGGCAGGCGGTGGAAACAACCCCGCGCTCTATGAAATGTGGCAGGGAATCTACGAAGGCGGCCCCTGGACCGATTCATCAAACGCGCTTTGGCCCGATGTTGCTTCCAATAATTTGACGACGCAAGGGCAGGGAACATCCGACGCCGCTGGGCTTCCGGTCGGCCCATTGCTGGCGAATGCCGACGAGGTAATTGGAGCGGGCACGCCCTCTGCGCCAACGGGGACGATTCAGCATCCCATTCGATTCACCCTCAACCACATGGTGAATTATTGGGTCTGGCCTGCGACAGAAACCGCGGGCGTAGGAAGCTGCTCAGACGGAGGCGGCACCATCCCCACGGAATCGGAGATCTCCCAATCGTCGCCTCCCACAAGCTGCACGATGTCGGGACCAGCGGGTGAGATCTATCGCCTTAAGGCTTCGGTTGCGACTCCGTCCTGCGCTGCCACGAGTCCGCAAGCGGCCATCATCATCACCGCTTTCCGCAACTACGGAATCATCCTTGCCGACAACGGAGACAGCGGCGGCCTGATCGGCACGCCCGATGCGCGCTGGAATGACAACGATCTTTCCTGTCTTCGCAGCCTGACACTGGGAGATTTCGAGCCTGTTAACGTCTCGAGCCTGATGGTCAGTAACGACAGCGGAGCCACGAGCCATTGACGATACTTGCTCCATGCGAAGCGAGCATCCAGTTTCAGACTGAGCGGCGAAAATCCCTGACTCGTGCTACTCCGCCACTCCCAGCTGCCAAAACAAGAACGAGTAGATGTCCGTGTAATCCTCAACCAGTTTGTTGACCGGCTTGCCTTGTCCATGCCCGGCTTTTGTGTCGATCCGCAAAAGAATCGGGCGCTCTTTGCTCGCGCCGTTCTTGGCTTCCGCTTGCATGAGTGCAGTCATCTTTTTGGCATGCATCGGATCGACACGCGTGTCGGTATCGGCCGTCATAAATAAGATGGCGGGATACTCAACCCCTGCCTGCACGTGATGATAGGGCGAGTAGGCATAGAGCCATTTGAACTGCGCGGGATCGTCAGCGGAGCCGTACTCGGGAATCCAGAGCTTGGCAATCTGAAAATTCTGATAGCGCAGCATGTCGAGCAGTGGAACTTGGCAGACAACGGCACGGAAAAGGTCGGGACGCTGCGTGATCATCGCGCCCATGAGCAGTCCGCCGTTTGACCCGCCCGAGATAGCGAGATGGTCGCGATCGGTGTAGCGCTGCGCGATGAGATATTCAGCGGCCGCAATGAAGTCGTCGAAGACGTTTTGCTTTTTGCTGAGCATTCCGGCGCGGTGCCAGTCTTCTCCAAACTCAGACCCTCCCCGTAGATTGGCGACGGCATAGATGCCACCGTGTTCCATCCATAGATAGGCAGACCGGCTGAAGGTTGGACTGAGAGAAACATTGAAGCCGCCATACGCGGTTAAGAGCGTTGGGTTCTTGCCGTTCTTCGCGACTCCTTTCTTGCTGACGACAAACATCGGAACCCGCGTGCCGTCTTTGGACGAGAACCATTCCTGCCGGACATCGAACAAAGAAGAATCGATAGAAGGTGCGTCGACCTTCGACCAAAGAGAACTGGCACCCGTGTTCAAATCGTAGCGATAAATCGACGGCGGCACCGTGAACGATTGAAAGCCATAGAAAATTTCGTTGTGATCATAGCGGCCCGTGGCGCTGAAGACATCGCCGAGCGCAGGAAGCTGGACCTCGGCGAGTTTCTTTCCGTCGAGCGAGAACAGCATTAACTCGGAAGTGACATTGTGCTCATACTCGAGAAGAAGCTTGCCTCCGGTAACATGGGCGCTACGCAGCACGGCGTCAGTTTGAGAAATCAGTTCCTTCCAGTTTTCGCGTTTGGGGTTCGTGGCATCGGCAACAAAGACACGGGCCAAGGAAGCATCTTCATTGCTCGTGATATAGAGCTTCCCTTTGTAGAAGTCCGCCGAGTAAAGGAACTCCTTGCCGGAAGTGATTTCGACAAGCGGGCCTTTCGACTGCAGGTCCTGCAGGAACATGTCCGTGCGGGTCCATCCGTGTTCTTCAATAATGAGGAGCCACCGGCCGTCGTCAGAGAGACGGAGATCAGGCCACCACTCTGGATCGCGACCCTGGCCAAAAATCAGCGGGTCCTGCGCTGGCTCGTGACCCAGCGCATGATAGAAGACGTGACGGTAGTAAACCTCTTGTCCCTCGGGCACCTCGCCCTTTTTCGGATAGCGCGTGTAGTAAAAACCGGAGTCGTCGGGCATCCACGCGATGCTCGCTCCACGAGTGCGTTCGATAGCGTCAGGCAGAAGTTTTCCCGTCGCGGTTGCAATGATGCGAAGAGTACTGATCTCGGAGCCGCCCGGTGAAGTGCCATAGGCAACGAATTTGCCGTCTTTCGATGGATACCACCAGTCGAGCGCAACCGTGCCATCAGCTGAGAGTTGATTCGGGTCTATCAGGACACGGTCCCGTCCGTCGACCCCCTCGCGCACATAGAGGAGCGGCTGATTTTGCCCCGCATCGCGCCGCGTGTGGAAATAATAAGGACCGCCAAAGTGAGGCGGATCGACAGTTCCGATCGCCAGAAGCTGCGCAAGCCGAGCGCCAATCTTTTCTCGGCCAGGAATCGGATCCAGCACCGATCGCGTGTAGGCAAGTTCTTGTTCCACAAACAGCTTGGTGTCGGGGTTCGTGGAATCCTCAAGGTAGCGATAGGGGTCGACGATTTGATGGCCTTGGACGGTGTCAGTGATCGGGGCGATCTTGGCTTTGGGTGGCCCGGAAGATACGGGTGCATCTTGGGCGATGAGAATGGCAGCCAGACTAACAAAAAACAGGGAGAACGCAATTAGCAAACGCAAACCTCCGAACATAAGCTCCTTGGCTGCATTGAACAGTACGACTGCGCAACTGGCGGTGGTGTTGACCTACCGTCAGCAGAGCTAGGTTAGCAGAGATGGGCCAGCAGAAGTTAGCTGGTTGAGAAACATGAGCGGCGCTCCCGCGGAGCGGATGGCGAGTGTTGTCCATGAGCGCGGCAATGAACGAGGAGGCGGCCGGTGAATGAACGCTCTCCGATTTCGGAGTGGTCACGAATGCCAAAAAAGAAATGCCTGTGAGCCCGCTTAAGAGTGATCACGTTGCGCGTTGTCGTTGCCTTGCGTCGTCGCGGAATCCACGTGGACGCCGCGGAATCAGCCAATGATAAGTTGCGCTCGTGATCGAAAACCGTCTCGCGGCCCACGTACACACCCGGGCAACCGCAAACACTGATTTTCAAATGAAGCAGGGCTCTGTTATCATTTCAGCGACAAGTCAAACGCGCTGGAGACAAGTCAAACCCGCGCCTCACGGGCGCCTCTACTCCTCAGTAGCTCAATGGCAGAGCATCCGGCTGTTAACCGGAGGGTTGTAGGTTCGAGTCCTACCTGAGGAGCCATTCTTTTCA
>DATJNC010000001.1:0-23525 GCA_035508395.1 Terriglobales bacterium | reverse complement strand
CCGAGCATTCCTGGTGCGCACTAACGCTATTTCTCAAATCCTCAGTTAGGGTCGTAGACGGAGCTGCCGTATCCCTGCTGACGGGCGGCTTCCTGCATCTCCTGCAGATGCTGGTTCAATGTGTCTAACTGCGAACGCATGCGCTCTACTTCCTGTTGTTTCTGCTGTTGGCGTTCGTTCCATTGCACGCAGCCCGAGACGCAATTGGCGGGTGCGAACTGGATAGAGTCATTAAGCTTGCTGATCTGCGCCTGTAAGGTACCGATCGCGTCCTTTTGCGCTTGAATCTGCGACTTCCACATTTCGGCTGACTGCTTTGGCCCTCCAGTTGAAGCGGCTGTGGCGGGCGACTTGGAATTGTCGGTAGGGGAGGAATCGGAGGTCATCGTTTCCTGGTGCGATGAGATCTGCTCTTCGGTGATGACCTTCGGAGCGTTCGCTGTGTTCCCGTCTTTGTTGATCTGCGAATCCTTCTCCTGTTTTTGCTGACGGGCCTGCCGAGCGACGTCGCCAAGCGATGGCGAGTCCTGGCAATAGGCAATGGCCCCTGAGGCAACAGCTAGGCACGCTACAGATAGAACCGCTCGATAGATCAGACGCATGGTCAATACCTCGCAACCCACCGCTGGAGGCTAGATGGACGTGCACATTAACGATATGGGCCTCGTGACCCAGGGCCAAGATTACGTCGGTGAAGCCCCGAAAGAGCTCTCGGCGCACCCCGCGCGCACGAATCTCAGTTCGTTTCTGTGCGGTTGACCTGCGTATAGCTTCCCGGTAGGATTCCGTCGCCAGATGGTCACAACAAACAGAACATCGCGACGAATGGGCGAGAACTTGTTGAAGCCCCGCGATGCCGCGCTCGAACTTCGTATCAGCTTTCCGACTATTAAGCAGTGGATTTACAAGAAGAAAATCCGTAGTATTCGCACTGCCGGCGGACACCATCGCATTCCGCAGAGTGAAATCGACCGCTTGCTATACCGCACCCGCGCCAAGACTTTGCCGGAAAGAGATCTTCTCACCCGCCGTGTTAGCGGCCGGAATCAATTAGTTGGACGGATCGATAGCGTCCGCATCAGCGGACTCATGGCAGAAGTGGTCATTTCGATCGGTGACCAGCAGATTACTTCGATTATCACTGCGCACTCGGCCCGCGAAATGAAACTGAAGGCCGGTCAGACTGCGGCCGCTCTCATCAAGGCGACCGAGGTAATGATCCTCCGCGTCTGACAAGGCGCGCCTGACAAGGAGTGCGTGAGGAGTCATCTCTAACAAGGGGAGATTTGCCTCGGGCCCCGCCGACTGATCCTAGGGAACCTTCTCCCAAACAATTCTCCAGCGCACAACCAAGGGATCGTTCTTCGCGACGTCGCTAAGAATCAAGCGTCGGCCCTCGAGATGATAGGGGCGGATCTGCCGCGTTCCGACGTATCCGGGATCAGTAGCCACTTCCGGCAGATGAACGATCTGCCTGTTTTTCACATCGATCTCATATCGGCCGCAGTACGCGAACGTGCCCTCACCCGCCGCGGTCTTTTCTTCCGCTGTGGGATGCGATGAGTCAGCCCACTTTGGACGATCGGGATTCACCAGCTGCGCGCACATATACCCATCCGCCTGATACATGAGAAAGCCTTTGGCGCGCGGCCCGAAGGTGTAGTACGGCCGGGTTGTGCCGTCCTTCAGAGTTTCTTCGGCGGAAACCAGTTTCCAGGTTCCGACGAGTTGATTCCGAATCTCAGATTCGGTTTGGGCGGGTTCAGTCTGACCAAACGCCGCGGCGGCACATAGAACAACTCCGAGCAGCAACCATGCGGTCAATTGCATTGTGTTTCTCCGGCAATGAAGCCCAGCGATGAGCGAGAAGGGTATCACGGGGGCAGCTCGACACGGTTAGCTGTCAGTCCGGTCCGGCTTAGCAGCGACAACATTTGTTGACACCTTTTACCGGTCTCTGCATCCAGTAGCGAGGCAGGCAGCAAACGGCGTAGGATGATCGCCACCATCCTTGGGGCAGGGAAGCGACAAAGGACGATCGACGGGCCAGGACGAACTCCTGTGAAATCAGGATGGGATTTCGCGAGGCTGTACGACATTTGCCTGTCGAGGTTTTTACCATGACAAATGGAAGCCCAACCGAAAACGTCTTCAATCAGTCCGCTGCGGCAAACGGGCTGGCGCTGGTGCGCGTAACGATCGGAGCTGAGCTGGTGTGGGTTTTTTTTGAAAATTTGGGGAAGGGACTCTACACTCCCGCTGGCTATGCCGGTCTGATCAATTACTACATCAAGAACAGTCACTCGCCGGTGGCTTGGAAAGCGGTGATGGGGTTTGTCGCAAGCCACGCGGCGATGGCAGCGCCCGGTCAGGCTATAACCGAAATCGGACTGGGCATTCTGCTGGTCCTCGGCATTCTTACTCGCCCGGCCGCACTAATTGCGTTCTTCTACCTCGGCAGCCTTTGGGTTTCCGAGTGGGGAACGGCATGGATCTGGGAGCTGCTGGTTCCGGTGCTCGCCTCGCTCGCATTGGTGATCGGCCGTGCCGGCCGCGCCTGGGGAATCGATGGCTGGCTGGCCAAGCGCTGGCCGTCATCGACGTGGTGGTGATTTGAGCCAGAGCAGCCTGCGCGTCACGGTTGTTATTCCGACGCATAACGAGGCATCGGCCATCACCCGTGTTCTTGCCGACCTGCCGCACGACCTTGTCACTGAAATCATAGTCGTCGACAGCAACTCCACCGACGGAACGCCCGACGTTGCAGCAAAAGCGGGAGCCCGCGTCATCCGCGAGCCTCGCCGCGGGTACGGTCGAGCGTGTCTAACTGGAATAGCGAGCGCGGAGAATCCTGACGTGTTGGTCTTTCTCGATGGCGATTACAGCGATCGCCCCTCGGAGTTGCCAATGCTGCTGGCCCCGATCCTGGAAGGTCGCGCTGACATTACACTCGGCTCTCGGCTCAGCAGCCAAAGCAATGCTGGTGCGCTGCCATGGCACCAGTCGTTTGGCAATCGCTTGGCCGCCGCCCTGATCAGATTTTTGTATGGCGTGCACATCACTGACCTCGGTCCCTTCCGCGCCGGCCGCGCCGCCGTTTTGCGTGCTCTTCAACTCGAGGAACCCACATATGGATGGGCGGTGGAAATGATTCTGAAAGGCGCGCTAAACGGATTTTGCATCGTTGAAGTCCCGGTTAGCTATTACCCCCGCATCGGCAAATCAAAAATCAGTGGAACCGTGAAAGGCACTCTTGGAGCTGGCTGGTTCATCCTGAGTCGGATCGTGGGGTACTATTTTAGGCGTCGGAGCGCGGAGACGCCGCGACCGGCGTGAGTCCTGATCATCCGATCTCTCATGGAATTCTCCAGTCAAATATCCCATGATGTTTCTTGTCCAAAGCGCACGCTGGTCATTATGGCGAAGGCGCCACGGCCAGGGATGGTCAAGACGCGGCTCGCTCCCAGGCTGTCTGCTCCCGCAATCACGGCACTCTATCGCTGCCTTTTGGAAGATACGGTCGCATTGACGAAGTCATTGGCCGGCGTAAAGGTCGCATTGATGTGCCGCGAGTCGGACAAGGCAGAATTGGTGGACCTTCTAGGTGACAGAGTGGAGATCGTGGCGCAGCGTGGTGAAGGCCTCGCCGCGGGTCTGACCTCGGTTTTTCGCAACTTTGCCCCTGCGGGAGAATACGTCATCGCATTTAACAGTGACAGTCCACATCTCCCGTCATCCGTTCTGCATGCTGCTTTCGAAATACTAGCGATGCACGACGTGGTAATTGGGCCGACTCATGATGGCGGTTACTACCTTGTCGGCGCCAAGGCAGCTCATCCGACGCTGTTCGAAGGCGATGGAATGGGAACAAAGAGCGCGCTCGACCGATTGCTCACTCGTACGACAGGTCTCAAGCTTTCCACCGGCTTTACGGAACCGTTCTATGACATTGACGTCGCGGACGATTTGGTCCGTTTGGCTCGTGAACTCCGTCTCGCTCCGGCCAGAGCGCCGCGAACCGCAGCCTGGTTCGGCGAGTGGGAAGACGCGGTTGCACAGCTGCTTTCTCGCGTGGGAGAGCCGTGAAGCTGACGCCTTCGAGCCGGCTCTGCGCACTTGGCTCGATTTTGCTTGTTGCATTGACCATCTGTGCGCACAGTTTTGGCCGCATGGGTGCGCCCGCGTTTCTTATTCCATTGGGCGTGGCTGGCATCGCGTATTTGCTTGCCATTCGTGAGTTCCTCACGACGCCACGCTTCCCCAGACACGTCATCGTTTTCGGACTCGTGTTGGCGGCGGTATGGCAATTCGTCTTTTTTCTGAAATCGCCCGGCGCCGATGATGACATTCACCGATACGTTTGGGACGGTCGCGTGCAGCGGCTCGGCTATAACCCTTATCTCCTCATCCCCAGCGACCCCGCGTTGATCGCGTTACACACGGTGGAGACTCGTACCCTGAATCATCCTGACTTGCCCACCCCATATCCGCCGGGTGCGGAGCTTTTCTTCCGCGCCATTACCGCGATTCACGAGTCTGTGTTCGCCCTGAAAGCGGCTTTTGTGGTTTGCGCCTGGACAATTGTCTTGGTGCTGCTTGACCTGTTACGGCGCAGCGGTGAGCCGGAGCACTGGGTTCTTGCCTATGCCTGGCACCCGCTGTTGGCAATCGAAGTGGCGGGTAGCGGCCACATCGATATTGTTGGAGCCCTGCTTCTGCTGATGTCGGCAGCGGCATTGGCGCGGCGCTGGCGTCCGGTTGCCGCCCTGGCCTTTGCGCTGGCGGTTGCGGTGAAATTCCTGCCAATTGTCTTGATCCCACTCTATTGGAGGCGGGTTCGTTTTCGTGACGTGGTTCTCGCGGTGAGCATATTTATACTTTTGTACATACCATTTCTTAATCACGGACGCGTTCCCACCGGCTCGCTCGGCGCCTATATAAAGAATTTTCGATTCAACGGCCCAGTGTTTGCCGCGATCGAACGACTCACGACTCCACCAGTTGCAGCTGCCGTGGCAGTGCTGATCGGATTTCTTGTTGCCATCTGCATCCGAGTCAGGTCCGCTCACTCAACCTCCCGTGCATTCGCCTGGCCCATGGCGGCATCGCTCGTTTGCGCGCCCGTCATCTATCCGTGGTACCTGCTTTGGATGTTGCCCTTCCTCCGATCGTTCCCGACGTTGCCAATCATCGTTTGGACCGCGAGTATTATTCCTGCTTATTACGTCTGGCATCTGCGCGCACTCGGACAACCGTGGCTGGTTCCCGGCTGGGCCTTGTGGCTGGAATACGGATCCGTCGCAGCAGCCGCTGCATGGATTGGCTTGCGCGCCATCAGACGAAAAACATCGACCCGGATGTCGGCCGACCACTCTTCGTGAACCATTCCTCCGTCGACGATCTCTTCTGCACCCGAAACCGCCGGTCTGTCATCCAAACCACGGTCTGTCCAAACTCACTGAGGAGCGACATCCATGCCGAATTCGAGCCGTGTTGGGTTGATCCGTATTCTGGCAGTGGTCGTGATTATCCTTCCTGCCACGTCTTGGGCGCAAAATCGCCCGCCAATTCTCGAAAAGGTTGCCAAGGCCTATGGTCTTGACGGGTTTGACCAAGTCGAGGCCATCCGCTACACCTGGAACGGGGAGATCCCCGGCCTCTTCAAACTTTCCCGCAAGTGGGAGTGGGAGCCCAAGACGGGCAAAGTCACCTTCGAAGGTACGGATAAAGAAGGGAAGCCAGTCAAGGTGACCTACCTGCGCTCAGAACTCAGCAGCCAGCCCGACAACGTTAAGAACGAAATTGATCCCGGTTTCCAGAACGATAATTACTGGGTTTTATTTCCACTCCATGCTTACTGGGACACCAGCGCCTCTGTCATCGATCAGGGCATGTTTAACCTCCCATTGGGTCCGGGCACGGCCGAACTGGTCCCGGTGAAGTATTCCGGGGGTGGCTACACGCCGGGCGACACATGGGATCTCTACATCAAAGACAATCGTGTCGTTTACTTTGACTACCATCGCGGTGGGGACAGGCCCCCGAGCCGCGTCTTCGCTACATGGGCGGGGTACAAGAAGGCTGGCCCGCTCACGATCTCGACCGAGCACGTGGGCAGGGCCGACGGCAAGCCCTTTCGCCTCGTCATTTCTGATGTGGCAGTGAAGTTGACGGGCTCAGATACCTGGATCAACGCGAAATAATCAATCGCGCGCAATCACCACCGTCGTGCATGAGCTGTTGAACTTCGGCAGATCGCGCGTGGCGGCCATCCGAACTGGCAGGCTCGGGCGCTCTCCTCGAATGATCGGACAGTAATAGTCCGGCTGCAGCAGCGCGCCCTGCAATCGCCGCCGTCCGGCACATCCACCATGACATGACTCTCGAAACTCGCATGGTTCGCAAGCTTCGGGAAGTGCGCGCGCCTCGCGAAACGGCTTTGTGTTCAAAATGTCGATTCCTGCCGAAATCAGATTTGCCAACGGCTCGCCTGATCCCGGCCAATATACACAAGGCTGTGTTGTGGCGCGCGGCGTAACGCGCACCGTGCGGACGCCGCATCCGCCTTGGAGCGCAGGCAATCCCGCCATCGCTCGCACGAGCGGCTCGCCGATCGCGATCACGTCGGTCTCTGCAAACAGCCGCTGGAACGCCTCCCAATATTCTTCATACGACAATGCATACACATCAGATCTCACCGCTTGGTAGACATTCAGCCGCAACGGGGCATTAAACTTTTTTGCGACCCGCGCTACTTCCGCCAGCCGCGAGTAGTTCGATTTCATCATGACCGCGATGATCGTCACCGGCACACCAAGCATCACGCATCGCTCTGCCTGTTGATGAATTAAGGCCCAATTTCCTTCTCCGCGCTGGGCGTCCTGTTCCGCCTGCGTCGGGTAATCGAGCGAAAACTCGATGTCGTGAAATGCGCGCAGGTCATCGTCTTCGAGTACGGCGACACTGTGGCCGTTCGAAGTCATGGTGAGCTTAACCGGCTGCGTTCGCAGGTAAGCGAGTATCGCCTTGAACTCCGGATGCATGCCGTTCTCACCCGTGCCAAGATTGACCGAGCGAACGGGCAGGCGCTCCATGACAGACTTGACTTGATCGAGGCTGAGCCGATCGGTGCGAGTCGGGTCGCGATAGCAAAACGCACATGAAAGATTGCACTCGTTGGTGAGCCCGAGCCCCAGCGAAATTCCATCGGGCGCTTTCACGTCAGACGCCGTTGATCGCGAATCAATTCCCATGTTACTCACGCGCTACCACCGGGGGGCCGCTACGCTGCGCCAAGAGGTGCGTGTAGCGGGCAATTGCGGCAAAATCGGGCCGTACGCCCAGTTTTCGTTCGAGTTCGAAAATTCGCTCATATTCTGCCGATCGAGAGATCTTTTCTGCCAGATAGTCCGCGAGAACGCGCACACCACGCTCGCCAATTGTCGTTAGCGAAGCCGCTTTCAGCATGGCCTGCAGCCCCTCAGGACTGAACAGGCGTACGCGGCCTCCGTACAATGATTCGTTTGCCCACTCTGCGGTTAAATTAGCTTCTGCAGCCGCAAGATCGCCCGCTAGCACGGCAGCCTTCGAGACCTCGCCCGCCCGGTTGCGCACAAGGATCGACAGAATCGCCGAGGAGTCTCGTAATGCCCGAGCCATGCCGACCAAAACCACGCCCGGAGCATCGACATATTCCAACACATTGTGGCAAAGAATCACGTCAAACCATGGGGCGGGAAACAGGTCAGACAACAGGGCCGCGTCGCTGCGCTGCAACGTTACTTTTTCCAGGACTCCTGCTTCCTCCGCCGCTCGCTTCGCTATCGCGAGCATGGCTTCAGAAGAGTCGAGCAGCGTGGCCTGCATACCCAGTCGCGCCAGGCGAATGGCCGTTGCTCCCGTTCCGCAGCCGACATCCAACACGCGTAGCGCCTGATCAGTCCCAAGCCGCGCTACAAATTCCTGCAGGTTAGCGAATGTCAGGTCCGCGCGTAATCGGCCTTCAGCTGTCTCGAGATATGCAGCATACTTCTGCGCGTCGTCCTCAAATCGTTGCTGCTGATTTCCGATCGTCATCTTCTTATTCTTATTTCACATGACGCATCGTCATTGATGCAACGCTCCGCCTCCTGTCTACCCTAGTTGCTTCGACTTTAGTAGCATGTGTGGCACAGCTCCTACTGATTGGGGCCAAGAACGCCATGAATCGATTTGAACAAGCCATCTACGACTGCATGGAGCCCACCGCCAGGCTACTCGAACGCACGACAAATCCGCTCCATCGGGCCATGCTGCTTAACTTCTGGCGGCATGTACACCTCGAGGGCTCGGGAGAATACGACAAGATCCTCGCCAGCGATATGACCGTCGACCACCCGGTATACCGCGTCACCTGGGGAAAGAACCCGGCCGTAATCGAGGGCAAAGATGGCGTGCGCGCCTTTTACCGCAGCGTAGGGGAGGCCGTGCTCTGGCACTCCGATGACCGCCTTGCCGTTGCCGACTGGGGCATCTGCGATGAGATCACATTTCATCAGCTCGCCCGCGGAGCCGACCTCAGGCTGATCGGCTATCAGGTTGATCATGCGGACCGGCTCTACCACGTTTATAGTCGGCAGGCCTTCCTCTGGCCTTACGACGAGCGTGCCCGGCTGATGGGCGAGCACCTTTACGAAGATAAGACCAGCCTGAAGATCGAGGAGGTCGGCCGCTCCGAAGCAATCACGCCTGCACGCGTGCGCGAGATTCACCGTGAATTGCTGAGCAAGCTTGAAGCGGAGCGCGGGCCGAGCTTCTGGGTGCTGGAGCGAGTCTTGGCGTGTGCCTGATTCTAGTTGTGGCAGGCCACGTCTCCTGAAGGGCGCTTTGATTGCAATCAAAAGCCGCGTCAAGCGCGAACTTGACGCGGCCAAACTTCTGCGCTAACCGGGTCTAGAAGTCCTGATCTTCCGGAGTGCAACTGCAAATTCCGTAGTTGTCGCTGCCCAGCCACGCTATGTAAAAGCAGAGAGTCTCCAAGAGCGATTCTTCCGACGAGACGAGATTCGAATCAGCAACCAGGCTTTCGGTAGTCGAGAAACCACCTCCACCCGTAGGCGTGCCGCTTTGAACGTGAGTGGCCCAAATACGCAGACCGGGTGTCGGCACGTTCGTGAAGTCGCTATGAGTTTCGAAATTCGCGAAGCCTGCCGGACCAAAAGCCTGAACCGAAGACGAAATCACCTTGATCGTGCCACGCTTTGGCACACGGCCAGTCAGCGTGTTGGCCGTAAGATTAAGATTCACGTCTTCCGACAGAATGCCGTCGGGCGTTATCTGACAACTGCAGCACTCGTTCATTTCCTGGCTGTCATCGAAGACGTAGAAAGATGCCCAGAGGTTTGCTCCCGTGTCGCCGTCGTTGATGGCGCGTACGGTTGCATCAGGCGCGCCGCTGGTGTGCGCGTTTGAGTAGTAAGTGACGAAGTAGACGCTATTATCCCCCTGAGCCAAGGCTGTCCCTGAGAGAATCAGGGTCATCGCCAACAATAGATACAATCCTGCTCTCTTCATCTTGGAGTCCTCCTGTTCGGTCACGCCGCAGGCTATGGGGGAGAGTCAGCTGAGATTGGCGCTCGCATGCCATGATCTGCCTTTGGAAAAGCAATACAATTCTCCGGATGGGTTAACCCTGGATTAGGCTGGGCGCGACTACTACTTATGGGTTAGCCGTGTGCCCTGTGTATCTTCCAGTTCAGCCCCGGTCGGATACCGCGGTTTGCGGATTGGGCGCTCGAGCTTCTGCGCCACACGCTAGTCGCCGGCCGCAGTCACCGGTGGTACCTCTGGCTCCCACACGCCGTCGCGGAAGACGACGTTCCGACCTGAAATCGCTGGGATGCGTTCGCCAGGAACCAGAATTCCAACCAGGTTCAGAGGATCGGCGGCCGAAATCACGATCCGCTCGGAGTGGCGGCCATTCGTCTCCTCTGCCCGGCCCGACGAATTGGGAACTGGCGATTGAGGAGTGACAATGGCCTTCTTCCTGCTGGCGCGAAGTGATTCGACCGCGACTGGCAGCGCGAACTGCTCACCTTGAAATCCGGAGATGAATCTTCCGCCGCGCACTTCACCGCGATCTTCCAGGCGGCGGAAGGCGATTTGTAACTCGCGCCACCGCGGCAGGTTGGTCTCGCGCGTCAGCAAATCGCGAAATACCACGCCATACCGGCGGAGCAGCATCCAGCAGCAAGACTCGGCGAAGCGATCGCGATCAGCAGCGCTGTCGGTGTGGAGCAGCGACCAGCGTCCAGCGGCATGGCGCGGGCGGCGAATCTTTGCCACGCGGAGGGCGGTCGCATTCGCCCCCATGGAAAGATTTTTCGGCGTCACCAGCGCGCGCAGATTTTCAAATCCATCGGCCGTGACCAGACCCGCCGCCACCAGCTCCCACAGCCCGGTTTCGACCTCGGCTTTAAGTTTGCCGGTGGCGCGCACCATGTCAGGGAAAAAGAGTGCGCCACGATGCTTTAGAAGTTCGAGCAGCGATTGAGCCGTCGGGCTGAGAAACGAGGTCGATGAATCTTCCGCGCCAGGATGATGGGGGCGCATCCAGTCCGCATCTTCGCGGACGAAGAAAGCGATGGGCGCGACCCGCGTTGGGATGACGCGGCGCCGCGGAGCAGACGGATTGCTTCCATCTCCACCGTCCGCGACCTCAAGCGTTGCCGGATGTGGGGACAGTCGTCCCCACCCCACGACGCCACCCAGAGATAGCTGATCAAGATGTGCCGGATCGTAGTCTAATACCCGCCGCCCGAGAATAAAGCGCTCCCATGCATTGGCTGGAATCTCAAATCCCTGTAATTGACGGAGGACTTCGAGGGTGCCGTGCTCGCCGCGCACCTGCGTTCCCGCAGCGAGATGCTGCCAGCGCAATAACCAGTCCATGAACTGCGCCGCCGTGACTGGCTCAATCTGTTTGCGAAGGGTCGCGACAGTGAGACGGTGAATGCGGGCGAGCAGTCGCCGCTCGCACCACTCGGTTTCATCTCCGCGGGATGCGTCCGGAGGTCGAAACTTCCCTCGCAGAATGGTTCCGCTGGCCTCCATTCGCAAAAGAGCTTTTTCGATATCCGAGGCGCCAAGGCCGAGCAACTCACCAACTTCGCTCGCAGTCGTCGGCCCAAGGTGTGTCATCCATCCTTGCGCGGCAGTCAAAACCACATCATCTTTCGTCGCGCCGCCGCCGTTTTCCCTCGAGAAATGAATCGCGACTTCAGGATGCAGCGCGGCGAACATCTCAACGCGCTCCGCTGCAACCCAGAACCGCCGATCTCCCGCTTCAACAACAACCGCCCGCCGCTGCGCCACCAGTTGCTCGAAGTACGCTTTCCAGCCTTCAGTTCGAGTGTCTGACGGTGAACTGACAGCTGACAGCTGAGAACTGTTCTCCTGAGATCCGAAAGCATGGAGCTTGGAGCCGGGTTCCACCATCGGAGAGCTGTTTTCCGGCACCGCCACCAGGGTGTGCAGCACGTCATGCAATTCGTCCGCATCCCTCACATCCGGCCAAGCCTCTGCCTGCACCTGCGCGATAGCCGCCGGATCGAGGCCTCCCACTTCTTCGAGTACGGCCTCGGGCAACACTCGCCGCATCTCGACCGCGCGAGCGCGCCTTTCTTCCAACGGAGCATCATCGAGGTAGGCATAAGGATTCGCGTTCAAAATTTCATGCGAAAACTGCGACGGTACCGGCGTGTCAACGGCAATACATCGAATGCGCCCGCTTTCTATCCCGCGCAAAACCTCGGTCAATCCGTCCACATCAAGGGCTTCGGTCATGACATCCTTCATGACCTCATGCACTAGGGGATGATCAGGAATCTTGATATCGCCTTCGATATTCTCGAAACATGCGGCTACATCGGGGAAGACTGAGGCCAGCAGATCATCCGACCGCATTCTCTGAATCTGCGGCGGAACCTTCTTCCCGCCCTGGAATCGCAGAAGCGCCAAAGCCCGGGTGGCATCCCAACGCCACCGTGTCTGGAAGATCGGCGATGCTAGCGCGGCCTGCTCCAACAGCGGCGCCATCGTCTCCGATTGCAAGAATTGAAAGACATCGGCCAGCGGAAAACTATGTTGCTCGGCAAGAGCGATGTTCAATCCGTTGTCGGTAGCGGCCGCTTGCAATTCGAAATTGAAGCCGCGGCAGAAGCGCTTGCGTAGAGCCAGCCCCCAGGCCTTATTAATGCGTCCGCCAAACGGAGCATGGATGACCAGTTGCATGCCCCCGCCCTCATCGAAGAAGCGCTCCGCGATAACCGTGGTTTGCGTGGGCACGTCGCCAAGTACCGCGCGCCCCTCGAGCACATATTGAATCAACTGCTCCGCGCCTGGCTGATCCAGTCCGCACTCCCCGCTAAGCCATTCCACAACCTCACTAACCACCGGCAGATTCCGCCATCCCTCCACCGGAACTACACCAGGCAACCGATCGCTGATGTCTTTCCGCAACTGCCCCAATTGCTCGGAAAGCTCCGAAGTTCGCGCTGGCGCTTCGCCGCGCCAGAAGGGAATTCCCGGAGGCTGTCCATGCGCATCCTCAACCACGATGCGCGAAGTTCTGCCTTCAATCCTTCGAATGCGCCACGAAGTATTCCCGAGCAGCATGACTTCTCCGGCCATGCTCTCCACCGCGAAGTCCTCATCGACCGTGCCGACCATCGTGCCGTCCGGTTCGGCGACAACCGTAAACAAGGCATTGTCAGGAATTGCTCCGCCGCTTGTGATCGCGGCAATGCGCGCTCCTCGTCGAGGGCGCAGCTTGCGATTAATGCGGTCATGATGCAGATACGCGCCGTAACGTCCGCGCTGTGAGGCGATGCCCTCCGACAACATCTCAACCACAGAATCAAATGTCGGCCGTGAAAGATTGCGATAGGGATAGGCACGCTTCACCAGCGCAAAGAGTTCGTCCTCATCCCAACCATCGTGGCCAGAAACGGGCTCGGGGCTGTTACTTCGCGAAACCGCGCAGCAAGCCACGATCTGCTGCGCCAGCACATCAAGCGAAGCTTCAGGAAACATCAGCCGATCGAGATCGCCCGAATGAATCGCGCGTACCAGCACCGCACACTCGGCCAGGTCATCTCGGGTAGTGGCAAAGAATCGTCCCTTGGGAACCGCGCCGCGCCAGTGGCCGCTGCGGCCAACGCGCTGCAACGCAACCGCGATCGACCGCGGAGAACTGATGTGGCAAACCAGATCAACCGTCCCCACGTCAATACCCAGCTCGAGCGAGGCCGTCGCCACGAGAACCTTAACCTCGCCTTCCTTCAGCTTGCGCTCGGCTTCTAGGCGCAGCTTGCGCGAAAGGCTGCCGTGATGGGCCGCGACATTTTCCTCTCCCAGTCGCCCGGCGAGATGGTGGGCCATACGTTCCGACAGGCGCCGCGTATTGACGAACACCAGCGTCGAACGATGCGAGTTGACCAGTTCAACCAGCCGCTTGTAGATCTCATCCCACATCTCGTTCGAGGCAACCGGCCCGAGTTCGGAACGTGGAACCTCTACTCCAAGATCGAGCGTGCGCTTGTGTCCCACATTTACAATCACCGGATCGGCCCGCAGGTGCTCCGCATCCGAATTGCCCGCAAGAAACCGCGCCACTTCTTCGATCGGTTTCTGTGTAGCCGAGAGCCCGATACGAACCGGAGGCTTTTCTGCCAGCTCTTCCAGCCGTTCTAGTGAAAGCGAAAGATGCACCCCGCGCTTGTCGTCAGCGACGGCGTGAATCTCGTCGACGATCACAGTCTCGACATCGCGAAGAATCGCGCGGCTTTTTTCCGCGGTCAGCAGAATATAGAGCGACTCGGGAGTCGTCACCAGGATGTGCGGTGGGCGCCTCAGCATCAGGCGGCGATCTTTCGCCAGCGTGTCCCCAGTGCGCACCGCTGTCCGAATCTCCGGCATCAACAGGCCGCGCTCGCTCGCCCTCTGAAGAATCTCGCCCAGCGGCACCTCAAGGTTTTTCTGAATATCGTTGCCGAGCGCTTTGAGGGGCGAGACGTAGACAACCTCCGTGCGATCCTGCAAGTCGCCCGCCAGCGCTTTCCGCACTAGCCGATCGATGCAGGCCAAGAACGCTGCCAGCGTCTTGCCGGATCCCGTCGGCGCCGAGATCAGCGTGGTGTGCCCCGCAAGAATATGCGGCCAGCCCTGCTCCTGTGGCTCGGTCGGTGTGCCGAAGCGCGAGACAAACCACTCCTGCACGAGAGGATGCGCCCAGGCAAGGGAAGGGGATACTGCGGCCAGCATAAATGCGATTGTAGCCGGATTCTCCGTTTTCGTAAAATCTTCGCCTCCCACGGGTGCTTTAGATGGAAAGCAGCTGCAAGGGAATGGCGGATGCGTATTTGCGGAAATCGTGATCGCTCGTCAATATTGCCCACCCACGCCGGTGAGCCACGGCGCAAATCAGAAAGTCGATCGCCGATCCCGCTATCCCGCGACTTCGACACAGATTACACATGCGAGCCGCTTCTTCGTAGTCGGCGGCCTCCAGGCAGGGATCGGGAAACGCGCGCAGCGAATTGACGAGCTTTCGAAACTGCGCCTCATCGCGAATACCCGACAACAATTCCTGTCGGATAAGTCCGAGTAGTTCTACCCGGCCTTCCCGAATTAACTCGGCCAGCATGTTCGTCAGCTTCGCTTCGGGTGAGCTCAACTGCTCTCGACGTCGACCTAGAGCCAGGGACCAAACCGAAGTGTCCACGACCACCATCATGGGCTATCGCCCGCCGCGGGACTTGCGCCCGCGCCCGGCCTTGTAGTCATAGGCGGGGTCAAAAGAGATCGTTCCGAAAGCCTTCAGCACAGTCATCTGCTTACGCCGTCGGACGTACTCGTCTAAAGCCGCACTTACAGCTTCCTTCTTGGTTTTGTGCCCGCCCGCTCGCCGTGCTTCTTCGATCAGTTCGTCGTCCAGTGCCAGATTCGTGGCCATGTGTTAATTATCACACATTGATATGTGTAGAACAAGACACAACAACCCGCGCAATCGCGCGCCATCTCGAGTCACGCTCCGCCTGCAAAACGAAATGTTAGAATCGCCTCGCATGTCCAAACTGCGCGCCAGGAAAATCAAACTTCTTCTCTTCGACGTAGATGGCGTTTTGACCGACGGCAAAATCTGGATCTTTCCTTCCCCCGCAGCGCAGCCAAGCGTCCTTGAGCGATCGGCAACGGGCGACGAGGCAGACCGCGAAGTCCGCGGTTCAGGCCTGATTGAAGCCAAGGGGTTCAACGCCCACGATGGCGCCGGTGTCTCGCTTGCTCGTCTTGGCGGCCTCAAGACAGGCCTGATCACCAAGCGCATCTCGGAAACCGTCGCCTTGCGCGCCCGCGACCTGAAGATGGACCACGTCTACCAGGGAATCCACAACAAGGCCGTAGTCTTCAAAAAGATTCTCGAAAAAGATCGCATCACCGCCGACGAAGTCGCTTTTGTGGGAGACGATGTCATCGACCTCCCAGTCCTGCGCAAGTGCGGCCTTGCTATCGCGGTCAAGAATGCTCGCCCCGAAGTGAAGGCCGAAGCGCACTGGATTACTCCCCACGCCGGCGGAGACGGCGCCGCTCGCGACGCCATCGAGTACATCCTCAAGGCCCAGGGAAAGTGGAAGAAGGCGGTTAAGGACTATATTTCTGAAAGAAGTTGACGAAGTATCCGCAGGTACCGCCGCGGTATTTTTCAACAATGGCTGGGAGCTAAAAGCCTATTTATCACCCACCGGCTGCATGCTTGGGGCGTGCTCGGGTTAGCAACCGGTGGGTTTTTCTCCCTACTCACCCTGTTGTTTTCAGGAGCAATATCCCAACAAACCCCCCGCCGGAAGCAAAGTTTCGCCGGTCAGGAAATTTTCTCGGTACGGTAACTCCAATGATTGCAGTCTCTACCCGAAGTACCTGGTGCGCCAGCGCATCAAACGCAAGCTGATCGTGCTTGCGGCAGCAGGACTGAATCTGCTTGCCCGGTAGCCTGACCTGCTAATCCCGAACCGCCACTGGTTTAGATGCCATCAGCTCGGCAAAGCGAGGGTCTTTGCGCAACTCGCTGAACTCGTCGTCCTTATAAACGCTCTTGATATTCTTATAGCCGTCTTCCATCGCCTTTCTTAGGTAATGAAGAGAGCGGTCGGCCATGCCATTTCTGGCGTAAAGCTTGGCGAGCACATAGTCATAACGGGCGCGATCTTCGGGCGATGGCAGGCGCGCCTGCACCCCTCCACCCCGCCCCGTCCGTTCGAAGATATCGGGGTCCAGTTGCAGGGCTTTTGCGTAGTCTTCGCTTGCCTTCTCGAACTCCTTCTTGGCGAATAAGGAGGCCGCCCGGTTGTTATAGAAAACGGCCTCATCTCCGTCGAGCGCGATGGCCTTGTCATAATAGCGGATGGACTTACGGTAGCTGGACTCCTGGTAAGAAACAACCCCCAGGTTGGCATAAGCATTTGCGTAGCTCTTATTCATCCTGATCGCTCGTTCGAAGCTCTTTTTCGCCTCTCGATAGCGATGCAGCTCTAGTTCCGAAATGCCAATTTTGTTAATCAGAATGGCGTTCTGGGGGTCCTTGGCTAGAGCCGCTGCGTAGTAGTCAATCCCATCCAGATAGTCTTTGTCCGCCTGCAGCGCGTCGCCAATACGCTCGAGTTCCTTCGCCGTCGCGCTCGCAGACGGCGGCTCGACCCGATGCATCTGCGGAGGCCCTACCGCCAATTGCTCAAGCTCTTGGGCGGGCGAAGCAACGCTTAAAGTGAGAAGGAGCGCGAAACTGGGAAGGGCAAACAGAGCGAAAGGGACAATGCCACTCGGCACTGCCCGGTGTGAGGAGCGGCGCATAGCGACCTCCTTGAAACTGGACCGGCACGGCCTCAGCCGCTACGGCGGCGGAGGATTACTTGCGGGCTTAGACGCCGCGGGATCGTTTTTGTCATCGCGGCCGCCCTTGAAAACGTCGGCGATCTTGCCGAAGAAGCCTTTCTTTTTCTTGCCCTCTTCTTCCCCTTGGACACCGTTAGAGGGCTGCTGGTTCCCGTTTACAGCCTGCACGTTGCCATTCGGCAGCGCTCCGTTCGTCGTTGGTGGAGGCAGCGGCGCCTCTGACTTTCCTCCAAAGATGCGTGAAAAGAACCCGGTTACGCCGCCCACCTGGTCGCAAGTATCGCGCGGTTCGGTCCCGGAAACAAACGCAATCGTATAGTCGTCCGGGCAGGACGGCGTCGCGATCCGATTGGTCACCTTGTCGAGTTGGACGTCAACCACCCCTTCCGGCGGCGAGAACGGCTTCACGTCTGAGTACGGAGGCAAAGTGACAGCCTTCTTCATGAACTCGGCCCAGATGGGCGCCGCAGTCTGCGCCCCGCTTAACCGCAGGTCGCTGTAGTCGTCGTAACCAACCCACACAATGCAAAGTAGATTGCTCGTATACCCCGCGAACCAGCCGTCGTGCGAGCTGCCGGTTTTGCCAGCAGCCGGAGCCTCGAACCCGCGGGCCCGCACCCCAAATGCCGTTCCGAAGTTGAGCACGCCCTCAAGCATGTTCGTCATCACATAGGCTACTCGCGGATCGAGAACATCTTTTTTCTCGGTGCCGAAATTCACAACCACATCGCCTTGCGCATTGCGGACAGAATTTACCAGCACCGGCGAGAGCCGAGTGCCTCCATTGGCAAACGTGGTGTACGCCGCCGCCATGTCAACCGGAGTGGCATCGTAGGCGCCAAGCGCCATCGCGGGTGTGGCTTTCACCGAGGCAATTCCGGCGGACTTGGCCAGATCGGCGACCTTGTCATAACCGACCTCTTCCGCCACTTTCACCGTCGCATTATTCAGCGACAGGGCCAGCGCATACCGCAGCGTCACATCGCCGTGGTACTCCTCCTTGTAATTGCGCGGCTCGTAGATCTGGTCACCGTAGGCGAATGTTGACGGCTGGTCGCTCACGATTGACGCCGGGGTGATAACGGTTGTCGATCCATCAATAGCCGTGTTCATCGCTGCCGCATAAACAAACGGTTTAAAAATTGACCCCGTCGGCCGCCTTGCCAACGCGTGATTCAACTGGCTCATTCCGTAATTGCGCCCGCCCACCAGCGCCCTGATCTCTCCCGTATGTGGATCCATTGCCACCAGCGCCACCTGCGCCTGCGGACCCGGCAAAACCGTTGTTTCGTACTTACCCTTCGCGATCTTGGTCCGTTTCGTTCGCATCTTCGTGACTTGCTCATCCACGATCTTGATGCCGGTTTCCACTGCCTGCGCTGCCGCCTGCTGCAGCTCAGGGTCGAGTGTCGTGTAGATGCGGAACTGCTGCTCGTTGACCTCATGTTCGTTCAGCTTGCTCAGCACTGTGTCCCGTACCATGTCAACAAAATAAGGAGCGTCGCTGGCCTCCACATTCGGAGGCGCCAGCTTCAGTGGCGTGGCTTTTGCTTTATCTGCCTGAGCGCGTGTGATCGCTCCCGTGTCAACCATCGCCTCAAGCACCGTATTCCGCCGTTCCAGCGCCCGCTCCTGGTGCCGATAGGGTGAGAGGTAGCTCGGAGCCTGGATCAAACCCGCAAGCAGCGCGGCTTCCGGCAGCGTGATGTCCTTGAGGTCCTTATTGAAATAAGAGTGCGCGCCCTCGGCAAATCCCGAAATCGTAAACGACCCGCGCTGGCCCAAATCAACCCGATTGGCGTAGAACTCGAAAATCTGCTGCTTGGAAAACTTCTGCTCCAGCTCTACCGCAATCAGCATCTCGATCATCTTTCGCTTGAACGTCTTCTCCGGGCTCAGAAAGAACGCCCGCGAAAGTTGCATCGTAATCGTCGATCCGCCCTGCTGGTGGCGCTGGTGGGTGAAGTCGATCCACGCCGCTTCAAACAAGCGCATGAAATTCACGCCACTGTGTTGAAAGAAACGCCGGTCCTCGATCGAAGTAACCGCATCAACCATCACTTTGGGGATGTCGTTGTATTTAACGAGTTCGCGCTTCGATCGCTGCTCCGCGTCGAACAGCGAGGTCACCTGCTGCGGTTCTAGTTCGTAGGCCTCCAGATCACCCGCCGACCGGCTCGTGATCTCCGCCACCTTCCCATCCTGAATTTTGATCGTCGCCGGCTCCGGGCTGTGGTACGACTCCGGCCCGGGGTTCACCTCGATTGTGCCGGCATGCACGCGAAAGGTGCCCAACGGCGAACCCGGTTGCTCTGAATATCCCGCCCGCCGAAGCTCCCCGGCAATTGCGTTGGCCGAGTCGCTCGCGCCTACGCGCACAACCCTGGGGCTGGCATAGATTCTGGCCGCTGTCGCAAACACCGGCCCACGAAAGCGCTGCTCGATAATGCGGTCGTACTTCACGTACCAATACGCAAACAGCCCGACGACCAGGAGCGAAACAGACAGAAATCCCAGCAGCGCATACCGAACGACAGGGTCCTTCGTCCCGCGACCGCGGCCCCTCCCGCCTCCTCCGCCAATTCCCATCTTCGGTATTTTCAGTCGGATCGCCAAGGAAAGTGGTCAGTTCTTGTTTTTCGAGACGCAATTCATATCCAGACGCAATTCCGGGTCCGGAAGCGGCCGGACCCAATTGTCGCCCGTAAATGACTGGAGTGGCAGCTAGATTTTAAATCAGAGTCGTCCCTCAAAGTGGCTCATAAATGCTTAGATGCGTGTCACCAAAGATACAGCCTGTGTGAGGATGTGTCGGTTGGATCGCAGATTTTGGAGGTCAGGGTGACAGGTGAGAGGTTCGGTTAAAGGGCGGTTTACCCACGGCGCAAGCCGCGTGGAAATTTTGGGTGGCGCGGCGCTTTAGCGCTGCGATAGGCGGACATTATTGACCAGCGGCTTTAGCCGCTGAGGTCACCTCTGACCTTAAAACACGCCCCGGTTCGCCGTTGAAGGATGGAAATTCAGGGTAGTGGAGTAGCCGGGCAGTTCGAGCGGCACGCTGTATTCGGCTTCGATCAGCAGGTTGCCGTTCCCATAACCCCCGCTACGCGAAACTTTCACCTGCTTGGGGGTCAGCATAATGTCGTAGTCGCGCGCATGTTTAATCACGCTTTCCCGGATGTCGTCTTCCGAACGCGTGCTGTAGGTCGATTGCAGAGCCTCATTCTTGATCGAATCCTCAAACTCGTAGTTCGAGAAAAAGGGAGGAATGACCTTGACTCCTGCCAGGCCCACTGCCGCAAACAATGCAAAGCCGAAGATCAGCTTCAACGTCGCCATAACTTTGCTCGCTAACCGGCTTGCTCGAACCGCCAGATCACTCAGCGTCCAGCAGCTTTCGCCACTTCAAACCGGTTTCTGCCTGCCCGCCGTCGCTTCGCAGACGAGTCCCCGGAGGTGCTCGGTTATGGCTGAAATGTTAACGTCCGTCCTGTCCAGAGTCGAGCGCCGAACCACTTCCACCATACCTTCGGTAACCTTCTTCCCCACGTTGACACGAAAGGGTATGCCCACTAGGTCAGCGTCTTTGAACTTCACCCCTGGCCTTTCGTCCCTGTCATCCAGTAACACGTCGAATCCGGCGCCTTCCAGACTGCGCGTAATCTCTTCCGCCGTCGTCCGAATCTTCTCGTCGCCGCTGTTGGTCCCCACCACCACCACATCAAACGGCGCAATCGACGGCGAGAGCCAGAATCCGTTTGCGTCATTCGACTGCTCAATCGCCGCCGTCAGAATGCGCTCCATTCCGATCCCATAACTGCCCATGATCGGATTCACTTCTTTGCCGTTCCGGTCGAGCACCGTCAGCCCCATCGATTTCGAATACTTATAGCCAAGCTTGAAGATGTGCCCGATTTCAACCGCCGTATCGATGCGCAGTGGCGCCCCGCACACCGGACACCCCTCGCCCGCGTTCACGCTCCGCAGGTCGGCCCAGGCCGTCGGCTGAAAATCTTTTCCCGGCGTCAGGTTCTTGAAGTGATACTCCTCTTTATTCGCTCCGCCCACCAGATTCGCCCGGCCCTCAAGCGCCTTATCAAGTAGCAAAATCGGCTTGCTCGCGTCTTCCAAACTCTTTGTCCACTCAATTCCAATCGGCCCAAGATATCCCGCGGGAGTTTTGAAGAATTCCCGAATCTCTTCATCTTGCATCGCACGCACTTCTTTGCCACCGATCGCCGACGACAACTTCGCCTCGTTCATCTGGTGATCGCCGCGCACCAAGAGAATCAGCGGCCGCCACTGCGTCTTCTTCGTCTTCGCATCCTCCTCTGCGACCATCAGCGCCAGCGTCTTCATGTTGTTCTTCGGCGACATGCCAAGAAAGCGCGCCACATCCTCAATTGTCTTCTGCCCCGGAGTGTGCACCTCGAGCGGCTTCCCATCTCCCTCCGCCGCCAGATCCTCCACGGCTTCCAGCTTCGAAGTTGCCTTCTCCAGATTCGCCGCATATCCGCACTTTTCGCAGCTCACCACCTGATCCTCGCCCGCTGGCGTGCGCACCATAAATTCCTGCGACTGTGACCCGCCCATCGCCCCCGAATGCGCCTCGATCACCATGTATTTCAACCCGCAGCGGTCAAAAATGCGGCAATAAGTCTCGTAATGTTTCTGATAACTCACGTCGAGCCCCGCCACGTCTAGGTCAAACGAATACGCATCTTTCATGATGAACTGCCGCACCCGCAGCAGTCCCGACCTCGGCCGCGGCTCATCGCGAAATTTCGTCTGAATCTGATACCAGATCTGCGGCAACTGCTTGTAGCTCCGCAGTTCCTTGCGCGCGATGTCAGTCATCACCTCTTCGTGCGTCATGCCCAGGCACAAATCCGCGCCCTTGCGATCCTTCAGGCGAAACATGTTTTCGCCCATCACCGTCCAGCGCCCGCTCTCTTCCCAGATGTCCCGCGGATTCAGCGCCGGCAAATAAAATTCCTGCCCGATCCTGTCCATCTCTTCGCGCACGATGCCCATGATCTTCTGCAGCGACCGGTTGCCCAAAAATAAAAATGAGTAAATGCCCGCGCCCAGCTGCCGGATGTATCCGGCCCGCACCAGCAGTTTGTGGCTCGCCACTTCGGCATCCGCCGGCGCCTCACGTAATGTAGGAATAAAAAGCTCCGACCATCGATACATAAAGTTCCCGACCAAAGAAAAGATGAAAGAAAGAATGTTGATTGTAAATGATTGGCGTGCCTGGGACGCTGGACCGGAACCTGCCTCGTGTGCTGCTATCCGGGCCAGAATTTATTTCCACCGATAAGGATAATCTGCCACCTTCCGGACGTCACAAACATCAAAGGTCATTAGCGAACCGAGGTCAAACTGTTCACCATCTCATCAACCTCAAGCATTAGGAGAATTACGCGATGGCAGCTGCCCCCAAGTTCCGCATCGATGTCGATATCCACAATCTGTTGATCAATTCGGCCTCCGCGCCAGTCGCCTTGCCCGAACCCAAAGGTCTCACTCTCCCCGAGCCTGTCTTCCCGCAATATCCTGAAAAGCTAAAAGACCCCGGCCCTGACTCTCCTCCCGAAAAACGCGACTGGACTTGGCCCCTCGTCTATCGCTCCATGCGCGGATGGCTCTTTCCCTACATGAAATCCCGCGTCCTTCCTGGCGTCTTCCATCCCATCACCGCTTACTTGTTCCTCGAGTACAAATGCAATCTCGATTGCTGGTATTGCTGGGCCTATAACAACAAAGTGAAGGGCATGACCGAAGACGTCGCCCGCCGCTCCATCGATTGGCTCTACGATCATGGCTGCCGTGTGCTTGCCCTGATGGGTGGAGAGCCTCTGCTGCGCCCGCAATTCGCGCACAAGGTGGTCAACTACGCCGCGAAAAAAGGTTTCTGGATTTACATCGGTACCAACGCTCGGCTGCTCCGCCCCGATGTCGCCGATCGCCTCGGCGATGCCGGCGCCGCCGTCTTTAATTTCGCTGTCGATGCCTGGGACGAAAAGCCCAGCCTGCCCAAAGCCCTCGTTCCTGTCCGCAAGCACCTCGATCATCTGCTCAAAAAGCAATATGTCTACGGCTACATGGTGTTCTTCAACATGAACATCTGCCGCAACAACACCGAAGACATTCGTCTGCTCACCGAGTTTGCCCATGACAGCCACATCGCCACCGACTACCACATCAACGAAACTCCCATGATCGAGCAGGACGAGCACTTCAAGCATCTCTACGACAATCCCACTTACATTCGTCCCGAGGATTGGCCGCAGATCGATTCGCTCGTCGATTACCTCATCGACGCCAACAAGCGCGGCTACCAGATGGTGAACTCCGTCCAGCGCCTGCAGGAAATCAAGGCCTTCATCCGCATGGCCAGCGGCTCCGATCTGAAGCGCCTTGGCTGGAATGGCGACGGCACCGGCACCAATGGAGATCTCGCCAGGCATCTCATCGATACGCCCGGCATCGTGCAAGACTCGAACGGTGAATTGCATTTCGCCGAGTGGAACTGCCGCGCCGGTCAGAACAACGTGATCATCCGCACCGATGGCACGGTAGCTCCCTGCTTCCCC